>NZ_JBSHAO010000087.1:0-25101 GCF_053611545.1 Streptomyces sp. NPDC054796 | reverse complement strand
CGGCGTGAAGCTTTCGTTTTCGGCTTTCTGCCGTCGTTCGTCTCGACCTGCGGGGACACCCCACCGCGTCCCCGTCCCGCCGGTGGCCCACCTCCGCTCCGGGTCGGCCGGGGGCCGGTTCCATGGCGTGCTGCGGCACGCTCTCAGCGCGGGACCTACGGTCCCCACTCCACGGGCCGACCGTCCCGCGCAACACCCCCTGCCGGGGGTGCGTAGCCGGGTGCCCCTTTTGGGGGTTCGTTCGCGTGCTGCGGCCCGGTGGCACGGGTTGTGCCCACCCTCCCCCAGCTACCGCTGGGAGGTGCCCCCTCGCCCTGCGGGACGATTGCCCACAACAGTGGGGGAGCCGTCGCCGTCGGCTTCCCCGACAGGGGCGGAGCCCCTCCGGTACGGCACCGATCCACAGCGTGGGGACAAGCGGAGGGGGTACCGGCCGGTGGTTGGCCACCGGGTGGGAGGGGACGTGGTGGGGTGTCCCCGCAGGTCGAGAAAGTCACCGGCGGAAAGCCGAACACGAGACCTTCACGCCGAGGAGACACCCCGGCGCGGCGCCGACCCCCACCACCCAGGCACCCCATAACCACCGGCGCAAGCCAAGAATCACGCGGCGCAAGCCGCGACGCACCGGTCCATACGCCGCGCCGAAGCCACCGGCCCGCACCCGAAAACGCCGCGCCCCGTGACGCGGCGCAAAAATCAGCGCGGGACCCTACGGTGCCCACCTCACAGGCCAACCGTCCCGCGCAACACCCCCGACGAACCGGCAACCCCCCGTTTCCTTCCGCGCCCCGCGAAGGGGACCCGCTACGCCTCCCCGAGGGTGGCGATCGACGGGCTCCTCGTCGCCGACAGGCCCCGTGACGCGGACTCCGCATCACGAAGCACCCGCACCGCGTTCTCCCACGTCAGCTTCGCGAGGTCCGTCTCGGACCAGCCGCGGCCCAGGAGTTCGGCGATCAGGTTCGGGTAGCCCGCGACGTCGTCGAGGCCGGACGGGGTGAACGCCGTGCCGTCGAAGTCGCCGCCGATGCCGATGTGGTCCACGCCCGCGACTTCGCGCATGTGGTCCAGGTGGTCGGCGACCGTCGCCGCCGTCGCGACGGGCCGCGGGTGCGCCTCCTCGAACGCGCGGTGCACGCGCATCGCCTCCTCGCTCGTGTCGAGGGGGTGCAGCCCGTGCGCGCGCATGTTCTCGTCCGCGGCCAGCGTCCACTCGATCGCCTCGGGCAGCACGAACTTCGGCACGAACGTGGCCATCGCCACGCCCCCGTTGCCGCGCAGCGCCTCCAGGACGTCGTCCGGAATGTTGCGCGGATGGTCGCAGACCGCCCGCGCCGAGGAGTGCGAGAAGAGAACCGGCGCCTCGGACACCCGCAACGCGTCCCGCATCGTCGTCGCGGCCACGTGCGAGAGGTCGACGAGCATGCCGACGCGGTTCATCTCGCGGACGACCTCCTCGCCGAAGGGGGAGAGGCCGTCGTGCCGGGGCTCGTCCGTGGCGGAGTCCGCCCAGTCGATGGTGTCGTTGTGCGTGAGCGTCATGTAGCGCACACCGAGCTGGTGCAGGGCGCGCAGCGTGGCCAGCGAGTTGTTGATGCTGTGGCCGCCCTCGGCGCCCATGAGGGAGGCGATGCGGCCCTCGGCGCGCGCCGTCTCCATGTCGTCGGCGGTGAAGGCCAGCCGCAGGTCGTCGGGGTAGCGCGCGGCCAGTTGCCGCACCACGTCGATCTGTTCCAGGCAGGCGCTGACGGCGCTGTCCCCGGTGAGGTCGGTGCGCACGTACACCGACCAGAACTGGCCGCCGACGCCGCCCGCGCGCAGCCGCGGCAGATCGGTGTGCAGGTGCGCCGACTGGTCGGCGGCGATGTCGCGCCGCGCGAGGTCGTAGGAGACCTGCTCGCGCAGCGCCCACGGCAGGTCGTTGTGCCCGTCCACCACGGGGTGCGCGGCGAGCAGCTCGCGCGCCCGCTCCAGCAGCCCGGTGTGCTCCGACGTATCGCTCATCACAGGCTCCCGAAGCCGAATCCGGTCTCGCCCGACACCTTGCCGCGCAGCCGCTTGCCCTTCTCGGTGGCCTCCGCGTTCAGCTCCTCCTGGAAGCGGGCCATCCGCTCGCGCAGCGCCTCGTCGTGCGCCGCGAGCATCCGTACGGCCAGCAGGCCCGCGTTGCGCGCGCCGCCGACGGAGACCGTCGCGACGGGCACGCCGCCCGGCATCTGGACGATGGACAGCAGCGAGTCCAGCCCGTCGAGGTACTTCAGCGGCACCGGGACGCCGATCACCGGCAGCGTCGTCACGGAGGCGAGCATGCCGGGCAGGTGTGCCGCGCCGCCCGCGCCCGCGATGACCGCCTTGAGGCCGCGGCCCGCGGCCTGCTCGCCGTACGCGACCATCTCGCGCGGCATGCGGTGCGCGGAGACGACGTCGACCTCGTAGGGCACCTCGAACTCGTCGAGTGCCTTCGCCGCGGCCTCCATCACGGGCCAGTCGGAGTCCGAGCCCATGACGATGCCGACAACGGCGTTCGCAGTCATTCGGTGATGGTCCCTCGCAGGTAGCCGGCGGCGTGGGCGGCGCGCTCGCGCACGTCGGCCAGGTCGTCGCCGTAGGTGTTGACGTGCCCGACCTTGCGGCCGGGCTTCACGTCCTTGCCGTACATGTGGATCTTGAGCTGGGGGTCGCGGGCCATGCAGTGGAGGTACGCCGCGTACATGTCGGGGTAGTCGCCGCCGAGGACGTTCGCCATGACGGTCCACGGGGCGCGGGGGCGCGGGTCGCCGAGGGGGAGGTCCAGCACGGCGCGCACGTGGTTGGCGAACTGCGAGGTCACCGCGCCGTCCTGGGTCCAGTGCCCGGAGTTGTGGGGGCGCATGGCCAGCTCGTTGACGAGGACGCGGCCGTCCTTGGTCTCGAACAGCTCGACGGCGAGGTGGCCGACGACGCCCAGCTCGTGCGCGACGGTCAGCGCCAGCTCCTGCGCGCGCACGGCGGCGTTCTCGTCCAGCCCGGGTGCGGGGGCGATGACGGTGTCGCAGACGCCGTCGACCTGGATCGACTCGACGACGGGGTAGGCGACGGCCTGGCCGTGCGGCGAGCGGACGACGTTGGCGGCCAGCTCCCGCGCGAAGTCGACCTTCTCCTCCGCGAGGACGGGCACCCCGGCCTTGAACGGCTCGGCGGCCTCCGCAGCCGACCGTACGACCCACACGCCCTTGCCGTCGTAGCCGCCGCGGACGGTCTTGAGGACGACGGGGAAGCCGTCGCCCGAGCCGCCCGCGCCGTCGCCCGAGCCGTCCGGGGCCCCTTCGGCGGCGAACGCCGCCACGTCAGCGGGATCGCGCACGATGCGGTGCCGCGGGCACGGCACACCGATCGCGGTGAGCCGCTCCCGCATCACGCCCTTGTCCTGGGCGTGCACGAGCGCGTCGGGCCCCGGGCGCACGGGGATGCCGTCCGCCTCCAGGGCGCGCAGATGCTCCGTCGGGACGTGCTCGTGATCGAAGGTGATCACGTCGCAGCCCCGCGCGAAGCTCCGCAGGGTGTCGAGATCGCGGTAATCACCGACGATCACGTCACCCACGACCTGCGCGGCCGAGTCCTGCGGGGTGTCCGAGAGGAGTTTGAACTTGATGCCGAGCGGGATGCCCGCCTCGTGGGTCATACGGGCGAGCTGACCGCCGCCGACCATGCCGACTACCGGGAACGTCACGTACCCAGGGTATCGGCACACCTTCCCCGTCCTTCGTCCACCACGAGTCGCTATGCTCACGGCTGCTTGACGCGGACCTGCTGAGCACGTCACCACGTCACGGGTCACGGTTTCGACGGGTCGCGGTTTCGGCGGATCACGGTTTCGGGGGACGGGCATGGGAGAGGGACAGGGACCGGGCCGCCTCGGCCTGGACGGCCAGGGCACGCTCAGCCAGGGCGACCGGCTGCGGAACGCGGCCAGGGACCTGGACGCGATGGGGAAGTCGCTGGGCAAGGGAGTCGGCCCCGACCTGGGGTTCCCCTCCTTCGTGGACAGCCTCTTCGGCGACGACACCTACGGCGAGTACGGCGGACAGCGCGCCTTCCCGCCCTTCGCGCGGGCCTGGAACGAGGAGATCGACGCGCTCGCCGGAGCCCTCCGCGAGATACACGCCAAGATCGGTGACGGCGTCGCCACGACGAACGGCACCGACAAGGGCGCGGGCGGCCGGATGCGCGGCATCGACACCCCGGGCGGCGGGGAGCGCGGCCGGGGTGAGGGCCGGTGACTTCTCTCGGCAGGTCCCGCAAGGGCGACATCAAGAAGCTGCGCGAGGCCCTGGACGCCCTCTCCCTCAAGGAGGAGAGCTGGGGGATCTCGCCCGAGAACGCCGAGCTGGCGGGCATCATCGACGAGGCACTGGGCTTCCCCGCGCCCGAGGGCTCGCCGGACACCATCGAGGACAAGGCCCGGTCCTACGCCAGGGCGGCGCGGCACGCCGACGAGGTGCGGGCCGACGTGGAGGCCGTCGCCAAGGCGGGCCTGCCCTCGACGTGGGTCGGCGAGGCGGGTTCCAAGGCGAGCGAGGTCACCAAGGCGGCCGGGCGCAACGCCGAGCAGATGGCGGAGAAGTTCGGCAAGGCGGCGACGGAGCTGAGCCTGCTGGCCCAGGGCATCGCGCAGGCGCAGAGCAGGCACTCGCACGGCATGGACGCGCTGCACGACGCGCGGGCCCAGCTCGGCGACAACGTGCTGATGGTGCCGGGCCCGTACGCGGTCAAGGCGCGCTCCATCGCGCGCGGCGGTCTCGGCTCGCTGGAGTCGGGCGTCGAGGCGGCCGAGGCGGCGGGCGAGCGGGCCGAGCGCGAGCTGGACAAGCTCACCTCGGAGGCCCGCGCGGGACAGCTCGACTCCCGTCACCTGTCCGACGCCGACCGCGTCGTCCTCGCCGACGCCGGGGCGCACGGCGGCGACCCCGACGAGAACGAGATCCTGAGCACCACCGACCTCCAGCGCTCCGGCATGTTCCTGGACCGGATGAGCGCGGAGGACCGCGCGGCCTACGACAAGCTGCTCGACGGCTCGAAGTCCCCGCAGGAGCGTGCCTATCTGATGAAGGCGCTGGCCGCCGGGTACAGCCTCGAGGAGATCCAGGACTTCAGCGCCAGTATCCGCCCGTACGGCGACGACCCGGCCTGGCTCCAGCAGCATCTGACGCCCATCGTCAACAGGTCCGACGACGAGCGGAGGTACGGCGATCAGAGCCACGAGGTGGCCTTCGGCGGGCAGGTCTGGGAGCAGGAGGGCAACACCTGTGTGGCCCTCTCGACGGTGACGATGCACGCCCAGTCCGACCCGCTGTACGCGCTGGAGCTGACCACGGGCGGGCGCCCCGGCGACCCCGAGTACGACAGCCCCGAGGCGTTCGAGGAGCGGCTGCGCGACGAGGAGACCCGGGTCTACGACACGCGGGAGGGCAAGAAGGAGGGCATGTCGGGCGAGGAGAGCGAGCAGGTCGCCGACGACGAGATCGGGCGGCACACGGGCGCCGACTACGAGCAGGTCTCCGTGGACAGCGTGGCGAAGCGCGAGGACGCCCTCCCGGAGATCAGGGACTCGGTCAACAGCGGCAGGCCCGTGGCCTTCGGCGCCCGCGAGGGCACCGCCTTCGGCCACCAGATGATGATCATCGGCCAGGAGGGGGACAAGCTCCAGATCTACAACCCCTGGGGCTTCACCACCTGGGTCAGCGAGGAGGACTTCGTCAACGGCACCATGAGCGGCGCCTCCTCGGAGGACTACCCGACGCCCACCGACATCCGGATCCCGCAGTAGGCCGGACGGCCGCCGCCAGGACAGCAGGAGAGCCAGCAGACCATGCACCGCCGCAGCACGTGCCCACGCTCACGCCCACGAGCCCGGAGCCCCCGGAACGCCAGGGGCCCCCGGAACGCCGTCACCGGTGCCCTCCTGCTCACACTGGCCCTCTCCGGCTGCGCGGGCGCCCAGGGCGGCGACGAGCCCCGGCCCTCCGGTTCCGTTTCCTTCTCTGTCTCCGGTTCCCCGTCCATCTCCAGCTCCGCCACCGCTTCCGCCGCGCCCACCCCGTCCGCGACACCCGACCAGGTCTTCGACCGCAAGCACACGGACGTCGAGGTCGCGCCGGGCGAGACGTTCGCGCTGAGGCTGCCGGCCAACCCGTCGGCGGGCTACGACTGGGTGCTGGACGACCCGGAGCCCGACAGCGCCGTCGTGCGGCCCATCGGCGAGCGCGACGTGATGGCCGACACGGAGCGGATGGGCGCGCCCGGCACGCTCTACCTCGACCACCGCGCCGTCGCCGAGGGCCGCACCCAGGTGAAGCTGCGGCACTGTTTCCGGTGCGGCACCGACTACGAGAAGGTCGACGAGGACCACCCCGAGAAGACCGTCACCTTCCACATCACCGTCCGGAAGTGAGCGTCCCGTGCCCGAGGCCATGACCGACGAGGAGCTGCGCGCCCTCGACGTCCCGATGACGCTGCGCTACGGGCTGACGCTGGGCGGCGCGCACCGCACCGCGCTCTTCGGCGACGGCGCGGTGGCCGCCGCGCTCCAGGCGGAGGAGCTGGGCGTGCTGCCGCGCGCGCTGTCCTTCCTGGGCGAGGTCGTCCGCAGGGACGGGCTGCGGCCCGCAGCCGGCCTGCCGGAACCGCTGCCCGGCGAGGCCGCGGGGCCCGCGAAGGAGTGGCTGGGGACGGCCGTCTCCGTACTCAAGGACGGTGACCTGGACGGTGAGGAGAGCGTCGCGCGCTGGCTGGAGGCGGCGGCAGCGCTGCTGGAGCTGCGCCGTTCGGCGGCTCCGGGCACGGCGACGGGAACGCGGCCCGGCACGGCGACGGGAACCTAGCCGGTAGAGCCCGTAGAACCCGCAGCCACCCCCCGCGCATCCCCACAACTCGCGCGCACCGCGTCCACCGCAGGCCGCTATGATCACGCCTGTTTGACGCGGACCTGGTGAATCCGGAGCGGGGGAGTACGCGCGTGACAGGCGGCAGTGGGCACCTGGGGCTCAAGAAGGGCGAGACCCTGACCCAGGGCAGCGTCCTCGACGAGGCGGCCAAGGACCTGGACGAGGTCAGGAAGTCGCTGGAGGGCGACGGAGGCTTCCTCGGCATCGGCTCGGTCATGAACATCTTCGGCCCCGACCGCTTCGGGGACTACGGCGCGACCGCCGCGTTCAACTCCTTCTCCACCGCGTGGAACCTGGAGTGCCACACCCTCGCGGGCGCCCTGCGCGAACTGCACGGCAAGATCGGCGACGGCGTGAAGCTCAACGACGGCAACGACCACGACACGGGCCGCGGCCTCGACTCGATATCCAGCGGCCTGTTCGACCAGCGGGACTCCGAGTCGAAGGCGAAGGAGAGCCTGACGCAGACCGGGCCCGAGCAGGGGAGCAGCGCGCCCCGATGAGCGACGACACACCGAAGCAGCGGCTCAAGGACATGCTCGACGACATCGATGGCATGACCCTCTTCCTCCCGGGGCTGGCCGGGGTCCTGCTCGCCCAGAAGGTGTCGGAGGCCCTCGGGGTCTCCGAGCCCGACGGCGACCCCGGCCACATCGACGGCAAGTCCAAGGCGTACAACCGCGCCGCGGTCAGGACCGGCACCGTCCACGGCGACGTGAACCGCGTCGGCAACGCGGGCCTTCCGGAGACGTGGGTCGGCAAGGCGGGCTCCAAGGCGGTGGAGGTCACCTCGGCCTGCGCGTACACGGCGGACCAGATGTCGGAGAAGTTCGCGCACGCGGGCAAGGAGCTGTCCCTCCTGGCGGAGGGCATCCGCGACGCGCAGAGCGCGCACGGCAGGGCCCGGCCCTCCCTGCACCGGGCCAAGGAGATCCTCGGCGACGACCCGGGGGACTGCGAGCGCGAGGAGCTGGAGAAGGCCAGGACGGCGCTGCGCGACGGGGTGCAGGGCATGTACTCCGCGGCGTGCACGGCCGAGAGCGCGGGCCGCCGCGCGGCCCGCGAGCTGAACAAGATGGCCAGCGAGGCCCGCGCGGGCAAGCTCAGCACCGGGGACCTCAGCGACGCCGACCGCATCACCCTGGCCGCGGCCGCCGCGGCGGGCGGCGACCGCGAGGACAACGAGATCCTCACCGCGAACGACCTGCGCCGCTCCGCCGAGTACATGGACAAGATGAACCCGGAGGACGAACGCAAGTTCCGCACCCTCCTGGACAGCGCCAAGTCTCCGGAGGAGCGCGCTTATCTGATGAAGGCGCTGGCCAGTGGGCGCAGCCTCGAAGAGGTCACCGACTTCCGCAACAAGATCCACCCCTACGGCGCCGACACCCAGTGGCTCCAGCAGCACCTGACGCCGATCGTCAACGCCTCCGACCAGTCAAAGAAGTACGGGGACAAGAGCGGCGTCTGGTTCGGCTACGGCGACGAGGCGAAGATGTGGGAGCAGACGGGCCCGACCTGCGTGGCCCTCTCCACCGTCACGGCCCGCGCGCAGAGCGACCCCATGTTCGCGCTGGAGATCACCACGGGCGGCCACCCGGGCGACCCCGCCTACGACAACCCCGAGAAGTTCGCCGAGCGCCTTGAGGACGAGCAGAACCGCGTCTACGACGAGCGGGACGGCTGGAACGGCTTCTGGGGCACGGACGGCATGGACGACGACGAGCAGCAGAAGGTCGCCAACCAGGAGATCTCCCCGGCCGTCGGGGGCGAGTACAAGCGGCACGAGATGGAGAACGCGGACGACCGGCGCGAGCTGCTCCCCGACATCGAGGAGAACGTGAACGCGGGCAAGCCCGTGCCCGTCGGGGTCACGGGCGACGGCGGCCATCAGATGATGATCATCGGCCAGGAGGGCGACAAGCTCCAGATCTACAACCCCTGGGGCACCACGAGCTGGGTCAGCGAGGAGGACTTCGTCAACAACCGCATGGGTGGCGCGTCCGACGACAGCCTGCCCGAGGCGTACGAGGTCTTCATCCCCGAGGGCGACTGACGCGTCCGCCTCCCTCTCGCCCGGCCGTACGCCTCCGTACCCGAGGCTTCCGTGCCCCCCAGGCCCCGTACCCGAGGAAGGACCCATGGCCAGTAAACGTACCCGGCCGCTGCTCGTGACCCTGGTCGCGGCGGCGGTCGCGGCGGTGCTCGTCGGCGGCTGGCTGCTCTACGGCGCACTGTTCGGCCCGAAGGTGTACGAGGCGGACGACACCGCCATCGAGGTGTCGGCCGGAGAGACGTTCTCCGTCCGGCTGGAGGAGAACCGGAGCACCGGCTACCGCTGGCGGTTCGAGGAGCCCGGACCCGACGAGCGGGTGGTCACCAGGGTCGGGAGCGGCTTCGAGACCGATGAGCCGGTGCTCGACGGCAGCGGTGGCGAGCTGACCCTGGACTTCCGGGCGAAGGCGGCGGGCCGGACCACGCTCAAGCTGCTCTACTGCCGCCAGTGCGGGATGCCCGGCGAGAACACCGGCAGCCCCGAGGCGACCACCGTCACCTTCGACGTGACCGTGCAGGATTGAGTGGGCAGGACCGAGTGGGCAGGATTGAGGACCCCATGAACGACGGCACCCCCGCCGGTATGACCGACGAGGAGCTGCGCGCCCTCGACGTCCCGATGATGCTGCGCTACGGGCTGACGCTGGGCGGCGCGCACCGCGCCGCCCTCTTCGGTGACGGCGCCGTGGCCGGCGCGCTGCACGCGGAGGAACTGGGCGTGCTGCCGCGCTCCGTGCACTTCCTGGGCGACCTGGTGCGGAGCGCCGGAGTCCGGTCCGCCGCGGACCTGCCCGAGCCACTGCCGGGCGGCGCGCCCGCGCGCCTCGCGAAGGAGTGGCTCTCGACGGTGGCGGCGGTGACGAAGGACGGCAGCGTGGACACCGCAGAGGACACGGCCCGCTGGCTGCACGCCGTCGCCTCCGTGCTGGCCCTGCGACAGGGCACCCGCAGCCCCGGCTGAAACCCCGCCCGACAACCGAAGCACCGATCGCCGCACCGCGTCACAGGGTCGCTGGTTAGCATGAGGAGCGACCACACCGACCGGAAACGGGGCTGAGCGACCACTATGGGTGAACGGCGTTCCCTGCGCTCACGGGTAGGACGTCTTGCCCGGGAACTGGCCAAGTTCGGAGCCGTGGGCGCGGTCGGCTTCCTCGTGAACGTGGCCGTCTTCAATCTGTGCATGCACAGCTTCCAGTTGGCCCCGGTGCGGTCCGGTGTGATCTCCCAGGTGGTGGCCATCGGCACCAACTACCTGGGCAACCGCTACTGGACGTACCGCCACATCGACAAGAGCAGGGTGCACCGCGAGACCTCGCTGTTCTTCCTGTTCAGCGGCATCGGCCTCGTCCTGGAGAACGGCATCCTCGCCCTCTCGCACTACGGGTTCGGCTTCACGTCCACGCTCGCCGACAACATCGCCAAGAACGTCGTCGGCCTCGGCATCGGCACCGTCTTCCGCTTCTGGTCCTACCGCACCTGGGTGTTCAGGGACGCCGAGCGGCTGGCGCGCACGGACGGGGACGCGGACAGGGACACGGGCACGGAAGCGGAAGCGGGCGCCGGGGCCGAAACCGTCCCCCCGGACGGTGCGACGCGGGTGGGCGCGCGGTCAGGCGGCCGGGTCCGACGTGGCCTCTCGGCCAAGGAAAAGCGCGAAAACCGGCGGGTACTGCTGAAGTAGTTCGAGCCGCCCGCCGTCCGCCTCGGCCAGATCACGCGCGACGGCGAGCCCGAGCCCCGTCGAGTTGCGCCCGCTCACCGTCCGTTCGAAGACCCGCGAGCCGAGGTCGGGATCGACGCCGGGACCCTCGTCGGTCACCTCCACCACGACCTGATTGCCCGTCACCCGTGTGCGCAGCGCCACCGTGCCCGCGCCGTGCATCAGCGCGTTCTCGATCAGCGTCGCCAGCACCTGCGCCACCGCGCCCGGCGTGCCCACGGCCCGCAGCCCCGTCTTGCCCGAGCGCACTATGGCGCGCCCCGCGCTGCGGTAGGCGGGCTTCCACTCCTCGATCTGCTGCTTGACGACCTCGTCCAGGTCGAAGCTGACGGCCGAGCCCGAGCGCGGATCGCGGGAGTTGGTGAGCAGCCGCTGGACCACGTCCGTCAGCCGCTCCACCTGCGCGAGCGCGATGGTGGCCTCCTCCTTGACCGTGGCCCGGTCCTCCGGGTCGTCGGTGTCGGCCGTCGCGATGATCTCTTCGAGCCGCATCGAGAGCGCGGTGAGGGGCGTGCGCAACTGGTGCGAGGCGTCGGCCGCCAGCCGCCGCTCCGCCGTCAGCATCCGCCCGATGCGGTCCGCGCTCGCGTCCAGCACATCGGCGACCCGGTCCAGCTCCGGCACCCCGTAGCGGCGGTGCCGGGGGCGCGGGTCGCCCGAGCCGAGCCGCTCGGCGGTCTCGGCGAGGTCGGTGAGCGGGGCCGCGACGCGGTGCGACTGGCGTACGGCCAGGATCGCCGCCGCCGCGACGGCCAGCAGCGCCACCGCGAAGATGATCAGGAGGGTGCGCCCGACCTCGGCCCGCACCGTGCCGCGCTCCTGCTGCACGGTCACGGTCTCGCCGTGCCCGCCGCTCTGGGACGCCTCGATGACATCGTCGTCGGGCTTCGCGCCCAGCTCGACGGTCCGCTTGCCGGGGACCTCGATGCGCACGTAGCGGTTGCCCGAGACGGTGGTGCCCATCGTCTCGGGGGTCACCTTCTCCCCGGCGACGAGCCGCGTCTCCACCACGGAGACCAGCCTCGACGCCTCGGAGCGCACGCTCTCCCTGGCGCTCTCCTCGATGGTCCGCGACTCGACGATGACCAGGGAGATGCCGAAGACGGCCACCACGACGAGCACCACCGCGAGGGTGGACTGGATGAGCCGGCGTCGCACGGAGCGCTAGCTCTTCTCGAAGCGGAAGCCCACGCCGCGCACCGTGGCGATGTAGCGGGGGTTGGCCGCGTCGTCGCCCAGCTTCTTGCGCAGCCAGGAGATGTGCATGTCGAGCGTCTTCGTCGAGGACCACCAGGTGGTGTCCCAGACCTCGCGCATGAGCTGGTCGCGGGTGACGACCCGGCCCGCGTCGCGCACCAGCACCCGCAGCAGGTCGAACTCCTTCGCGGTGAGCTGCAACTCCTCGTCGCCCATCCACGCGCGGTGCGACTCGACGTCGATGCGCACGCCGTGCGTCGCGGGCTGCTGAGCGGGCTCGGCCGTGACGCCGCGCCGCAGCAGGGCGCGCACCCGGGCGAGGAGTTCGGCGAGACGGAAGGGCTTGGTGACGTAGTCGTCCGCACCGGCGTCGAGCCCGACGACGGTGTCCACCTCGTCGGCGCGCGCCGTGAGGACCAGGACGGGGAAGGCATGGCCCTCGTTCCGCAGCCTGCGGCAGACCTCAAGGCCGTCCATGCCCGGGAGGCCGAGGTCCAGCACGACCAGATCGATTCCCTCCCGCAGCCCGGCGTCGAGTGCGGTGGGTCCGTCCTCCCGCACCTCGACCTCATAGCCCTCGCGGCGCAGAGCGCGGGCGAGCGGCTCCGAGATCGACGCGTCATCCTCGGCTAGCAGTACTCGGGTCATGGCCCGATGGTAGTCCTCGTCGCCGAGCGTGAGGGCGCTCCCCGCCCACCCGAGTCGATCTTTGGGGACGTGGACACGTCACCTTGGAAAGGGTTGTGTGGTTTCGCTTTTCACCTGTGATCTGTGTCGCAATGCCTTCCGTCGCGCGGGAGCGTGTGACGTATGGTGAGGGCGCTTTTGCAGTGACCGTCAAGGATCCTTGGGCCACGCCAAGCCCGCTCGGGGTCCTTTTCTGTGTGATCCGTCGGTCAGTGACCGTCGGTCGCCACCTCCCACACAGGGCGTGCCGTGTCCCGTATGTGCCGCATGTACGGGCACACAACGTCCCGACCGGCAAGGAACCCCCACATGGCGTCCAGTCTGACGAAGGGCGCGGCCGGCAACACCGGCGGCAAGACCTTCTTCGGCCACCCACGAGGTCTGGCCACCCTTTTCATGACCGAGATGTGGGAGCGCTTCAGCTTCTACGGCATGCGTGCCCTGCTCGTGGTCTACCTGATCTCCGGAGGCCCGGACGCCGGTTCCGGCTCCCAGGGCGGCGGACTGGCCATGGATCTGGCCACCGCGACGGCGATCTACTCCGTCTACAACGCCATGGTCTACCTGCTGGCCCTCCCCGGCGGCTGGTTCGGTGACCGGGTATGGGGTCCGCGCAAGACCGTGGCCATCGCCGCGGGCATCATCATGTGCGGCCACCTCGCGCTCGCCGTCCCCGGCCAGGCGATGTTCTTCGTGGGCCTCGCGCTCGTCGCGACCGGCTCGGGGCTGCTGAAGGCCAACATCTCCACGATGGTCGGCCACCTCTACAACGGCCCCGACGACCCGCGCCGCGACGGTGGCTTCACCGTCTTCTACATGTCGATCAACCTCGGCGCCTTCATCGCGCCCTTCGTCATCGGCACCGTCGGCCAGACCGTCAACTGGCACCTCGGCTTCTCGCTGGCGGCCGTCGGCATGGCGCTGGGCCTGGTCCAGTTCCTGTTCGGCTCCCGAAACCTGGACCCCAGGAGCAGCACGGTCCCGGTCCCGCTGAGCGCGCAGGAGCGCACGGCGGTGGTGCGCAAGGGGCTGATCTGGCTGGCCGTCGCGGTGGTCTTCTACGCCGTCGTCGTCGGCACCGGGCACTTCACCCTCAACTGGGCGATGATCCCGCTGACGCTGCTGGGGCTGCTGCTCCCGGCCGGGATGCTGCTGCGCATCAAGCGCGACAAGGATCTGACGGCGACCGAGCAGGGCCGGATGACCGGCTACATCTGGTTCTTCGTCGCCGCTGCCGTCTTCTGGATGATCTTCGACCAGGGCGCCTCCACCGTGCAGGCGTTCGGCGACGGCAAGACCTCCACGTCGATCCTGGGCTGGAACTTCCCGTCGACCTGGTTCCAGTCGATCAACCCGCTCTTCATCATCCTCATCGCCCCGGTCTTCGCCGCCCTGTGGCTGGCGCTGAACCGGCGCGGCAAGGAGCCGAGCACGACGGTGAAGTTCTCCTTCGCGCTCGTCGTCATCGGCCTCTCCTTCTTCGTCTTCACCATCCCGATGAGCATGGCCACCGGGGACACCAAGGTCAGCCCGCTGTGGCTGGTGCTGATCTTCCTGATGCACACCATCGCGGAGCTGTGCCTCTCGCCCGTGGGGTTGTCGGTGACGACGAAGCTGGCGCCCGCGAAGTACGCGAGCCAGCTCATGGGCGTCTGGTTCCTCGCGGTGACCGCGGGCGACTGCGTCACGGGCATGCTCGCCATCGGCGGCGCCGACCTCAGCGGTACGGGTGTCGTCGCGCTGGAGGCGGCCCTCGCGGTGATCGCGGGCTGCGCGGTCTTCATGTACCGCAAGAAGATCACCGAGAACATGTCCGAGGTGAAGTAGCGGAATCCGGTTCTACGGCGCCACCGGGGTTCGCCCCGGTGGCGCCGGTTCGTGTCCGGGGCCGTGGCAGACAAGCGGAATGAATAGTTCGACTTTCACGTACGCTATAAAGCGGGGCTTTTCGTTCGCTGACGTACGCCAAGGGCCGCTTATGGCCGGATGGCGTCGCACAGTGCCCCCGAGGCGTCGTCGCACGGCGCCGACGGTGCCGGACGACAACACCCCGAATCCCAGTCAATGACCTGGCGGCCGGGTCCTGCCGCGCGACGAAGCGCGCAGGGCGTGGATCCCGGTGTGCGGCGTGCCGCGCCGCGCCGGTGCCGGCCACTCCTCAGAGCAAGGAACCACCATGGCGTCCACCTTCACCAAGGACGCGCCGCAGGGCATACCCGCGGCCGACGGCAAGACCTTCTTCGGGCACCCCCGGGGTCTCGCCACCCTCTTCATGACCGAGATGTGGGAGCGCTTCAGCTTCTACGGCATGCGCGCCCTGCTCGTGCTCTACCTGACGGCCGCCGCCGTGGACGGGGGCATGGGGATGGCGACGGCCACCGCCGTCGCCCTCTACTCCGTCTACAACGCCACCGTGTACCTGATGTCGATGCCCGGCGGCTGGCTCGGCGACCGCGTCTGGGGCCCCCGCAAGACCGTCGCCATCTCGGCCTTCATCATCATGATCGGCCACGCCCTGCTGGCCGTCGGCGTGGACGCCCTGTTCTTCGTGGGCCTCGTCTTCATCGGCGTCGGCTCGGGCCTGCTGAAGGCCAACATCTCCACGATGGTCGGCCACCTCTACCAGGGCCCGAACGACCCGCGCCGCGACGGCGGCTTCACCGTCTTCTACATGGGCATCAACATCGGCGGCTTCGCGGCCCCGCTGCTCATCGGCTGGGCGGGTCAGAAGGTCAACTGGCACCTGGGCTTCGGCCTGGCGGCCCTGGGCATGGCGCTGGGCCTCGTCCAGTTCCTCCTGGGCACCCGGCACCTGGCGGCCGAGTCCAGCGTCGTCCCGAACCCGCTGTCGCGCCCCGAGCGCGTCAAGGCCGTCCGCAACACCCTCGTCGGGGCGCTGGTCCTGGCCGTGTTCTACGCGGGCGTCGTGCTCGCGGACGCGTTCACCATCAACTGGGTGCTGTGGCCGCTGAGCATCGCGGGCCTGGTCCTGCCGACGTACTACTTCGCCCGCATGCGCCGGGACAAGGAGGTCACGGGCGAGGAGAAGAAGAAGCTCACCGGCTACATCTGGTTCTTCGTGGCCGCCGCGATCTTCTGGATGATCTTCGACCAGTCCGGCTCGACGCTGACCCTCTTCGCGGAGAACAGCACCTCGACCGACCTGTTCGGCATCACCTTCCCGACGAGCTGGTTCCAGTCCGTCAACCCGCTGTGGGTGATGATCCTGGCCCCCGTGCTGGCGGCGCTGTGGGTCAAGCTGGGCAGCCGCAACCCGTCGACCACCACGAAGTTCTCGATCGGCCTCATCGGCATCGGCGTCTCCTTCGGCGTGATGATGCTCGCCATGGCCGCGGCCTCGGGCGACGCCAAGGTGACCCCGCTGTGGCTGATCGTCGTCTACCTCATCCAGACCATCGGCGAGCTGTGCCTCTCGCCCGTGGGGCTGTCGGTGACGACGAAGCTGGCGCCCGCGAAGTACGCGAGCCAGCTCATGGGCGTCTGGTTCCTCGCGGTGACCGCGGGCGACTGCGTCTTCGCGATCGTCCAGCTCGTCATCGGCGACGCGGCCAGCGGCACGACGGGCTTCGCGGTCCAGGGCATCATCGCGGCCCTCGCGGGCCTGGTCTTCCTGGCCTCGCGCCAGAAGATCAGGCCGCTGCTGGGCAGCGTGAAGTAGGCACTCCGGTGGGGGCCCGCACAGCGGAGCCCCCGGGGAGGGGGCGGCACCTGGGGACGGGGGCCGCCCCTTTCGCATGCCGTCGCGACGGTCCCGTCCGAGTACATCCGCTGGACACGCCGCCACCGACAGGGCGGCAGACCAGCAGACTCGGGGCCGCCCACGCGGTTTCCTCTTCCGTCAACCGTGATCGCTTGACCCACGCGCCCCGTCCTCGGGAGCATCAACGCGGATGCGGGGCGCTGGCAGCGGTAGGGGAGAAGGAACCCGGGCCATGAAGGTCACCAAGCTGGTCAGTACGTGCGTCATCAAGGACTGCCCGACGGTCTACGCGACAGAGCGCGGCACCCTCCTGGTGCACATTCTGTCGCGCCCGCTCACGGAGTATCTTCGCTTCGAACTGGGGTGGGGCTACCGGAAGAATATGGCCGGGGGCGAAGAGTTCTTCATCTTCGACATCACCGACAAGCTCAATCCGCTGGAGAGCGTCCCGGACTTCTGGTGCTTCGACTCCGAACTCGTGGCTGTGATGAACTACGACGAGGCCGGTAAGTACCTCGGCTCGAAGGTGCTGGGGCCAGAACAGGCGACTGAATTCACCAGGTTCCATGACGCGGCGCTCGCGCACGCCGAACCGTTTACCGAATGGTGGGCCAAGTACGGGGCGTGAACAGGGCACAGCTTGGAGCCGCACTGCGGGCGCTGCGAGTGGCATGCCCTCTTGACGGCTCCAGCAGCGTGCCGCGAAGGTCGTGCGACCAGTAGCAGCAGGCTCGGCGAGGAAGAGGTAGCCATGTCTCTCCTGTTCTTCGGCAAGGACCCTGAGACCGACGAGGACCACTGCCCGACGGTCTGGGTGGACGATGAATCCGCCGATCTTGTTCTCCAGGGCTGGAAGACGGACCGGGCGACCGAGGAGCAGTGCCTCACCTTCGGCCCCGTCCCGGACACGGAGGCCGTTATTCGCCTCCCGGCACGGATGATCGAGCAGATCAGGAAGGCATGCGATGCCGCAGAACGCTCAGCAGCCGAGCTTCGCCGAGTGCCTTCGGGACACGGTCCGCTCGGCGGTCCACCTGGAGACACGTGACGACTACGGCGACAACGAGCGGTTCGCCGCATGGCGGCGGGGAGCCCGGATCGACTGGGACGACCGCTCGTCCTGGTGGCGGCCCTTCCACGACCAGATCGCCGGAACAGTCGAGCGCGGGGTGGCGGTCCGCCGGGCGCGCGTCGTCAGCGAGCCGGTGTCCGCGTACATCCGCTGGGAGCACTACATGACGCGAGCTAACCTCACCGCCGGTGAGCGGGTCCGGTGGGTGCCCAGGCGGCTTGCCTCGGACCTGGCGCTCCCGTGCAACGACTTCTGGCTGTTCGACGACCGGCTGGCCCGGATCCACCACTTCTCCGGAGACGGCTCCCTCGTAGAGGACGAGTTCTCCACCGACCAGGCCGTCCTGAAACTGTTCGCCGCGTCGTTCGAAGCTGCGTGGGAACGCGGCGTCCCGCACGAGGATTACCGGATCTGATTCCCACGACCCCGTCAGCAGGTCATGCCGTTCTCACCGTCCTCCAGTGCCCAGGCCGCCCGCGAATCGGTCGCCGGACGGTTGAAGGACCTTCGGCTGGATGCCGGCCTGACAATGCAGGAACTGGCTCACCGGTGTGGCTGGAACAAGGCCAAGACCTCCCGCATTGAGGCCGCGAAGACCGCCCCCTCCGACACCGACGTCCGGGCCTGGTGTGCGGCCTGCGGCGCCGAGGACCGGACGGCTGACCTGATCGCGGCCTCGCGCTCGGCGAACTCGATGTACGTCGAGTGGCGCCGGGTACAGCGCACCGGCCTGCGCAGACTCCAAGAAGCCAGCCTGCCGCTCTATGAGCGTACGAAGCTGTTCCGTGCCTATTGCTCCCGCGTCATGCCCGGGCTTCTCCAGACCGAGGACTACGCACGAGCCCTCCTGTCCTTGATCGCGAATTTCCGGAATCTTCCCGACGACATCGATGAAGCAGCGGCAGTTCGGGCGAACCGCTCGCACATCATCCGTGACGGATCGCACCGCGCCGTCCTGCTCGTGGAGGAAGACGTACTGACCCACCTCATTGGCGACGACGCCGTTATGGCGGGTCAGCTCCGACGTCTGCTGACAGCCATGTCGTACCCCGCGGTGTCGCTCGGGATCATTCCCCGGTCAATGCCGCGAGGTATGTGGGGCCTTGAGACGTTCACGGTGTTCGACGACAGGCGGGTCCATGTGGAGCTGCTGGCCGCGAAGGTGACGGTGACCACACCGACCGAGGTGGAGATCTACCTGCGCGCGTTCACGCGACTCGCGGAAATGGCCGTGTACGGGCCCCGTGCCCGCTTTCTGATCAGGAAGGCCATCGACGCGCTGGGGTAATTGGCCTGCAACAACGTGCAACTTCGTGGCAGTCCCGTTTTCGTTCCTTCTACCGTCCTTTGTGACGAAGCCATAGCGCGGCCGACATCCGGGACTTTCGGAGCCGCGTGCGCCGCGGCTCCGGCGAAGCTGTCCCGGATGCCGGGAGCGCGTGTGCCCTTCGTCCACGTACCGTCTGACAAGGAGGGCAGAAATGTGACGATCACCTACCAGGGCCCCACCGGTGTCCTGAGTCTGATCAGTCCGGAACTGCGAGCAGATCTGATCGAGGTCGTCCGCAAGGATTACTGGCCCGAGCTCACCGATGATCTCGGCCGGCGCGGCGTCGACCAGATGGTGGCCTTCCTCGCCACCGCCGCACACACCACCGGCAAGATGGCCCCGAGTCTCCGGGTGGACCTCTTCTGGCACGCTTTCGTGCTGCACACCAAACCCTACGCGGATTTCTGCCAGGCGCTCGGTGCCCCCTTCGTCCACCACGTCCCGGACCGCGGTGGGCACGACCCCGCCAAGGGCCGGGCCGCGATGGCCAATACTCGCGACCTCCTCCGTGTCGCCGGTTACGAGACAGATCCCGATTTCTGGCCCGCCGAAGGTTCCGCCGACTGCACTCAGAGCTACGCGGGCTGTAGCGACAGCCCCGTGAACAAGTAGTCCACTAACGCCTCGGCCGCCCGCTGACGGGCGGCCACCGCGAAGGAGAACGGACAGGTAGTGACGGACGCCCGCAGCGCCGCATGGGACACGTACTCGCGGACAAAACCCCAGCGACGACGGACCAATGCCAGGGGCGAGAGCACGTGGTTCAACTGGACCCAGTACACAGACCATGGCCCCGGAACGGAAGTGCTGGCGCTGGAGCCCGGGGACCGTGTGCTCGACCTCGGCTGTGGCAGCGGCGGGAACGCGGCTCACCTCGCAGCCCTCGGCATGAAGGCCGTCGGGATCGACCTCTCGGGCAAGCAACTCGACAAGGCCCGCGAACGCTGGCCGGACGCGGACGGGATGGAGCTGCGGCAGGGGGACGCACAAGCCTGCCTGGCGGAGACGTCCACGGTCTTCGACGCGGTCTACAGCGTGTTCGGTGCCATCTGGTTCACGGACCCCGACCTCCTGCTTCCACTCGTGCGCGCGCGCCTCAAGCCCGGCGGCATGTTCGCCTTCTCGCAGCGGCCTCCGGTCGAAGGCTGCTACGGATGCCAGGCGTCGTACATTCCTCGCGGGGCCGAGGAGGACCCCGCTGTCGTGAAGCGGTGGGACTACGCGCCTGGGGCCTGGACCAGGATGCTCAAGAAACACGGCTTTGACGACGTAACCGCCACGGTGCTCCCGGCTCCTGTCCAGAGCCCCCGCCGCGTTGGCACGCTCCTGGTCCGTGCTCGTGGACGGTGAGGAATGGCGTCGGTTCTTCGACGCCTTCGAGTACGAGGCGTGGCGCTTCGAGGCGCAGCCCACGTACACCATGCCGAAGGAGCAGGAGAACGTCGCCCGCTTCTTGCGCGGCGAGAAGAAGCCCGCCGACCACAATGCCCGCTGGCACGAGCGGGTACGCGAGTACGTCGCCTCCGGCAGGCGCGTCGTCCGTGTCCGTGTCGTGCGCCGGCCGCTCACCGACTATCAGCGGTATCAGTTCGCGTGGGGCATCCCCGGAAACATCGGGGCCGGTGAGGACATCCGAATCCTGGACGTGACGCGGGAGGACTATGGCCTGCCGCCTGACCTCCCGGACAAACAAGTCCCCGCACATGACAACAGCCCCCGGCAGGGCGGCGTCGGGGCCGTCGTGCCGGGGGCTGCGTCGAGGAAGAGGGAGAGAGGGGGCGTTACGGGAGATTGCGGGCCATGACGATGCGCTGGACCTGGTTCGTGCCCTCGTAGATCTGGGTGATCTTCGCGTCGCGCATCATGCGCTCGACGGGGTAGTCACGGGTGTAGCCGTAGCCGCCGAGGAGCTGGACCGCGTCGGTGGTGATCTCCATGGCGGCGTCGGACGCGTAGCACTTGGCCGCGGCGCCGAAGAACGTCAGGTCCTCCTTGCCGCCCCCGGCGGACACCCGCTCGGACTTCGCCGCCGCCGCGTACGTGAGCTGACGCGCGGCCTCCAGCTTCATCGCCATGTCGGCGAGCATGAACTGCACGCCCTGGAAGTCGCCGATCGGCTTGCCGAACTGCTTGCGCTCCTGGACGTAGCCCTTGGCGTAGTCCAGCGCGCCCTGGGCGATGCCCAGCGCCTGGGCCGCGATGGTGATGCGGGTGTGGTCGAGGGTCTGCATCGCCGTGGCGAAGCCGGTGCCCTCCGCGCCGATCATGCGGTCGGCGGGGATGCGCACGTTGTCGAGGTAGACCTCGCGGGTGGGGGAGCCCTTGATGCCCAGCTTCTTCTCGGGGGCGCCGAAGGAGACGCCCTCGTCGGCCTTCTCGACCACGAAGGCGCTGATGCCCTTGGTGCGCTTCTCGGGATCGGTCACGGCCATCACCGTGTAGTAGTCCGAGACGCCCGCGTTGGTGATCCAGCGCTTCACGCCGTTGAGCACCCAGAAGTCGCCGTCGCGTACGGCCTTGGTCTTCATGCCGCCCGCGTCCGAGCCCGCGTCGGGCTCGCTCAGGCAGTACGAGAACATGCCCTCGCCCCTGGCGAGCGGGCCCAGGTACTTCTTCTTCAGCTCCTCCGAGCCGGACAGCACGACCGGCAGCGAGCCCAGCTTGTTGACGGCCGGGATCAGCGACGAGGACGCGCAGACCCGGGCGACCTCCTCGATGACGATGACGGTCGCGAGCGCGTCGGCCCCGGCGCCGCCGTACGCCTCGGGCACGTGGACCGAGTGCAGGTCGTTCGCGGTGAGCGCGTCGAGCGCCTCCTGCGGGAACCGGCCCTCCTCGTCCACCTCGGCGGCGAACGGCGCGATCTTCGCCTCCGCGAGCGAGCGCACCGAGTCCCGGAGCATCTCGTGCTCCTCGGGCAACCGGTAGAGGTCGAAGTCGGCTGCTGCGCTGTTGTCCGAGGGCGCCAAGGTTTTCACTCCTCTGAGAGCGGCTCTGCTAATTACCGTTAAGTAACCCAATTCTAGAGGGAGCCGAGGGAACCGGGATACGTGAGCTTCACGACAGCGCGGCGGGCGGTCACGGCGGGGCCCCGGTTATGCTCGCGGGCAGCGTTCTGCCCGCAGCTACAGGAGCACAGATGGCCTCGCCCAAGATCACCGTGATTGGCACCGGATACCTCGGCGCCACCCACGCCGCCGCCATGGCCGAACTGGGCTTCGACGTGCTGGGTCTCGACATCTCCCCGGAGAAGATCGCGACCCTGGAGCGGGGCGAGGCCCCGATGTACGAGCCGGGGCTCGGCGAGCTGTTGCGCAAACACGTCGCCGGGCACGAGGGCGCCAGCGGACGGCTGCGCTTCACCACCTCCTACGCCGAGGTCGGCGAGTTCGGCGACGTCCACTTCATCTGCGTCAACACCCCGCAGAAGCACGGCGAGTACGCCTGTGACATGTCCTACGTCGACGCGGCCGTCGAGTCCCTGGCCCCGCACCTGACGCGCCCCGCGCTGGTCGTCGGCAAGTCGACGGTCCCCGTCGGCAGCGCGGACCGGCTCGCCGCGCGCCTCGCCGAGCTGGCCCCGGCGGGCGAGGAGGCGGAACTCGCCTGGAACCCCGAGTTCCTCCGTGAGGGCTTCGCCGTCCAGGACACGCTGCACCCCGACCGCCTCGTCGTCGGCGTCCGCAGCGAGCGCGCCGAACAGCTCCTGCGCGAGGTCTACGCCACCCCCGTGGCCGAGGGCTCGCCCTTCATCGTCACGGACTTCCCGACCGCCGAACTGGTGAAGACCTCGGCGAACTCCTTCCTGGCCACCAAGATCTCCTTCATCAACGCGATGGCCGAGGTCTGCGAGGCCGCCGACGGCGACGTCGTCAAGCTGGCCGAGGCGATCGGCCACGACGACCGCATCGGCAAGAAGTTCCTGCGCGCGGGCATCGGCTTCGGCGGCGGCTGCCTCCCCAAGGACATCCGCGCCTTCATGGCCCGCGCGGGCGAACTGGGCGCCTCCGAGGCGCTCAGCTTCCTGCGCGAGGTGGACTCCATCAACATGCGGCGGCGCGCCCAGATGGTCGAGCTGACGCGCGAGGCGGTCGGCGGCAGCCTGCTGGGCAAGCGGGTCGGGGTACTGGGTGCGACGTTCAAGCCCGACTCCGACGACGTCCGCGACTCGCCCGCGCTCAACGTCGCGGGCCAGCTCCACCTCCAGGGGGCGCAGGTCACGGTCTACGACCCCAAGGGGCTGGAGAACGCGCGGGCGATCTTTCCCACGCTGGGGTACGCGGACAGTGCGATCGGGGCGGTGCGGGGGGCCGACGTCGTGCTGCACCTCACGGAGTGGCGCGAGTTCAAGGATCTGGACCCCGCCGAGCTGGGGGAGGCGGTGGCGACGCGGCACGTCCTGGACGGGCGCAACACGCTGGACCCCGCGCTGTGGCGCAAGTCCGGCTGGACCTTCCGCGCCCTGGGCCGCCCCACAGCCTGACGCCCCCTTCGCGGGGCGCGGAATGAAACGAAGGGTCGGCCCTTCACTGGGCTGCACCCCTTCACGGGGTGCGGGGTGAAGCCTTCACGGCTGCCCGTTTCTCGCAGGGGGTGCGCTCTGTGGGTGCCCCTTTGGGGTTTCGTCACGCGGGCGCGGGCCGGTGGGTGGGTTGTGCCCACCCGTTCCGCCATGCGGAACGCTTGCCCACAACAGTGTGGTGAGCCGTCGCCCGGCGGGTGCATCCCTGGGTGCCCCTTTGGGGCTTCGTTCGCGTGCTGCGGCCCGGTGGCACGGGTTGTGCCCACCCTCCCCCAGCTACCGCTGGGAGGTGCCCCCTCGCCCTGCGGGACGATTGCCCACAACAGTGGGGGAGCCGTCGCCGTCGGCTTCCCCGGCAGGGGCGGAGCTCCTCCGGTACGGCACCGGTGCACAGCGTGGGGGCAAGCGGAGGGGTCACCGGCTGGAGGTTGGCCACCGGGTGGGAGGGGACGTGGTGGGGTGTCCCCGCAGGTCGAGAAAGTCACCGGCGGAAAGCTGAACACGAGACCTTCACGCCGAGGAGACACCCCACCACGGCACCGACCCCCACCACACAGCAACCCCACACGGCCACCGGCACAAGCCAAGAACCACGCGGCGCCAGCCGCGAACGCACCGCAACCACACGCCGCGCCGAAGCCACCGGCCCGCACCCGAAAAACGCCGCACCCCGTGAAGCGGCACAAAAATCAGCGCGGGACCCTACGGCACCCACCTGAGAGGGCAACCGTCCCGCGCAACACCCCCCGACAGGGTCAGGGGCGCCGGGACCGATAGGCGCGCATTTTGGCGCGGCTGCCGCAGACTGCCATGGTGCACCAGCGGCCACGCCCCGCCGGGCTGCGGTCGTAGAAGACCCACAGGCAGTCCTCGGCCTCGCACGCCTTGAGCCGCTGCCACTGGCCGCCCGCGTCCGCCGCCGCGATCCCCGCCGCGACGCGCGCGGCGAGCCCGTCGACCCCGAGAAGCCCCTCGGCGGGCCGCAAGGCCGCCGCACCGGCCCCGTCGAGCCCGAGCACGAGCGGCGCAGCCCCGAGGCGCCGCTCCAGCACCCGCGCCGCCCCGGAGTCCATCGGAGCGCCCGTGTGCGCCACGCACGCGCTCCGCAGCCCCTCCCTCAGCTCGGTGACCGCGGGCAGGTCGCCCCCGGTGAGGGCGAGGTCCGTCAGGCCGTGGCGGCGGGCGAACCTGCCGAGGCCGTCCGGCGCCGCGAGCGCGTCCTCGCCGGTCTCCACGTCGAGGGTGTTCACCAGTTCCTGCACCAGGACGAGTGAGGCGGGCGCTGTCCTGTCCGTCACCTTGCCAGGTTACTGGTAGGACGCCATCATGGGGTAACCGAAGCGTTACCAGTAACGAGCTTCAAGGGGTAACCATGGCTATCGCCACGATGGGTGTCGTCGTCCTGGACTGTCCGGACCCTCAGCGGCTCGCGGAGTTCTACGCCGCGGTGCTCGGCTGGAAGGTCGACCCGAGCGAGAGCGAGGACGACTGGGTCGAGGTCGCGAGCCCCGAGGGGCGGCGGCTGGCCTTCCAGGAGTCGCCGGGCTACGTACCGCCGCAGTGGCCCAGCCTGGAGCACGCGCAGCAGCTCCACCTGGATCTGGACGTGCCCAGAGAGAAGATGGACGAGGCCGAGCGCGAGGTGCTCGCGCTCGGTGCGGTGCTGGCGCAGGGCGACGACGACGGCAAGCGGAACTTCCGCGTCTACCTCGACCCCGTCGGGCACCCCTTCTGCTTCTGCGCCCGCTGACAGGGTTCGGGCACGGCTCAGGGGACAGCACAGGGCCCGGACAGTGCTCGGCCCGGACAGCGCGGGGGCCCGCCCGGGGGGGGGGGGGGCCGGGCGGGCGCGGGGCCCCAAAACCCAAACC
>NZ_JBSHAO010000086.1:0-25502 GCF_053611545.1 Streptomyces sp. NPDC054796 | reverse complement strand
GTCTGGCCCAGTGCGTTGGTCCGGGCGGTGAGACGGCCCGCCGCATCGAGGGTGTAGGTGCGGGTGGCGCCGTTGAAGTCGCTCTCGGAGGTGAGCCGTCCCGCCGCGTCGTAGGTGTAGCGCCACACGTCGCCCTGAGGGTTGGTGACCGTGGTCAGGCGCAGTTCGGTGTCGTAGGCGAACGCGTAGCGCGCACCGTCCGGGCCGGTACGGGAGACCGGCATGTCGAAGTGGGTGTGGGTGTAGGCCGTGGTGTGGCCCGCCGGGTCGGTGTGGGTGACCAGATTGCCCTCGCAGTCCCACTTCCACTCCTCCCGCGCCCCGTCCGGATGCTCCCGCCACGCGGGCTTGCCCTCAATCGTCCAGCCCTGACGCGTGATGTTCCCCAACGCATCCGTCAGCGCCGTGATCCGCCCATGCGGCCCACGCCGCACATGAGTGGTGTGCCCGAGAGGATCGGTGACCTCGATGGGCAGACCCGCCGCATTGGTGGTCACCGTCGTGGTCCGGCCCAGCGAATCCGTGATCGCCGACAGATGACCCGACCCGTCGTACGTGTAGGACGTGACCGCACCGGCCGGATCCGTCGTCGACGTACGGGCGCCCCGCGCGTCATACGTGTGCCGCCACACCCCACCACCCGGCTCACGCACCTGGACCGGCTGCCCCCACGCGTCGTAGACCGCCTCCGTCCGCGCCCCATCAGGCGCCTCCACACCGGTGAGACACCCCTCCCCGTCATACGTGTAGCGGGTGAGGTTCCCCAGCGGATCCGTCACCGCAAGCCGGAGACGGTTGGTGTCGTCCCACTCCGTGCGAATGGTGTTGCCCAGCGGATCGGTCTGCGCAGTGACCTTCCCCGCCTCATTGAGGACATAGGTGGACTGGTTGCCGAGGGAATCGGTATAGCGCGTCGTACGCGCGGCCGTGTCGTAGTGGAGGCGTCCGGAGAGGATGCCGTCCGGGCCCACCGTGCGCAGCACCCGGCCACGATGGTCATACACATAGCCGAACGTGGTGTTGTTACGGTCCGTCCACGAGGTGATGCGGTGCCGCCCGTCGTAGCGGTAACGCAACGCCCTGCCCGTCGAGTTGACGACCTCCCTCAGATCACCCGCCCCGTCATAGCCGAAAGAGACCAGCGCCGTCGAGTGCTCCCGTGCTTCACCGTGCAGCAGACGCAACCCCGTGACCCGGTGCAGCACTGGATCGGTATCCACCGCCACCCGGTAACCCCCCGAGTGGCGCACCTCGGTCGGCGTGCCCTTCGCGTCCCGGAGGAACTCGATCCGGTCACCCTCGCCCGACCGGCCGGTGACCGCCCGAAGCACCAGCTCCGGCCCACTGCCAGGCAGCGACGCGAAATGCAGGGCACGGTCACGCTCCGGCACCACCAAAGTGAAGGTGCCCTCGGGCTTCCCGTCCCACACCAGCGGCCAACGCGGCCCCGAAGAAGGCATGGTAGGCACATCCGGCTCCGGCACCGGATACGTCAACACCATCCCGTCATCCGCGACATAGACAACGCCCTGGTCGTCGATCTCCAGCCGCTGGTCAAGAGTGGCGGCCCAACTCGGGCCGAACCACCCCCCGCACGGATGCCCCGAGACATAGTGCCGCTCCAACACCAACGGCAGCACACCCGGCAACTCCACATCCGTGACAGACATGACCATCTCACCGGTCGCCACATCGACCGGCTCGCCGACCTCACACTTGTCGTTGCGACACGTCGAGGTATCGGTATCGCCCTCCGCCCGCTCCCGCGCACTGCCATCCCGCCGCAGCGCACGCTCCCGCCCCGCCAACCGCTGCGCCGCATCCTTCGCCGCCGACGCACCCTTCCGCGCCGCACCCGCCCCACCCGACGCCAACGCCAACAACAACTCCGGCGTCAACTGCCCCGCCGCACGCGCCGGATTACGCTGCCACTCATCCCAGTTGGTGACCGCCTTCGCGAACTCCTTCGGATGATCCACCGCATACGCAGCCCCGTCCACCATCCCCGCCAACTGCATGGACGCACCGTCCACACCGTCCTCGACCAGGAACTCGAACTGCTTGAACATCCCCCACCCGGTGTCCGCCGCACCACCGAGAAAGTCCCTGCCGCCCTGCTTCCACGCCTCCCAGCCCTCCGGCTTGTCCGGCGCCTTCTCCGCCGCCCGCGCCAGCGTCCGCTTCGAAGAAGCCACCACCCCCTCCAGCTCCTCCTCCAGCCGATCCAGCCGCCGGTAACACGCGTTCAGCGCCGCGATCCCCGGATCATCCTCCGGCGGACGCTCCGGCAACGGATCATCCTTCCGCTCCACCGCCGCGTTGTACGCATCCACCTCACGCCAATACGCCTTCGACTTCGCCCGCGCCGCATCCGCGTCCTCCACCAGCGGCTTCACCCGCCCCTGCACCGACCGCAACTTCTCCGCATACGCATCCAACGCACCCGCAGCCGCAGAGAAATACTTCCGCGCCGCCTCCAACTCCCGCGGCAACGCCCTCGTCGCGTCCTTGAACCCCTCCGAACCCGCACCCGTCCAATCCAACAACGACAAATCGTCCAGCTTCGCCAGCCCGTCCTTGAACGCCCCCGCATACGCACGCAGTCTGACGACCAGATCATCCACATCACCCGGCGACCCGAAGATGACATCCGAGGGCTTCGCACCCGGCGGAATCCGCTCGACCGCCCCGCCCTCCACCGCGTCCTTCTGCGTCACGCGATCGTCCCCTTGTCGCCGCCGTCGGTCACCCAGCCGCCGTCGTACAGCTTGCGCGGGTTCGTCGGCAGCTCGCCCGTACCGCCGCCACCGCCACCGCCGTCGTCATCGAGCCACGGCTCCTGGTAGATCTCCGGCGGCGGGTCGAAGGAAGGGCGGTCGCCGTCCTTCCACGCCCGCATGCCGTGCTCGCCGATGGGCAGCTTGGCCATGTTGTCCGCCGTCGGCGAGAAGTTCTTGATCGCCAGCAGGTCCGCGAGCATGTACGCCGCGATCACCTGCCGCAGCGTCTCCACCACCGTCTCCGTGTGCTCCGCGACCCGGCCCATCCCGAAGCCCCACTTGGAGAGCACGTCCTCGGCCGGGGACACGATGTCGATCGTCACCGTGTCGTGGATCAGCTCGGCCATCGGCTTCCAGTCGCTCTTGATCTTCTTGGCCGCGACCACCGACTCTTCCAGCGGCTTCAGGATCCGGCGCACGGAATCGATCTCGACCCGATACCCGTCACCCGGCTTCGGCCCGCCCGAACCGCCGTCCTTCTCCGTCACACCGACTCCCCCGCGCTCCCCGGACCCCGGACCCCGCCGAACACATATCCGAACGGCATGATCGCACAAGGGTCCGACACGACCGCCCCGAGGCCGCGCTACGCAAACGCCTTGCGCAGACACCTCACGCGGGCCCCTCACCGGGACCCGGCGCGGTCCCCCTCAGCAGCAGTCCGGGGAGAGCCCGACGGGGAGGGAGTCGCCGCCGAAGACCTGGACCGTCGCCTCGTCGCCGCCCAGTGCGGCGACCGCCAGGAGCAGCGACCCCGCCGTCCAGGAGGTCTGCTCGCGCGGCCACATCGCGTCGTCCTCGAAGACGTACCCCGTCCAGTACATGCCGCCCTCGGCACGCAGGTGCTGGATCCACTTCAGGATGTCCAGCGCACGGTCCGACTCCCCCATCGCCCACAGCGCGAGCGCCAGTTCCGCGCTCTCTCCCCCGGTCACCCACGGGTTCGGCAGCACGCACCGCACCCCGAGCCCGGGGACGACGAAGCGCTCCCAGCCCTCCTCGATCCGCTCCTTGGCCGCGGGCCCCCGCAGCGCCCCGCCCAGCACCGGGTAATACCAGTCCATGGAGTAGCGGCCCTTGTCGAGGAACCGCTCGGGGTGGTGGCGCACGGCGTGGCCGAGCCAGCCGACGGCCAGTTCCCAGTCGGGCTGCGGCTCCTCGCGGTGCTCGGCCAGGGCCAGCGCGCACCGCAGCGACTGGTAGACGGACGAGGAACCGGTCAGCAGCGCATCGTTCACGGGGGTGCCGTCGGCCTCACGCTTCCAGCCGATCTGGCCGCCGGGCTGCTGGAGCCGCAGCACGAACTCCATGGCGGCGACGGTGACGGGCCACATCCGTTCCAGGAACGCGTCGTCCCCCGTGGACAGGTAGTGGTGCCAGACGCCGACGGCCACGTACGCGCAGAAGTTGCTCTCCTTGCCCCGGTCGGTGGGGCGTGCCGCGTCGCCGTCCGCGTAGGCGGCGTACCAGGAGCCGTCGGGGAGCTGGTGGTCCGCGAGCCAGTGGTAGGCGGCCTCGGCGCGCTCGTGCTCGCCCGCCGCGTCCAGCGCCATCGCGGCCTCGACGTGGTCCCAGGGGTCGAGGTGGTGGCCCCGGAACCAGGGGATGGCCCCGTCGTCGCGCTGCGTCGCCGCGATCCCGGCGACGGTCTCCACGGCCTGTTCCGCCGTCAGCACACCGGGGAGGACGAGCCGCTCCGTGCGCTCCGGGCTCGTCACTTCGCCGCCGTCGGGGCCGCGGTGGCGTCCGTACCCACGGCGGTGGCGTCCGTACCGGTAGGCGGCAGGTGCGGCTTCGTCGCGTACGCGACGAAACTCTTGCCGATCAGCGGGTCGAGCGCACGCTCGGCGACGCGCGTGGCCAGGGGCTTCTTCATGATGTCCCAGACCAGCAGCTTGTGGTACGCGCGCACCGGGAGCGCCTTGTCGTTGTCCACACCGAAGGCGCACTTGAGCCACCAGTACGGCGAGTGCAGCCCGTGCGCGTGGTGGGTGCCGTACGGGCGGAGCCCGGCCTCGCGCATCTTGCGGAGCAGTTCGTCGCCGCGGTAGATGCGGATGTGGCCGCCCTCGACCTCGTGGTAGGCGTCGCTGAGCGCCCAGCAGACCTTCTCGGGCCCGTAGCGCGGCACGGTCACCGCGATGCGCCCGCCCGGCTTGAGGACCCGCACCATCTCGGCGAGGACGCCCTTGTCGTCGGGGATGTGCTCCATGACCTCGGAGATGATGACGACGTCGAAGCTGTCGTCGGGGAAGGGCAGCGCCAGCGCGTCGCCCTCCATGGCGGTGGCGCTCGCGCCCGCGGGGGCCTCTCCGGCCTCCTCCATGGCCGCGAACCAGGTGGCGACCTCCCGGATCTCCTCGCCGTTGCGGTCGAGCGCGACGACTCGCGCGCCGCGCCTGTAGCACTCGAAGGCGTGCCGCCCGGCGCCGCATCCCAGGTCGAGGACGCGGTCACCTGGGGCGAGCGGAAAGCGGGAGAAGTCGACGGTCAGCACGGGGGTCTGCCTCTTCCTTCGTACGTGCGCCCGTGCGGCCTCGTGTGGGGCCTGGCGGCGGGCGGTTCTGGACGGCGGTCGTCGGTCGTCGGTCGGCCGAGGGGGGGCCGGCCTACGGGGGTGGTGACAGGGGGCTCGGGCTCAGCCGCCCGCGGCGACGGCGGGCCGGGAGGCACCGGCCGCGCCGGTCGGGGCGTCCTCGCCGGTCCCCCTCCCTTGAGCGGGCTCGGCCACGGACCCGGACACGGGCCCGGACTCTGACACCGGCTCGGACACGGGCACCGGTTCCGGACGGGACCGGGCCACGGCCCCCGTGCCGCCCCCGCCCTGCTCCTCGATCGCCGCCCGGTACCGCTCCACGGTGCCCAGCGCGGCCTGCTCCCACGTGAAGTGCCGCAGCACGCGCTCGCGCCCCGCCGCACCGAGGCGGGCGCGCAGTTCCGTATCGCCGAGGAGGCGGGTCAGCGCGGTGGCGAGCGCGCCCGCGTCGCCCGGCGGCACCGCGAGGCAGGTCTCGCCGTCCTTGCCCGCGACCTCCGGGATGGCTCCCCCGGTGGTGGCCACCAGTGGGGTGCCCGTGGCCATGGCCTCGGCGGCGGGCAGCGAGAAGCCCTCGTAGAGGGAGGGGACGCAGGCGACCTGGGCCGAGCGCACCAGGCCCGCGAGTTCCGCGTCGCTGATGCCCTTGACGAACTCGACGCGGTCGGCCAGCCCGTAGCGCTCGACGGCCGCCGCGACCGGCCCCTCCTCGGGCCGCTTGCCGACGACGACGAGGTGCGCGTCCTCGCGCTCCGTACGGACCTTCGCGAGGGCCTCCACCAGGTGCACGAGACCCTTGAGCGGAACGTCGGCGCTGGACGTGGTCACGATCCGCCCCGGCACCTCGGCCACGGCGGGGTCGGGTGCGAAGAGGCGGGTGTCGGCGCCGATGTGGACGACGTGGACGCGGTCCTGGCGCACCCCGAGGTGGCCGGTGATCTCCCCGCGCGAGGAGCCGGAGACCGTGAGCACGGAGGGCAGCCGCTTCGCGACGCGCTTCTGCATCCGCGTGAAGCCGTACCAGCGGCGCACCGAGGCACGCGCCCGCCAGCCCTGTGCCGCGTCCAGGTCCAGTCGCCTGTCGACGGTGATGGGGTGGTGGATGGTGGTGACGAGAGGTGCGCCGAGGTTGCCGAGCAGCCCGTAGCCGAGGGTCTGGTTGTCGTGGACGACGTCGAACTCGCCGCGCCGCGCGGCGAGATGGCGCCGGGCGCGCAGGGAGAACGTCAGCGGCTCGGGGAAGCCGCCGGTCCACATGGTCCCGACCTCCAGCAGGTCGGTCCAGTCCCGGTACTCGCCGCGCTTGGGCGTGCGGAACGGGTCGGGCTGCCGGTAGAGGTCGAGGCTGGGCAGCTCGGTGAGCGTGACGCCCTCGTCGAGCACGGGGTAGGGCTGTGCGCCGATGACCTCGACGGTGTGGCCGAGCCTGGCCAGTTCGCGGGAGAGGTGGCGTACGTAGACACCCTGTCCGCCGCAGAAGGGGTTCCCCTTGTACGTCAGCATGGCGATGCGCAGGGGGCGCTGGTCACCGCCTCCGGGCGCGCCGGGCCCCGTTCGGGGGCCGGACCCGGTGTCCTGTACGGCCTCTGCGGTCACTCGCGGCCCCCTTCATCACTGCACTTTCGCCGGAGCGTAACCGCTCGCGCTAACCTAGAACAAGTTTCAGGATGGCCGGGTCCGACCGGATCATGAGCCATCCACAAGCTAAGAATTTACCGGCCAGTCACTTATCGGGCGGGGCCGGAGCAGGTGATTCGCGCCACCCCCTGACCGGCTGCGAGGATGCCCCCGGTTTCACCAGGGAGGCACTCTCGCCCGGCAGGGCCTGGAACGCACGGAAACACGCACGGAAACGGGGACACATGACGACACAGCCGAAGCCGTCCGCCTCCCCTGCCTCACCTCCCCTGACCGAGCGCCAGGAGGCCAGGCGACGCCGCATCCTGCACGCGAGCGCGCAGCTCGCGCGGCGCGGCGGCTTCGACGCGGTGCAGATGCGGGAGGTGGCCGAGTCCTCGAACGTCGCGCTGGGCACCCTCTACCGCTACTTCCCCTCCAAGATCCATCTGCTGGTCGCGACCATGCAGGACCAGCTCCAGCAGATGCACGAGACGCTGCACAAGCGCCCGCCGTCCGAGGAGGGCTCGGCGGCCCGTGTCGCCGAGACCCTGATGCGCGCCTTCCGCGCGATGCAGCGCGAACCGCACCTCGCCGACGCGATGGTGCGCGCGCTCACCTTCGCCGACCGCTCCGTCAGCCCGGAGGTGGACACCGTGTCCCGGCTGACGACGGCGATCATCCTGGACGCCATGGGTCTGGAGTCGGCACCCACGCCCCAGCAGCTCTCCGCCGTACGCGTCATCGAGCACACCTGGCACTCGGCCCTGATCACCTGGCTCTCGGGGCGGGCCTCCATCGCCCAGGTGAAGATCGACATCGAGACGGTGTGCGGGCTCATCGACGTCACGGATCCGGGGCAGCCGAACCGGGCCGGGTGACCCCTTGGCGCGCTCCCGAAACCCGGGGGCGCGAAACCTCTCCGGGCGCGCCGCCCCCGCGCGCCCCCTCTTACACCGTCGTGGCCGAATCTGCGCGTCTCCCCTCGCCGCCGAGGATGTATGTATTGACCCGTATTCGGTAGGCATTGCGAGCCGGGGGGCTGGAGGGATGGGGCGCGTGATTCGAGTGCTTCTGGTACACGATGTGAGACTTCTCAGATCGGGGCTCGCCGCGCTGGTGGGCAAGGCGCACGACATGGCCATCGAGTCCACGCCCTGGGGCGGCGCACTGGGCTACGCGCGTTCCTCGCCCACGGACGTGTGCGTGGTGGACGCGGACTCCTCCGGCGCCTCGGCGCTCCAGGAGATGGCGGCGCTGCCGCGCTTCACGTCGGCCGACGAGTACGGGAACCGGCGCGGGCGCGGTCGCTGCGGGGTGCTGGCGCTGGTCAGCGAGAGCCGTCCCGGCGCGCTGCGCAGGGCGCTGGACGCGCGTGCCCTCGGCTTCGTCGGCAAGGACGCGGCGCCGGAACGGCTGCTGACGGGCATCCGCCACGTCGCGCAGGGCAAGCGCTTCATCGACGATTCGCTGGCCGCGGCGTTCTTACGGGCCTCCGAAGTGCCGTTGACACCGAGGGAGCTGAGCGTGCTGGCCGTCGCGGCCGAGGGCGCGTCCGTGGGGGAGATAGCGCGCAGGCTGAGCCTGTCGGACGGCACCGTGCGCAACTACATCTCCTCCATCACCCGTAAGACCGGGGCCCGCAACAGGGTCGACGCCATCCGCATATCCCAGGGCGCGGGCTGGCTCTAGGGGCCATGTGGGCCACCTCCAGGACGTCTCTCGGCCACTCGCTGCCCGGCGGGCTCACCTCTGGGCGTGCGGGCGCGGGGACGCCGCGCCAGGCGCCCATACGGCGGCCAGATCGCGGTAGAGCGGTGAGCGCTCCAGGAGTTCGGCGTGGGTGCCGTGGTCGGTCCGTACGCCGTCCAGCACGAGCACCCGGTCGGCGCGCAGCGCCGAGCTGACGCGGTGCGCGATGACGACGAGCGCGCCCGGCCGCCGGGCGAGAGCGCGCTCAGCGCACTCTTCGGCCACCGCGTCCAGTTGACTTCCGGCCTCATCCAGCAGCATCAGGGGCGCGGGCGAGAGATGCGCGCGCACCAGCGCGAGCAACTGCCGCTCCCCCGCCGAGAGCGCGGTGGGCTCCACAGGGCCGCCGGGCCCGCCCAGCCGCCGCACGAGATCGCCCGCGCCGAGCGCGTCCGCCGCGATGAGGATTTCTACGTCCGACGGCTGACGGGGGGTGACACCGGGCCCGTAGGAATCGGAGCAGTGATAGCCGAGGTTGTCCCGCACGCTGCCCGAGAACAGGTACGCCTCTTGCGGAATCAGGACCCGTTTTTGTGCCAGAAGTCTTGGATCGTCGCACGTCTGTACGGGGTGCCCGGCGATCCGGATCTCCCCGGCGACGGGGTCGAGCAACCCTGCCGCGAGAGACGCGAGCGTCGACTTTCCCGCTCCGCTCGGTCCGACGACCGCGAGGTGGCCGCCGGCGGGGAGCGTCAGGTCCAGCGCGTCGAGGACGGGGCGCGCACCGGGTCCGTACGCGAAGGTCACGCCGCGCAGTTCGAGCGCAGGCGCCGGGCCGGTCGCCGGGGCCGGTGCGGGGGTGGTGCGTGCTGTGGCGGGGGTGCGTACGGGTGCGGGCACGGGGGCCGGGGCGGGCGCGAGTTCCGGCGCGGGGCCGCCGTCGGGCACGGGGTCCGGGGCGGAGTCCTGGGCAGGCTGACGGGCGGGGTCCGGCGGGGCGTCCTCGCCCGTCAGCCTGCCGATGACCACGGCCAGCCGCGCCCCGGCGCCGCCCAGACCGTGCACCAGGCTCTGGAGCGCGGGCAGCAGCGACTGCGTCAGATAGGTCAGCGCGCCCGCGAGCGCGCCCGCCGTCACGCCGCGCGAGAGCAGCCAGGGCGCCAGCACGAGCAGCAGCACGACGGGCAGCCTGCCGCCCACCCCCAGCGCCAGAGCGCGGGCGACGCTCCAGCGGGCGAGCGCGTCGGCGGCCCTGCGCTCGGCCTCGACCCGGCGCAGCACCGCACGGCGCACCGGCTCCTCGGCGCCGCAGGCCACCACGTCGCGCAACCCGGCGACGGACGCGCCCAGTTCGTCGGCGATGCCCTCGTCAGCCACGAGGAAGGCGCGCTGGCGGCGGGCGAGCGGGCGGAGCGTCACCGCGAACAGGACGAGCCCCGCGAGGAGCGGGGGCAGCACGACCAGCAGGAGTTCGGGCGCCAGCGACAGCAGCCCGGTCAGCGCGCCGACGAGGGTGAAGAGGAAGGAGCGGGCCACCATCACCAGGCCCGCGAAGCTGTCCCGGGCGATCTCCACCTGGTGCGTCAGCCGCGAGACGACGGCGGTCTCGCCGCTCCGCGTGCCACTACGCGCGCCGGGACGGGGTGGGCGCGGGCGCTTCTCCGTCGTGGACGTATCCGTCGCGCCGTCGCCGACACCGGCGTCGACGCCGACCGCCTCGCTCAGGCCGCGCGCGACGACCCGTCGCACCAGCGCGTCCCGCAGCGGCTCGGCCAGCGCCGCGACGGCGCGGTACACGCGCCCCGTGCCCAGCGCGCCCACCAGGACGCCGCACCCGGCGACTCCCAGCCAGGCCAGGCCCACGGCCGGGCGGGCGGCGAGGAAGCCGTCGTCGAGGGCGCGGGCGAGCCCGTAGCCGAGGGTGAAAGTGTGACCCGCCTCCAGCACCGACCACCCGGCGAGCGCCCACAGCGCCCTCGGCCTGCGCAGCAGGAAGCGCGTGCCCTCGGCGACGAGGCCGTGCCCCCGCGCCCTACGCACCGTCCACCTCCGGCCCGGCACCGTCCCCGTCCTGCCCGCCCTCGCCGAACACCGCGCGGTACTCGGGGAGTCGCCACAGTCGCTCGTGCGGGCCCAGGGCACGGACGCGGCCTCCGTCGAGCCAGGCGGTCACATCCGCGCGGGCCGCCGTGGAGGCGCGGTGGGCGACGATCAGGCGGGTGCGGGCGCGACAGTCCGCGTCGCCCGGCGGGTTCAACAGGGCCTCGGACACGCGCAGTTCGGTGACCGTGTCGAGGCTGGACGTCGCGTCGTCCAGGATCAGCAGTCTGCCGTCGTGCGCGAACGCGCGAGCCAGGCCCAGGCGTTGGACCTCGCCGCCCGACAGCGGGGCCTCGGCGCAGGGGGTGCCGTAGCCGTCCGGCAGGGTGCGGATGAAGTCGTCGGCGCACGCGGCGCGCGCGGCGGCGGCCACCCGTTCCGGCACGGCCGCGTGCCGCGCGTCGTCGCGGCCGTCGTCCCCGCCCACGCCCTCGGGCCCGAAGGCGATCGTTCCCGCGATGGTGCCGCCGAGGAGCGCGGGGCGCTCGAAGGCGTAGCCGACGGCGCGGCGCAGCTCGGCCCGGTCCAGTTCGGCGAGGTCCACCCCGTCGAGCAGCACCCGCCCGGCCTCCGGTTCCGCCAGCCGCCCGGCCAGCGCGGCCAGCAGGGACTTGCCCGAGCCAGAGCGGCCGACGAGGGCGACCGTACGCCCGCCCGGCACCACCAGGTCCACGCCGTCCAGCACGGTGCGTGTCCCGCGCGTGGCGCGTACGCCGCGCAGTTCCAGCGCGCCCGGCCCCTCGGCGGGCAGGGCCCGGTGGCCCTGCGCGAGCGCGGGCACTTCGTGCACCTCGGCGAGGCGGCGGGCCGCGGCGCGGGCGCGTACGAGCCCGTTGAGCTGCCCGACGAGCACGCCGACGCCCGCCGCGAGCACCGCGTAGCGCGCTGCGGCCAGCAGCCCGCCCACGCTCAGCTCGCCCGCCGCCAGCAGCACTCCGCCGACCGCGACGACGGCGATCTGCAACAGCGGCACGAGCACCGCCGCCTGCGCCGTGGCCCGCCCCTGCACCCGCCACATCCGGTGGCCCTCGCCGCTGAGTTCGGCCAGCGGCTCCAGCACCCGGTCGCGCTCGCGCCGCCACGTACCGGCAGCCGCGATCGTACGGGCGCCGCCCAGCGCCTCCACCAGCCTGGCGGCGATGCGGCCCTGCGCCTCCTGGTAGCGGGCCACGCTGTCGGACGACGTACGGGAGAACGCGCGCAGCAGGAAGAAGAGGACCGGGGTGCCCGCGAGGAAGACGGCGACGAGGCGCGGGTCGAGCAGCGCGAGCGCGACGAGCCCGCCGAGCGGCGTGGCCAGCGCGGCGAGCGTCGAGGCCGCGGCGCTGGGCGCGGTGCCCGCGTGCGCCGCGTTGCCCGTTGACCGGGTGACGAGATCGCCGGGCCCGAAGCGCGCCGCCGGGCCGGGGCCGATGGCGAGGACGTGGTCGAGCAGCCGGGTGCGCAGCCAGGCGGTGGTACGGGAGTTGAGCGTGCCGGTGAGCACCGTGTCCAGTGCGTCGAGTGCCACGAGCGCGCAGGTGAGCGCCGCGCAGAGCGCGATCCAGGGGGCGGCGCCGCCGTCGGCGCGGCCCGTCGCGAGCAGCAGGTCGAGGGCGCGCCCGAGGGCGGCGGGCAGGGCGAGGTTGGCGCCCGCTGCCGCGGCGGAGGTGAGGCAGAGCACGGTCGTACGGAGGGTGCTGTGCCGTCCCGCGGCGAGCAGCAGCCGGTCGGCGGCCCGGTCACGGGCCCGGGTTCCGGCGGCTCCGGTTCGCTCGGCCGCTTCTCCGGGCGCGTGTTCCGTGCCGTCGTCGTCCTCGTGGGGTGTGGCGCTCGCCATCGTCCTCCTCGCAGTGAAGCCGTGAAGTCATGACGCACGAAGCATGAAGACGGCCCCGGGCGGGGTTGACGCCACCGCCCGGGGCCGCCGGACATATCACCTCACGCGACTGTCAGACAGTTGCGGAGAGGCGTGAGTCGCAGTGACGACTCACAGACACAGCAGGGTGCTGTGGGAGCTGTGCTTGTCGCACAGAAGGAGGCTGGCGCTGCTGTCGTCGCCGCCGCCGGTCCGCTCCTCGGGCTCAAGGGTCTGAAGGTCAAGAAGGCTCATGGTGATTCCTTTCGATTTGGTTGTTGCTCATGGGGACGGTGGTGCTCCGGTACGGCCCCCGAAGGGACCGGTCTGTGGGCCGCCGGGTGGCGGCGGAAGGAAGGGCAGGCCGACGGGCGGCCCGCCGAGCCGGGCGGTGGCGGCGGCACCGGCGGCGAGCAGGCAGCCCGCCGTTCCGGTGGCCAGGTCCATCGACAGCCGCATCATCTGGTCGCCGGGGAAGGCCAGTTGGCCCTCGTAGGGCATCGCGTACCAGGCGAGGCCCGCGAGCTGTGCGTCCAGATCGGCGGCCGTCGCACCCGGGGTGGTGGTCCGGCTCAGGTGGAGAAGCATTCCGGCCCGCCCCTGGAAGAGCCCTGGCTGCGCGTAGTAGCGCATACGGGCCGCAGGCAGGATGCCCGCGCGGGCCCGCTCGAAGTCGGGCTGGTGCGGCCGGTGTACGAGGTAGTCGTCGAGCACCGTCGCGATGCCGACGCTGCCCGCGCCCAGGTACGGCATGGTGCGCGTGCCCTCGTCGACCTGCCAGGTGCCGCCGCTGTCCACGACGCAGCGCGCCAGGTCCTGCTGGAGCGCCTCCTCGGCGAGGTCGAGCAGCGCGGGGTCGCGGTGGCGCTCGTACAGCCGCAGGAACAGCAGCGCCGGGCCCGTCGTGCCGTGCAGCAGCCCCGCGCGGGCCGGACGGTGCTCGTCGGTGCCCTCCTGGAGCCGGGCCGCGAGGAGCTGGGCCGCTTCCATGGCGCGGGTGTGCAGGGAGCCCTCGCCGGTGCTGGCCGCGAGCTGGTCGAGGGCGAGGCCGAGGCCCGCGAGGCCGCTGTGCAGCGAGAGTCCCAGGCGCTGCCACTTCTCGTCGAGCACGCGGTCGGCGAGTTCGAGCGCGCGCTTGGCGTGGCCGAGGCGGTCCAGGACGAAGGCGACGCCGAGGAGTCCGTCGTAGAAGCCGAGCGGGGTGCCGCGCGGGAGCCGGGGCGCTCCGCCGGGCGCCGGGGACGGGTCGGTGTGGCGCAGCAGCCACTCCTCGCCCTCGGGGCAGTTGCCCGCGCCGGTCTCGGCGAGCGCGTAGAGCACTCCGGCCGCGCCGTGCGCGAGGCCGAGGCCGCCGCCGTCGCTGAACTGGCTGATGTCGCCGGGGAAGAGCCGGTCGTCGCGGTCCGGTGTCGCGGAGGCGAGGATGGCGGCCGCCATGGAGTCGCGGGCCGCAGGCCAGTCGGCGGGCTCGACGGTGAGCCGGGCGGCGCGCCGCACACGGGGGCGGGCCGCGTCGCCGGTCGCGTCACGGGTCGCGTCGTCGTGCGCGGGGCCGTCGGCGGACCCCCCGTCCGATCCCTCGATCGTGGCGACCGCCTCGGCCAGGAAGTCCTCGGGTATGCCGGGGAACTGCTCAGCGGCGATCCGCGCGAGGTCCGCCGCCTTGCGGCGGTCCACGGCGAGCAGCGTGGTCATCGGGACGAAGAGGGCGATGCGCAGACAGGCCAGCGCGTAGCGGTCGATGTCGTAGCGCGTGCGGTCGGCGGGCGCGATGAAGCCGGGGTGCGCGACGATCTGGCGCGGGTTCTCGGCCGCCAGGGCAGCCGCCTCGAAGTCCAGGAGCGCGACGGACTCCTCGTCGGGCGCGACCATGATGTTGAACATGTGCAGGTCGTTGAAGACCACGCCACGGGCGTGCACGGCCTCCACCGCGTCCTCCACGCTGCGGTGCATCCGCAGCGCCCACCGCGTGTACTCCTCGACGGCCTCCGGGTCGGGCTCGGCCGCGAGCAGCGGGTGGCGCTGCGCGAAGAAGGCGTTGAGGGTCTGGCCCTGGAGGTGGTCCATGACCAGGAAGCGGTGCCCGTCGAGCGTGAACCAGTCGCGTACGCCCGGGACCACGTCCAGCCCTGCCAGCCGGTCGAGCGCCTCCTTCTCGCGCTCCAGGCGGGTGACGGCGTCGGCGCCGTCGGCGGCGAGCCCGGCGTGCGGGCGTGCCTCCTTGAGGACGACCTGGTCCCCGGTACGCAGGTCCGTGCCGCCGTATACGCCGCCGCCGTTGGAGAAGTGCAGGGCGCGCTCGATGCGGTACGGCAGGTCGGCGACGGTGGACGCGGCACGCGCGTCGAGGTGCGGGGTGAGGAAGTCGGGCAGCGTCACCCAGTCCGGTACGTGGAACGCCGGGTCCTTGCGGTCGGGGACGAGCCGCCCCTCGCCGTCCTCGATGGCGGGCACGAGGGTGCCCTTGGCGTCGAGGCAGAAGCGCGGCGCGAAGCCCCCGTAGCGCACATAGAGCGGCCCTTCGCGCCAGCGCAGGTCGGTGAGGATGTACGGGCCCTGCTCGCCGTGGAGCACCTCGCCCAGCTCGGTGAGCACGGTGCGGAGTTGTTCCTCGCCGTTCGGATAGATGGTTGCGAATTTCCCGCTCGTGCCGCGTCCCGCGTACTTCGCATTCCGCAGATAGAGCAGGGTGCGGTCCGGGACGAACTTGAAGGGAATATTGCGGGGAATGCAGTACGCGCTGACGGCGGCGGCGACGGCGTCCGCGTTGCCGAGACAGGCCGACGCGTGAATCTTCCAGCCCTGGAGGGGGAATTCACCCTCTACGGGCCTCAGTTCGAGCCAGTCCCCCGATCGGGTGCTCCGCCAGCCCTCGGGAACGGGGCGGCGAGCTGTGGGGAAGGCGTCGGGCGAGACGCTTCCGGGACCTTGGGAGCCCTGGGATTCCGGGGTTTCCACGGAATCCGTCGCGGTGGTGCTGGTAGTGGCGGCGTCCGCCGCGCCCGTGGCGGCGGACAAGCGGTCCGGTGTTTCATAGAAATATCTATCAGCGAGGCAGAAGACCTCGTACCGCTTGTCCATCGTCCCCCCTCGGGCAGCACGTGACGAGAATTCCACGCTGCCTGGAAGGGGGACTAGTCACGTCTGTCATAAAGCGACTGTGAAGAACGCATGAGTAACGGAAGATTACCGCCACGACATCCGAATAACGCCCTTGACCGCACTGGGCCACACTGTGTTACTTGCCGGGTCACATACCGGACCCCCGGTACAGGTATCGGCGCGCGCGGGGTGGCGCGTGGAGGCGGCAGCGCACGGCCGCACCCGCCCGGCGTGCTTACGCCGCCCTACACCGCCCGTCGCACCAGGGTGAACCGCACCGGCGTGCCGGGCAGCGCCTGCGCGGCGGCGGCCAGGTCCGGCTCCGGTACGACGCCGATCACCGGATAGCCGCCGGTGACGGGGTGATCGGCGAGGAAGACCACGGGCCGCCCCTCGGGCGGCACCTGCACCGCGCCGAGTGCCATGCCCTCGCTGGGCAGTTCGCCCTCGTACGCACGCTCAAGGGCGGGGCCCTCGGTACGCAGGCCGATGCGGTTGCTCGCGGAGGAGACGCGGTAGTCGCCGCTGGTGAGGGTGCGCAGGGCGCCCTCGGTGAACCAGTCGGCGCGCGGCCCGGGGACGACGGGCAGCACCAGTTCGCGTAGTGGCGCCTGCCAGGGGGCCGCGTCGGCGGGGGCGGCGCACACGGGTGCGCGCTCCCCCGAAGGGGTGGGGCGCAGCGGGAGTTGGTCACCCTCGGCGAGCGGCGCGGGGCCGAGCCCTGAGAGCAGATCCGTGGCACGGCTGCCGAGCACGGGCGTCGCCTCCACGCCACCCGCGAAGGCGACGTAGGAACGCAGCCCGTACGTCGCGGGCCCCGCCTCCAGCACGGCTCCGGCGGGCAGGCGCACCGGAAGGCCCCAGGGCGCGGGCCGCCCGTCGACGGTGACCCGGCAGGGTGCTCCGGTGACGACGGCGACGGTGGGGGAAAGCGCCCGCACCGCGCAGCCGTTGAGGGTGGTCTCCAGCGTGGCGGCTGTCTCCGGGTTGCCGAGGAGGCGGTTGGCCAGCCGGTGCGCCGGCTCGTCCACGGCACCGGAACGGGGGACGCCGAGATGGGCGTGCCCCGGCCGCCCCAGGTCCTGCACCGTGGTGAGGGCGCCGGGCCGCACGACGTGGAGGGCGGGGGCATGTTCGGGGGCGGGAGCAGGGGCGGGGGTGGACGGGGGCTCAGGCTCGGACACCGGTGGGGCTACGGGTGCGGGCTCGGGTGACCCGGTGGCGTCGGCCCCTGAAGCGGAACCGGATCCCGGCGCCGACGTGACCGTCAGCGCTTCCCGTGTCTCCCGTGCCGGCACGAAGCGGACGCGGGTGCCCGGAGCGAGCAGGGCCGCCGGGTCACGGTCCGGGTCCCACAGGACGGTGTCCACCGCCGTGCCGATCAGTTGCCAGCCGCCCGGCGAGGAGCGCGGATACACGCCGGTGTGGCCGCCGGCCAGCCCTACAGCCCCGGCCGGGACCTTGGTACGCGGGCTGGAGCGGCGGGGTACGTGGTACTTCTCGTCCAGCCCCGTCAGATAGCCGAAGCCGGGCGCGAAGCCACAGAAGGCCACCCGGAACTCGGTCGCCGCGTGCAGCCGCCCGACCTCGCCGGGCGCCACGCCCCACAACCGGGCGACGTCCGCCAGGTCGGGCCCGTCGTAGCGGACGGGGATCTCGACGGCGGCCCCCGCGCCCTGGTCGAGCGGCGGTATCCGCCAGCCCGGCAGCTCGGCCGCCAGCCTGCCGGGGTCCGTCAGCCCGTCGAGCAGCACGGTGCGGGCCCCCGGCACGATCTCGCGCAGCGGCGCGAGCGTGCCCTCGGCGCGGCGGCGGAGCAGTTCCGCGTGCAGCGCCTCGGCCGCCTCCGCCGTGGGCAGCTCCACCAGGAGTCCGTGCCGTCCCACCGGAAGGATGCGGGGGGCGCCGTCCCCGAGCCGGGCCGACGGGCCGGAAGCGGACGCGGAAGAGGCGCGTCCGGGAGGACCGGAGGAAGAGGAGGGGGCGTCGGTCATGCGAAGGCCCGGACCTCGACCCCGGCCACGGTCAGCTCCTCCCTGACGCGCCGGGCCAGCCTCGCGGCGTCCGGGGTGTCACCGTGCACGCACAGGGAGCGGGCCCGCATCCGCAGCGCCCTGCCGTCGGCCGCCGTCACCTCGCCGTCGCGCGCGAGGCCGACGGACCGCTTGATCACCTGGTCGGCGTCGGTGAGCACGGCACCCGGCTCGCTGCGCGGTACCAAGGTGCCGTCGGGGCGGTAGCCGCGGTCGGCGAACGCCTCCCGCACCGTGGGCAGCCCCGCCTCCTCGGCCGCCGCGTGCAGCTCGGAGCCGGGCAGGCCCAGGACGGGGAGCGGGCCGAGGGTGGCGCCCGCGAGCCGGATGCCCGCCACGACGGCCGCGGCCTGCTCGCGGTCGCGCACGGCGCGGTTGTAGAGCGCGCCGTGCGGTTTGACGTAGGTGACGCGGGTCCCGGCGGCGCGGGCGAAGACGTCGAGGGCGCCGATCTGGTACGCGATCTCCGCCGTCAGCTCGTCGGCGGGGACGTCCATGGCGCGGCGCCCGAACCCGGCGAGGTCGCGGTAGGAGACCTGCGCGCCGATCCGCACCCCGTGCTCGGCGGCCCGCTCGCAGACCCGGCGCATGGTGGCGGGGTCGCCCGCGTGGAAGCCGCAGGCGACGTTGGCGCTGGTGACCGAGGCCAGTAGGGCTTCGTCATCGGTGAGTTGCCAGCGGCCGAAGCCCTCACCGAGGTCGGCGTTGAGGTCGATGATCCCGTCCATCCGGAGAAACGTAAGCGATTGTTGAACGATCCGGCAAGGGGTCTGTTGTTTCGTGCTGATTTCTCGGCTTGACTGGCCCCATGACCGCCGACACCGCACTCGGGCTGTCCGAACTGGCCGCCGACCGCGCACTACTGGGCCGCACCAGCACGGCCGAGCGCGTGGCGGGCGTCCTGCGCGAGCGCATCGCGCAGGGCCTCTTCCGGCCGGGCGTGCGGCTCTCCGAGGAGCGCATCGGCGGGGCGCTGGGCGTCTCGCGCAACACGCTGCGCGAATCCTTCCGGCTGCTCACGCACGAGCGGCTGCTGGTGCACCGGCTCAACAAGGGCACCTTCGTACGTGTCCTCACGGCGGCGGACATCGTGGACATCTACCGCGTAAGGCGCCTCGTGGAGTGCGCCGCCGTCCGCGGTCTGGACGCGGCGCCGTACCGGCTGACCGACGTGGAGGCCGCCGTGCGCTACGGCGAGGAGTCCGCCGCACGGGACGACTGGAAGGGCTGCTCGACGGCCAACATCCGCTTCCACCAGGCACTCGCCGGGCTCGCGGAGAGCGACCGCACGGACGATCTGATGCGCGGCGTCCTGGCGGAGCTGCGGCTGGCCTTCCATGTCATGGACGACCCGCGCCGCTTCCACGAGCCCTACCTGACCAGGAACCGCGAGATCCTGAACACCCTGGAGGCGGGCGACGCGGCGACGGCCGAGCGGCTGCTCGGCTTCTACCTGGAGGACTCCAGGCGGCAGTTGATCGAGGCGTACCCGGAGCGCCCCGACGCCTCCGCGCGCTGACCCCTCGCACCACTGACGCCCCTCCGCGCACCGACGCGCACCGTCGTCCCCTCGGTTCACTGACGCGCATCCGTCGCCCCCCCTTGCCCACCTGCGCGTCCGGCGCCGCGCAAACACGAAGCCGGACAGAGATCTGTCACAGACTCTTGTCGGATCGTTCAACGATCCTCTAGCCTCCGTGCAACTCGCCTCACGCTCGTCGTTCACACATCGCTGAGGCGCCCCACGTACGGAAGGCCCGGAACGCATGATCGTTCTGCTTGGCGTCCTCGTGGTGATCCTCGGATTCGCCACACGACGCAATCCCCTGCTGGTGGTCGGGGTGGCCGGGATCGCCACCGGACTGCTGGGCAAGCTCTCCCCGCTGGAGATCCTGCGGACGTTCGGCGAGAGCTTCGCGACCAGCCGTTCGGTGACGATCTTCGCCATCACCCTGCCCGTCATCGGCCTCCTGGAGCGCAACGGCCTCCAGCAACAGGCCCGCACCCTCATCGGCAAGCTCGGCAAGCTCACGACGGGCCGCTTCCTCACCCTCTATCTGCTGCTGCGCCAGCTCACGGCAGCCGTCGGCCTCCAGACCATCGGCGGCCCGGCCCAGAGCGTCCGCCCGATGATCGCGCCCATGGCGGAGGCGGCGGCCGAGCGCTCCAACGGGGGCCGCGCACTCCCGCAGCGCATCCGCGAGAAGGTCCGCTCCCACTCGGCGGGCGCCGACACGGTGGGCCTCTTCTTCGGCGAGGACTGCTTCCTGGCGATCGGCTCCATCCTGCTGATCACCGGTCTTGTGAACAGCACGTACGACACCCACCTGGAGCCCCTGCACCTGGCCCTGTGGGCGATACCGAGCGCCGTGTGCGCCTTCTTCATCCACGGCGCGCGCCTCCTGCGACTCGACCGCACTCTGGAGCGCGACCTCGTCACCGCCAACGCCGAGCTGGCCGAGGAGACCGCGAAGTGATCAAGTCCGAGTGGTTCTTCTGGCTCGTCGGTGCGGCGTTCCTCGTGATGGCCCTTCAGATGGTCAGGGACCGCACCAACCCCAAGCGCTTCGGCTCCGCCGCCTTCTGGGGCCTGCTGGGCATCTGCTTCGTCTACAGCACATGGGTCGTCGAGAAGACGGCACCTGCCGAGCCCCTCGGCGTCGCCGTCCTCGTCATGATCTGTCTCGGCGGCTTCAACCTCACGGGAAAGGGCACGCCCAAGACGACGAACGAGGAGCAGCGCACCGCGCTCGCCGCGCGCTGGGGCAACAAGCTCTTCGTCCCCGCGCTCACCATCCCCGTCGTCGCGGTGATCTGCGCGGTCCTGGTCGCCAAGTGGCGCATCGGCGGCGAGCCGATCCTGGAGGAGGGCAGCGAGACGATCCTCGGGCTCGGCTTCGGTGCCATCGCCGCGCTCGCCGTCGGCATGTGGGTGCTGCGCGAGCGCCGGGTCTCGGTGCCGATCCACGCGGGGCGCGGGCTGCTGGAGTCGATGGGGTGGGCCCTGCTGCTGCCGCAGTTGCTGGCCGTCCTGGGCTCCATATTCGGTGCGGCCGGGGTCGGTACCCAGGTCGGGAAGATCACCGAGTCCATCCTCCCCGACGGACAGCGGCTCGCGGCCGTCGCGCTCTACTGCGGCGGCATGGCCATCTTCACGATCATCATGGGCAACGCCTTCGCCGCCTTCCCCGTGATGACGGCGGCCGTCGGCTGGCCCGTCCTGATCGAGCAGATGAACGGCGACCCCGCCGCCGTGCTCGCCATCGGCATGCTCGCCGGTTTCTGCGGCACCCTGTGCACCCCGATGGCCGCGAACTTCAACCTGGTGCCCGCGGCACTGCTGGAGCTGAAGGACCAGTACGGCCCGATCAAGGCGCAGGCTCCGACGGCCGCCGCCATGCTGGGCTGCAACATCCTTCTCATCTACTTCTTCGCCTTCTAGCTCCGCCCCGGAGCCTCCAGCCAGCCCCACGAGCACCTACGTACGGAGCGCCCCACCCATGCCCTCCCCTTCTCCGTCCTCCCCTCCCTCCCCCGCCAAGGTCCTCGTCACCGGCTTCGAGCCGTTCGACGGGGAGACCGTCAACCCCTCATGGCTGGCCGTCCGCAGCCTCGCCGAGGCGCCCCCGGCCGGGGTGGACCTGGCCACGGCCGAGCTGAGCTGCGTCTTCGGCACCGCCATCGAGGATCTACGTGAGGCGGTCGAGGCCGCGTCGCCGGATCTCGTGCTCTGCGTCGGCCAGGCGGGCGGGCGGCACGGGCTCACCGTCGAGCGCGTCGCGGTCAACGTGGACGACGCCCGTATCCCGGACAACGCGGGCCGCCGGCCCGTCGACGAGCCGGTCGTCGAGGGCGGCCCCGCCGCGTACTTCGCCTCGCTCCCCCTCAAGGCGTGCGTGGCGGCGGCCCGCGAGGCGGGCGTGCCCGCCGCGGTCTCCCAGACGGCGGGCACGTTCGTGTGCAACCACGTCTTCTACGGGCTCGCCCACCTCATCGCCACCGAGCGCCCCGCGCTGCGCGGCGGCTTCGTGCACGTGCCGTACGTGCCGGAGCAGGTCGTGGACCGGGCCGCGCCGTCGATGTCCGTGCGCGACATCGCCACCGGGCTCTCCGCGATCGTCACGGCGGCCCTCACCACGACCACCGACCTGCGCGTCACGGGCGGAGCGACCCATTGAGCACCGACGGCACGACCAGCGGCGACGGCACGGTGCGCGGCCACACGGACACCACCGGCCACACCGGCACCGGCACCGGCACCGGCACCGGCACCGGCACCGGCGGACGCGCCGAGCTGGCCAGCCGCGCGGGCGCGTTCGCGCGGCTGGCCCTCGCCAACGTCACCCGTGAGTACCCGAACGCCCCGGCCCATCTGATCGCCTCGCCGGACGAGCTGATGCCGCCGCGCACGTACCACCCGGCGTTCTACGGCGCCTACGACTGGCACTCGTCGGTGCACATGCACTGGCTGCTGGTGCGGCTGCTGCGCCGGTACCCCGAGCACATCGACACGGCCGAGGTCACCGACGCGCTGGACGCGCATCTGACGCCGGAGGCGCTTGCGGCCGAGGCCGCCTATCTGCGGGCCCACCCCTCCTTCGAGCGGCCCTACGGGTGGGCGTGGCTGCTGGCGCTCACCGCCGAGAGCGCCGCTCTCGGAGTGGAGCGGTGGTCCGCACCGCTCACCGACGCCGCACGCGCCGCCGCCGGCCTCCTGCTCGCCTGGCTCCCCAAGGCCACCTATCCCGTGCGCCACGGCACCCACGCCAACAGCGCCTTCGCGCTCGGCCTGGTCCTGGACAGCGCGGAGGCGGCCGGGTTCCCCGAGCTGACGGAGCCCGTCGCCGACCGGCTCCGCACCTGGTTCCTCGACGATCATGGCGCGGCCACCCGCTGGGAGCCCTCGGGCCAGGACTTCCTGTCCCCGCTGCTGTGCGAGGCGGACGCGATGCGCAGGGTGCTGCCGCGTCACGAGTTCGCGCGCTGGCTGACGGACTTCCTGCCCGAGCTGTCCGCGCCCCGGCCCCAAGGCGGAGCCGTCCCCGCCCTCCTCTCCCCGCCCCGGATCTCCGACCCGGCCGACCCGCAGATCGGCCACCTCCTCGGCCTCTGCCTCAGCCGCGCCGCCGCCCTCCGCTCCCTCGCGGACGCCCTGCCCCAGGGCGACGCGCGGGCCCGTACGCTCGCGGCCGACGCGCGGGCCCACCTCGCCGCCGGGCTCCCCGCGACGGACTCGGGCGACTTCACCACGGACCACTGGCTGGCCACGTTCGCGACCCTCGCCCTGGAGGCGGCCCCCGACGCCTGACACCGGCGGCCGGTCCAGCCGTCCGCCCCAGACGCCTGACCCGCACCCGGGCCCCGTCAGCCCCCGTCGCACCCCTTCCGCACCCCCGTCACGGCCCCGTCGCGAACCGCCGGGGAACCCGACACGGGGGGCGGTGTCCGGGAGGGCCGCCCACGAGATATCTTGATATCGAGACGATGTAGACGTGAAGCGGAGTATCGGTGACTGACTCGACCATCATCTACACGCAAACTGACGAGGCCCCGGCGCTGGCGACGTATTCGTTCCTGCCCGTGGCCCGGGCGTACGCCTCGACGGCCGGGGTCGGTGTCGAGAGCCGCGACATCTCCCTGGCGGGGCGGATCATCGCCAGCTTCCCCGAGCGCCTGACGGAGGACCAGCGCATCGAGGACGCGCTCGCCGAGCTGGGCGAGCTGGCCAAGACGCCGCAGGCGAACATCATCAAGCTGCCGAACATCTCGGCCTCCATCCCGCAGCTCAAGGCGGCCGTCGCCGAGCTCCAGGAGCAGGGCTACGCGCTCCCTGACTACCCGGACGACCCGAAGACCGACGAGGAGCGCGACATCCGCGCCCGCTACGACAAGGTCAAGGGCAGCGCCGTGAACCCGGTGCTGCGCGAGGGCAACTCCGACCGGCGTGCCCCCGCCTCCGTCAAGAACTACGCGAAGGCCCACCCGCACCGCATGGGCGCGTGGACCCCGGAGTCGAAGACGAACGTCGCGCACATGGCCGCCGACGACTTCCGCTCCACCGAGAAGTCCGTGGTCATCGCCGAGGACGGCGCCCTCCGCATCGAGCTGGTGGGCGACGACGGCTCCACCACCGTGCTGCGCGAGTCGGTGCCGGTGCAGGCCGACGAGGTCGTGGACGCCGCCGTCATGCGCGTCGGCGCGCTGCGCGAGTTCCTCAAGGAGCAGGTCGCCCGCGCCAAGGCCGAGGGCGTGCTGTTCTCGGTGCACCTGAAGGCCACGATGATGAAGGTCTCGGACCCGATCATCTTCGGCCACGTGGTGCGCGCCTTCTTCCCGAAGACCTTCGCGAAGTACGGCGACAAGCTGGCCGCCGCCGGTCTGACCCCGAACGACGGGCTCGGCGGCATCTACAAGGGCCTGGAGTCGCTGCCCGAGGGCGCCGACATCAAGGCGTCCTTCGACGCCGAGCTGGCCGAGGGCCCGGACCTGGCCATGGTCGACTCGCACCGCGGCATCTCCAACCTGCACGTGCCGAGCGACGTCATCGTGGACGCGTCCATGCCCGCGATGATCCGCACGTCGGGCCACATGTGGAACAAGGACGACCAGGAGCAGGACACTCTCGCGGTCATCCCTGACAGCAGCTACGCGGACGTGTACCAGGTCGTCATCGACGACTGCCGCGCCAACGGCGCCTACGACCCCTCGACGATGGGCTCGGTGCCCAACGTCGGTCTGATGGCGCAGAAGGCCGAGGAGTACGGCAGCCACGACAAGACCTTCGAGGTCCCCGCCACCGGCACGGTGCGGGTCGTGGACGGCAAGGGCGAGGCCCTGCTGGAGCAGACCGTCAGCGCGGGCGACATCTTCCGCGTGTGCCAGACCAAGGACGCGCCGATCCGGGACTGGGTCAAGCTGGCCGTCACCCGCGCCCGCGCGACCGGCGACCCGGCCGTGTTCTGGCTGGACGAGAGCCGCGCGCACGACAGGAACCTGATCGCCAAGGTCGAGCGCTACCTCCCGGAGCACGACACCGAGGGCCTGCGCATCGAGGTCATGTCCCCGACCGACGCGACCGCGTTCTCCCTGGAGCGCATCCGCAGGGGCGAGAACACGATCTCGGTCACCGGCAACGTGCTGCGCGACTACCTGACCGACCTGTTCCCGATCCTCGAACTGGGCACGAGCGCCAAGATGCTCTCGGTCGTCCCGCTGATGAACGGCGGCGGCCTGTTCGAGACCGGCGCGGGCGGCTCGGCGCCGAAGCACGTGCAGCAGCTCGTCAAGGAGAACTACCTGCGCTGGGACAGCCTGGGCGAGTTCCTCGCGCTGGCCGTCAGCTTCGAGCACCTGGCGCAGACGACGGGCAACGCGCGCGCCCAGATCCTCGCCGACACGCTCGACCGCGCGACCGCGACCTTCCTGGAGGAGGACAAGTCGCCGAGCCGCAAGCTGGGCGGCATCGACAACCGCGGCAGCCACTTCTACCTCGCCCTGTACTGGGCGCAGGAGCTGGCGAAGCAGACCGACGACGCGCAGCTCGCCGAGGCGTTCGCGGCGCTCGCCGCGACGCTGGCCGAGCAGGAGCAGACGATCGTCGACGAGCTGATCGCCGTGCAGGGCTCGCCCGCCGACATCGGCGGCTACTACCAGCCCGACACGGCGAAGGCGGCGGCCGTGATGCGTCCGTCGAAGACCCTGAACGAGGCGCTCGCCTCGCTGGGCTGACGAACGCGCGACGTCACGGCGTCGCGACGTCACACGCGTGACAGAAGGGGCCCCGGGCCGGCCGTCCACGACGACGG
>NZ_JBSHAO010000085.1:0-26397 GCF_053611545.1 Streptomyces sp. NPDC054796 | reverse complement strand
GGAGCTTGACGGTACGTCAGCTCCGCCGAGGGGGCCAGGGTCGTGCGGGCCCGGGGCCCGGCGTCGCCCCGTAACCAGCGTGCCGGGCCCCGGTGGTCTCCGGTTCTCCAGTTGTCTCCGGTGGCCGCCGGCTCTCCGGTGGCCACTCCTCAGTCGGCCAGCGGCTCCTGCTGCGGCACGGGCACGGTGGCAGGCACCTGGCCGGGAGCCGCCGCGTCCGGCGCAGTCGCCTGCGCCGGGATATGTGCACCCGCTTCCGGCGCCGGAGCGTTGCCGCCCAGGCCCAGGCGGATGTGGACGATGCGCGCGAAGTCGTCGATGGTCCCGTTGCTGCGCAGCAGTTCCATCGGCGGGATCTCGACCCCGTAGCGCTGATGGACGGTGACCAGGATCTGGGCCGCCATGAGGGAGTCCATGCCGTACTCGTCCAGCCTGCGGTGCACGTCGAGCTGGTCGGCGTCCATGTGCAGCACCTCGGCCAGCAGTTCGCGCATCGTGGTGCGCAGATACTCCAGGGCCTCTTCCGGGAGCATGCCGCCCAGCCGGGCCAGCAGTTCCTCCCGGCTCAGACCGTCGGCGCCGCGTTCCGGCACGAGGGCGCGCAGCCGTGCGCTGCCGAGGAGGGGCAGCAGCCCTGAGGCGCGGGACCAGTTGATCCGGAGGATCGCGGCGACGTCGTCCCCGGCCCTCAGCAGGTCCTCCGCCGCGGCGAACACCTCCGCAGAGGTGGCCGTCTCGAAGCCGAACTGCGCCATGGACTCGGACAGTTCGTTCCGCGCGACGTAGCCCGCGTCCGCGATGGCGCCCCACGCCACGGTCAGCGCGCACTCGCCGTTCCGCCGCCGCCTGCGGGCCAGCGCCTCCAGATAGAGGTTCGCCGCCACGTAGGGGGCCTGCTTGAAGTTGCCGACGGTGGTGGTGCCGGAGGAGTAGAGCAGGAACAGGCCGAGGTCGTCGCCACGCTCCCTGGTCAGGGTGTCCAGGACCCGCGCACCGCCCACCTTGGGTGCCAGTACGGCGGCGATCCGCTCCTCGCTCAGCTCCGCCAGCGGCGCGTCGTCCAGACTCATGGCGCAGTGCACCACGCCTCGCAGGGGGTGTCCCGTGGCGTCCACGGCCGCCAGCACCGCACGCATGGCGTCCTGGTCGGTGACGTCGGCCGCGTGGGCCGTGGCGGTCACTCCCCGCGCGGCGAGCGCCTCCAGCAGCTCCGCCGCCTCGGGCGCCTCGGGTCCACGGCGGCTGACCAGGGCGAGGTGACGGGCGCCGAGACCCGCGAGCCAGTACGCGGTGGCCGCGCCGAAACCACCGGTGCCGCCGGTGACGAGGTAGCTGCCCTCGGGGTCGAGGCGGGGCGCGACGGCCTTCGGCCGGACGCGCGGCGGTTCCTCATGCGGGTCGAAGGTGACGACGACCTTGCCGATGTGCTTGGAGTGCTGGAGCAGCCGGAACGCCTCTTCGGTCCGGGAGGCCGGGAAGGCCGCGTAGGGCAGGCGCGGCATGTGCGCGCCCGCTCGCAGCTCGGCCCACTCGTGCTGCATCTCGGGAACGGCGGGGTCGTCCTGTGCGATACGGGAGATGTCCACCCCGAAGAAGGCGATGTTGTTGCTGAAGGGGCGCAGCAGCAGCGGCTTGTTCTCGTAGAAGTCCCGCTTGCCGAGTTCGACGAAGCGACCGCCCGGGCGCAGCAGTTCCAGCCCGCGTGCGATGGCCTCTCCGGCCAGGGAGTTGAGCACGACGTCGACACCGCGCCCCCCGGTGATCTCGCGTACCCGCTCCGCGAAGTCCAGGGTGCGCGAGTCCAGCACATGCCGGACTCCCAGCGTCCGCAGCAGGTCGCGCTTCAGGTCGCTGCCCGCCGTGGCGATGATGTGCGCGCCCTTGAGGGTGGCGTAGGCGAGCGCGGCCAGTCCCACACCGCCCGCCGCGCCGTGGACCAGGACGGTCTCGCCCGGCCTGACCCGCGCGAGCTGTCCAAGCCCGTACTGGACGGTGGTGATGGCGACGGTGAGCGCGGCTCCGTCCGCGAAGGAGACCGCGTCGGCCATGGGCCACAACTCGTGCCGGTTCAGCACCGTGTGGCTGGCGAGCGCGCCGTCCGCCATGCCCGCGACCCGGTCACCCGGCACGATGTCGTCGATGCCGGGACCGCAGGCGGTGACCACACCGGCGCACTCGACACCGATACTGTCCGCGTTGCCCCCGAACCTGGTGCCCTCGCGCACCGCGGCGGGCAGCATTCCGGAGGACTGGGTGATGTCGCGGAAGTTCAGACCCGCGGCGCGCACTTCGACGGCCACCTGCCCGGGGCCCGGCAGGGGCGGGGTGAACTCCTCCCACTCCAGCCGGTAGGAGAGCCCGGGGTCGCGCACCCGCAGCGCGAACGGCGTCTGCCCCGCCCGCTCGCGCTCGACGGGCCGTTCCCGCTCGCGCGGGACGAAGCGGTCCTGAGCGGTGAGCACGATCTCGTCCTCGTCCTCGTCCCCGTCCGCGTCCTCGTCATCCGCGTCGGAGCCGAGGAGTTCCCGTGCCAGGCGGTGCGCGTCGACGACGGCGTCCGCCGTGCGGTGGAGGCTGACGCGGCGGCCCGTGACATCGGAGTGCTCGTTGACCAGGGTGCGGGCCGCGCCCCAGGCGGCGGCGTCGAGGGGGTGGGTGACGTCCTCGGGCGTGGGGACCGCGCCGCACGGCCTGGTCACCAGCCACACTTCGGCGTTCACATGGCCCGGCAGCTTCTCGCACGCCGCCGTGACGGCTTCCAGCGCGGTGGCGCGACGCGCGGCGCGGGCCACGTCTTCGGCGGGGGACTCGGCGGGGGGCTCCGCTACGGAGCCCGCGCCGCCGTTCGCACCGCCGTTCGGACCGCCGTCGCCGAGGAGGACCGCGACGCAGACGCGTTCGGCCCCGGCACCGGCCGCCCCGGCGAGGTGGTCCGTCCAGGTGTCGCCGTCGTCCGTCAGAGAGACGGTGCGTGCCCGCCCGTCGCCGCCATGGGTCAGCACCTCAGTCAGCGCGGCGGCCAGCGGCGCCTCGCCTTCGTCCTCCGTCGCGAGGACGAAGGCCGTCGGGGTGCGCGGCGCGGGCAGGGCGGGCGGGGCGACGGCCTCCGGTGCGGGCGCCTCCAGCGGTGCGGGCGCCTCCAGCGGAGTGGACGCGAGGAAGACGGAGAAGTCCTCGCGGGCGGGCGGCTCGTCGTCCCCCGTCTGGACCACCTCGGTGAAGCCGCAGTCGGTGAGGACGCCGGGCCACCGCTCGCGGGGCAGCAGCACGGCGTCGGGGCGCAGTTCGCGGTCGGTGTTGGCGTAGAAGCTGTCCAGGGGCCCGAAGACCGGTGCGAGCGTCTCCACGTCGTGTGCCTCGATGCCCAGCAACTGGCCGCCCGGCGCGAGCAGCCCCCGTACCCGCCGCAGCGCCGCCTTCAGGTCCGAGGCCGTGTGCAGTGCGTTGGCGGCGATGACGAGGTCGAAGGAGCCGTGCGTGAAGCCCTGTTCGTCCGGCGCCGTGTCCAGGTCGAGGGTGCGGTACTCGACGAAGTCGTAGGCGCCGAAGCGGCCTTCGGCACGGGAGAGGAAGAGCGGGGACACATCGGTGAAGCAGTAGTGCGTGCGGTCGGCGGGGAGCATCGGCAGTACGGCCGCCGTGGTCCCGCCCGTACCGGCGCCGACCTCCAGCACGCGCAGCGTGCGGTCGGCGGGCCAGTGCCGGACCGTCTGCCGTACCAGGGCGGCCACGACGCGGTTGTGGAAGCGCAGCAGCGGCGCGACGTCGTAGAACTGCTCCAGCACCTTCGCCGTGGCCTCGGAGAGCAGCAGCTCCATGGGGTCGCCACCGTCCTGGAACGTGCCCTCCATCTGGTGCGCGGCCAGGGCGATGTTGGCCACGTAAGCGGGGTGGCGGGAGAGCAGACCGGCCCACATCGCGTCGGTGGGGAACTCCTCCACCAGCAGGTGGCGGCGCCCCTCCGCGTCCGGGGCCGACCACACCCCGGCTTCCTCCAGCACCCCGGCGAGCAGTGCCAGCGGACGGCGCTGGGACTCCGGGAATCCGGCGGCCGCGAGGTCGTCCGCCGTGAACGGCACGGCGGGGTCGTCGAGCACGGCCGCGACAGCGGCTCCGTACCGGTGGGCGACGCACTTCTTGAACAGCGGGAGCACTTCCCCGTACGCGAGGCCGCGCCACGCCTCGCGCAGCTTCGCGATGTCCCCGGCCGCCTCCGTGACGAGCTGGCGCGGCGACGGCAGGGGCGAGGGGGCGCTGGGCTTCCGCAGGTGCGGGGCGGCGCGCAGTTCGGTGCGGAGTGTGCTCAGCGGCGTGCGCCCCGCGATCTGTACGCGGCGCAGTCGGCAGCCCTCGATCTGCGCCGCCACGGCGCCGTGCGCGTCGGTGAGGAGGATGTCCCAGCGCACCTCGTCGTGGGACCTGCCGCGCTCCTCCACCCACATCAGCCCCTCGGTGGCCGGGGTGTCCCACACCCGTACCGCTTCCAGTACGGAGGGCAGATACGCGTATCCGTCCGCGAGACGGCCCAGCAGCAGGGCCACCCCCGTCTGCAAGGCGCTGTCCAGCAGGGCCGGATGCACGGTGTACGGATCGCCGGGGGCCTCGTGCCGGTAGGCCGCCAGCGCCGTGCCCTCGCCGGTCCACAGGTCCGTGAGCAACTGGAAGGACGGGCCGTAGCGCAGGCCCACCGCGTCGCAGGCCGTGTAGAACTCCCCGGCTTCCAGGGCGCGCGGGCAGGCGTGCCGTGCCCCTTCCACGTCGAGCGGTGCGGGCCGGGGCCGCAGGAGGCCGCGTACCCGGGCCCGCACGTGCGGGCGCGGCTCCCGGGACTCCTCGGTGGTGCTGGCGATCAGCACGGTGCCGTCGTCGGTGTCGAGAGAGGTGCGCACCTGGACGGATCCCGCGTCCGGCCAGGGGAGGACGAGGGCGTTGCTGATGTCGAGGTGCTGGACCTCGACGGCGTCGCCGAAGACCGCGCGGCCCGCCGTCATGGCCATCTCCGCGTAGCCGGTGGCCGGGACCACCACGCTGCCGCCCACCCGGTGGTCGCTGAGCCAGGGGGCCAGTACGGGTTCGACGGTGCCCGACCAGACGGGCTGTGGCGCGGGGAGCCGCTCGCCCAGCAGCGGGTGCTCCAGCTTCCCGTCGCCGCTGGTGCGCACCCACGACTGCGGGGTCCCGCGCCAGTGGCGCTGCCGCTGCCAGGGGTAGGCGGGCAGCTCGGCGACGCGCCCCTGGCGGGGGAAGTAGCGGCCCAGGTCCAGTTCGGCGCCCGCCGCGAGGAGCGTGGCGCGGGCGGTGTCCAGTTCCCTCTGCGGCGCTTGCCCGGCTTGCTCCGCCCGTGCCGCTCCGTCGCGGTGCAGCGTGGGGACGACGACGCAGCGCTCGCCGGGGCGCGTGGCGGTGATGCGGCGCAGGTAGCCGCGCAGGACGGGGTGCGGGCCGATCTCGACGAAGAGGTCGGCGCCGTCGTCCAGGGCGCCTTCGACGGCGGCGGCGAAGCGGACCGGGCGGCGCACGTTGTGCCACCAGTACGCGGCGTCCAGCTCAGGGCCCAGCACCCGGCGCCCGGTCACGGTCGAGCGGAAGGTGAGCGCCGCGTGGCCCGGTTCGAGCCCAGCGAGCGCGTGCGTCAGCCCGCCTTCGAGCCCGTCCATGGCGGCGCTGTGGAAGGCGTAGTCCAGGCCCACGTCGCGGAAGAACACGCCGCGTTCCCCCAGTTGCCCGGCCAGCTCCTCCAGCGCGGCGGTCTCGCCCGCGACGGTCACGTCCCGGCCGCTGTTGACGGCCGCGATCTCCAGCCGCCCTTCGTACGGGGCGAGTTCGGCCCTGGCCCGCTCCTCGCCGAGCCCGACGGCCGCCATGCGTCCGCTGCCCGCCGTGTGGGCCTGGGCACGGCTGCGTTCGGCGATCACCCGGGCCGCCTGGGCGAGGGAGAGCACCCCGCTGGTGTGCGCGGCGGCCACCTCGCCGACGCTGTGGCCCAGCACCATGTCCGGCTCGACACCCCGCGCCCGCAGCGAGGCGACGATGCCCAGTTGCACGGCGAACAGCAGCGGCTGGGCTGTCTCGGTGGCCTCCAGCCGCCAGTCCTCGGCCGGTACGGCCAGTGCTTCGGCGACCGACCAGCCCAGGTGGGGGGTCAGCTCCTTGTCGGCCTGGAGCACGGCGTCGCGGAAGGCCGCGTCGGAGTGCAGCAGACCGGCGCCCATGCCCGCCCACTGGGAGCCGTTGCCCGAGAAGACGTAGGCCACCCGGCCGCGGGCCACGCCCTGGGCCGTCGCGGTGACGGGCAGCGGCGCGCCGGGCCCGCTGGGGAGTGCGTCCGGGGACACGTCGGCGGGCGCGGGTTCCGCCTCGGCCGTCTCCGCCGTCCCGGGTTCCGTTTCCGCCGCTTCCGCCGTTTCCTCCGCGTCCGCCGCCAGCGCCGCCAGCCCCCGCGCGGCCTCGCGCGGGTCGTGCGCGAGGACGACGGCGCGGTGCTCGTGCCTGCCGCGGCGCAGCACGGAGGTGTGGGCCAGATCGTAGAACTCCTCGTCGGGCGCCTCGTCGAGCCGTCGCGCCGCACGTGCGGCCGCCTCCGTCAGCGCTTCGGCGGTACGGGCCGAGACCAGGAACGGCAGCTCGCGCCCGTCACACGCGGCGGGCAGCGGTCCCGGCCCGGGCTCCGGCGCCGTGGCGAGGATCGCGTGCGCGTTGGAGCCGCCGAAGCCGAAGGAGTTGACGCCGACGACCTGACGCCCGTCGCCGGGCAGCGGCCGTGCCTCCGTGGCGACGCTGAGGCCCAGCCCGGAGAAGTCGATGTGCGGGCTGAGCTGTTCGGCGTGGAGCGTGGGGGGCGCGGTGCGGTGCTTGAGGACGAGCAGCGCCTTGCACAGCCCGGCCATGCCCGAGGCGGGCTCCAGATGGCCCAGGTTGCTCTTGACCGAGCCCAGGGGCAGCGGTCCGTGGATCCGGCGGATGCCCAGGGCCCTGCCGATGGCCATGGCCTCCAGGGGGTCGCCCGCCGGGGTTCCGGTGCCGTGCGCCTCGAAGTAGGCCAGCTCGTCCGGGTGCACCCCGGCCTCCGCGTAGGCGGCACGCAGCAGGTCCTCCTGCGCCCGCTCGTTCGGCAGCGCGATGCCCAGTGTCCGCCCGTCGCTGTTGGACGCCGTCCCCAGGATCACCGCGTGCACGCGGTCGCCGTCGGCCAGCGCGTCGGCCAGCGGCTTGAGGACGACCACACCGCCGCCCTCGGCCCGTACGAACCCGTCGGCGTGCGCGGAGAAGGACGCACACCTGCCGCGCGGCGAGAGCATGGCCGCCTGGGAGAAGCCGATGTACTGGTACGGGCTGATCAGCACGTTGACGCCGCCGCACACCGCCGTCCCGCTCGTCCCCTCCCACAGGGTGCGGCAGGCACGGTCGAGCGCGACCAGTGAGGAGGAGCAGGCCGTGTCCACCGCCATGCTCGGCCCGCGCAGATCGAAGGTGTACGAGAGCCGGTTGGCGGCGATCGAGGAGGCGGCGCCCGACATCGTGTACGGGCCGATGCCGCGTTCGGCGTGCATCTGGAGGGCGCCGTAGGAGGCGTCGGAGATGCCCACGTACACGGCGGTGTCGGAACCGGCGAGCCGTGCGGGGGCGATGGCCGCGTCGTCGAGGGCCTCGGCGGTCAGCTCCAGCAGCAGCCGGTGCTGCGGGTCCATGTGCTCCGCCTCTGCCGGGGAGACGCCGAAGTAGGCGGCGTCGAAGTGCGCGACATCGTGCAGGAAGCCGCCCGCCGAGGTGTAGCTCTTGCCCGGGCGCGGCACCGAGGTGTCGGCGTAGCGCTCCTTCTCGAAGCGGTCGGCGGGCACCTCCCCCACCAGATCGCGCCCCTGTTCCAGGGCCGCCCACAGTTCACCGAGCCCGTTGATCCCCCCGGGCAGCCGGCAGGAGGCTCCGACAACGGCGATCTCCCGCCCGGTCGCGTCGTGCTGATGCGATGTCATGCGTGTGCGCTCTCTCTCCTCGACATCGGCGGCCGAGGGCGTCCGTCGGCCGGCAGGCGCTCGCACGCTAGGGGGAGGCGGTAGGCACCGGAAGGTGAACACGCCGCTACGGAGGGCGAGTCCGCGATTCATCCGGAAGGGCAGCCGTCAACGACGCTCCGCGCGTCAACGGTGCGGGTGAACTTGTGCTCCGCGGCCGTCGCGCCGCCCGCCCGCCCGTGTACGCCCAGGAACGCCCGTGGACGCCCGTGAACGCCCGTGGACGGCCCCTCCCCCGCGGCACGGAGCGCCACGGAACGGTCATCGGCCGGTGTTGAACTGTGCCGGAGACCGACGTAATGGACGTAATGGAGGCAGCACCTTGTCCGTTGTGATCACTGGCGCGAGCGGGTTTCTCGGCAGCCACGTCCTGCGGGAACTGCTCGCGGAGGACGCGCGGGAACCGGTCACCGTCCTGGGGCGCGGCGCCCCCGACGACCTGCGCGCACGCGTCGAGTCCGCCGTCGCCTCGCTGCCGGGCCCGCCGCTGGCGCCCGGAGCCCTGGGGCGGGTGCGGTACCTCGGCGCCGACCTCGCCCTCCCCGGTCTCGGCCTGGGCGCCGAGGACCGGGCACGGGCGACGGCAGGGATGACCGCGCTGTGGCACTGCGCCGCGCTCACCAGCCTCCAGGGCGACCCCGCCCGCCTCTTCGAGACCAACGTGCGCGGCACCCGCGCCGTACTGGAGCTGGCCGACCACGTGCCGGAAGCGCGGCTTCTGCACGTGAGCACCGCGTTCGTGGCCGGGAAGCGGCGCTCCGGACACGTCATGGAGGACGACCTCAGCGAGGCGGAGGGCTTCCAGACGTACTACGAGGAGACCAAGTACACCGCCGAGCGGATGGTCCACGACTGGGCGGGGCGCGGCGGGCGCGTCGCCACCGTGCTGCGCCCGAGCATTCTGGTCTCGGACCGTCCCGCTCCCGAGGGCTCCCCCGAGCAGACCCTCGATGTCGTCGTGCGGCTGATCGACGACGTGCTCGGCTCGCGCCGGGAGGAGGCCGACGAGGAGGTGGCGGCGCTCGTCCCCGCCCGTGGCAGCGCGCTGCCCTTCCGGGCCGTCGGCGTCCCGGGCGCCGCGATGAACGCACTCCAGGTGGACTACGCGGCGCGCGCCATGGTGCGGGTGGCCGCCGCGCGCAGGGCGAACCCGGCTCCCGGCGTACGGACCGTGCACGTCACGCACCCCCGGGAGACCCCGTTCCAGGCGGCGCGGGAGGCCCTGGAGGAGACCTGTCCGGGGCTGCGGCTCTCGCTCCTGCCCACCGTCCCGGCGCCCACCCGCCATGAGGCGCTCGCCATGGAGCACTGGGCCCAGTTCTCCGGCTTCAGCACCCAGGACCGCACGTACGACAGGACGCACCTGCTGGAGGACCTGGCGTGCACGGGGGGCCTCCCGGACCCCGCGCCCCTGGACAGCGCCTATCTGAGGCGGGCCATCGAGCGGCGCTCCCTCGCGGCGGCGGGCGTGTCCTAGCCGTCCGGGGCGGGCGGGCCGCGCGGGCCTGGGCGGGTGAGCCGCCACGTATCGAGGCTCCCGGCGCGGGTACCCGGCGCCGGGGGGCCCCGGTCGGCGCCCCGACGTCCCGGCATCCCGGCACCTGGCGGCGCGGCGGCGCGGACCGGCCGGGAGGACGCGACGACCTGGAGGAGGCCGACGTGAGCGGGACGAAGAGCGGGAACAGCGAGCAGGACAAGGCGCTGGCGCGGACACTGCTGAAGCACTACGGGCGCACGTACGCGCGGGAAGCGGGCATCACCCTGCGTGACACGCCCTCGCCCCTCTACCGGCTGCTGGTGCTCTCCCTGCTGCTCAGCGCCCGTATCCGCGCGGACATCGCGGTGGCGGCGGCCCGCGCGCTCTCGGACGCGGGGATGCGGGACGCGCGGCGGATGGCGGACGCGACGTGGCAGCAGCGCGTGGACGCGCTCGGCGAGGGCGGCTACCGGCGCTACGACGAGAAGACCGCCACCCAGCTCGGCGACGGCGCCGAGCTGCTGCTGCGCGAGTACAAGGGCGATCTGCGCAGGCTGCGCGAGGACCCGGACCCGAAGAAGCGCCTGCGCGAGGTCCCCGGCATCGGCCCCACGGGCACCGACATCTTCCTGCGCGAAGCGCAGGCCGTGTGGCCCGAGTTCGTGCCGCACATCGACCAGAAGGCGCTCCAGGGCGCGGAGCGCCTGGGGCTGCCGCGTTCGGCCGACGCGCTCGCGCGGCTGGTCACCGAGCGCGAGGTGGCGCCGCTGGCGGCGGGGCTGGTGCGCGCGGCGCTCGACAAGAAGGTCGCCGACGAGGTCCGCGAGGCGGCCGGAGTCTGATCCCGTCTCCCCGGCCCGCGCCCCACGGGACACGGTTCAGAGGTCGAGCACGGCCTGTACGGGCAGGTGGTCGCTGGGGAACTGTCCGTCGAGGGAGAAGGTGTTGATGGCGGCGTAGCGGCTGCGGACCCCGGGCGAGGCCAGGATCCAGTCGATGCGCTCCCCGTCGGGCACGAGCGGCTTGTAGCCGTGGAAGGTGGCGTAGAGCTTGCTCCGCCGCTCCGCCGTGTCCCAGGTGTCGGTCAGCTCGCCGCCCGCCAGCATCGCGTCGTAGACGGGGTTGCCGTGCGCGGGGACGTTGAAGTCGCCGGTGACGACGCGGGGCACGTCGGCGTCCAGGGCGTCCAGGCGCTCGGTGATGAGCGCTGCGGAGCGCTCGCGCGAGGGCTGGCTCTGGTGGTCGAGGTGGGTGTTGAGGTGGTAGAGCGCGCCACCGGTGCGGCGGTCCGTGAAGCGGATCCAGGTGACCATGCGGATCACGGTGTTGCCCCAGCTCCTGGAGCCGATCAGGGAGGGCTGGTCGGAGAGCCAGAAGTGGTCGAACTCGGCCGGGGTCAGCCGCTCGGTGTCGTAGAAGACGGCCATGAACTCGTCGCGGCTGCCGCCCGCGCGGCCGGTCCCGATCCAGTCGTAGCGGCGCGGCAGATCGGCGGCGATGTCCTTGAGCTGCCCGTACAGCCCCTCCTGCGTGCCGACGAGATGCGGCTCCTCGCGCCGCAGCAGTGCGCGGGTGACGGGGCGGCGCTCGGCCCAGCTGTGGGGTGTCTGGTCCGAGGGGTAGCGGAGGTTGAAGCTCATGACCCGCAGCGCGTTCCCGTCACGCCCGGCGCCCGTGGCCTCCTTCGACGTGGCCTCCTTCGGCGTGTCTTCCTTCGACGAGGCGGCGTGCGCCGGGGCGGTGGCGCGGGCGGCGAGGGGCAGCGCGAACGCCGCCGCGACCGCGGTGCGCAGGCCGTGGCGGCGGCTGATTCCGCGGCTCTTCGGGGCTGCGGTCATGGCGTCCTCCGGTGTCCTGGGCGGGTGTCCTGGGCGGGTGTCCTGGGCATGGGGCGGCGGCCGGTCCGGGCCACGGGAGAGTCTCAGGCGGCCGGGTGTGAGGGAAGTGGCACCCGCACGAAGGGTGGGGGAACGCGCGATGTCGCGGGCGGGCGGCAAGCCCGTCACCTGCCGCCCCGGCCCGTCGCCCGCCGCTACTTGCCGCTCTCGGGACCCGCGAGATGGCGGGCGATGACCATGCGCTGGATCTGATTGGTGCCCTCGACGATCTGGAGGACCTTCGCCTCGCGCATGTACCGCTCCACGGGGAAGTCCGTCGTATAGCCGTAGCCGCCCAGGAGTTGGACGGCGTCCGTGGTCACGCTCATCGCCGCGTCGGTGCAGAAGAGCTTGGCCATGGCCGCCTGCTGCGCGAAGGGCTGCCCCGCGTCGCGCAGCCGCGCTGCGGAGAGGTAGAGGGCGCGCCCCGCCTCGATCTGGGTGGCGGCGTCGGCGAGCATGAAGCGCAGCCCCTGGAAGTCGGCCAGGGGACGGCCGAACTGCTCGCGCCCGTGCGTGTAGGCCAGCGCCTCGTTCAGCGCCGCCTGGGCGACGCCGATGGCGCACGCGGCGATGCCGAGTCGGCCCGAGTCGAGCGCGGACAGCGCGACGGCGAAGCCCTGGCCCTCCTCACCGAGGCGGTGCGTGTCGGACACGCGGACGCCGTCGAAGTGCACCTGCGCCGTGGGCGATCCTTTGAGGCCCATCTTGTGCTCGGGTGGCGCCGCCGACACGCCCTCGGCGTCGGCCGGGACGAGGAACGCGGTGATGCCTCTGGGTCCTTCGCCGCCCGTGCGGGCCAGGAGGGTGTAGAAGTCGGCGATGCCTCCGTGCGTGATCCACGCCTTCGTCCCGTCGATGACCCAGTCGTCGCCGTCGCGCACGGCGCGCGTACGGAGGGAGGCGGCGTCGGAGCCGGAGGAGGGTTCGGAGAGGCAGTAGGCGCCCAGGAGTCCGCCGCCGAGCATGCCAGGAAGATGTTCGGCGCGCTGCTCCTTGGTACCGAAGGCCGCGAGCGCGTGACAGGCGAGGGAGTGGACGCTGACCCCGAGGCCGACGGTGAGCCGCGCCGCGGCGAGTTCTTCGAGCACCTGGAGATAGACCTCGTAGGGCTGGCCTCCCCCGCCGTGTTCCTCGGGGTACGGGAGGCCGAGCAGTCCGGAGGCGGAGAGCAGGCGGAAGGTCTCGCGCGGGAAGCGGCCCGCGAACTCCTCTTCGCTCGCGGCGGGTTTGATCTCCCGCTGGACCAGCTCGCGTACGAGAGCCATCAGGTCCCGGGCTTCTTCGGTGGGCAGTTGGCGTTCCACCGGGTGCGGGCCGTACTCGGTCATGGCGGCGCTCTCCTCCTGTCGGGCGCTGCGGCGGCGTGCGCCGGGGTGTGGCGACGGCGCCGTTGTGTCCCCGGCCCTGCGGACCGGGCCGGGGGTGGCACTGCCCCTGCCGCGATGGTGCCGCGCCGGGTTGCGACGGCGGCTGACCTGCGGCTGTGGCGAACTGGAGTATGCCCGATCGGAGGCGTGCCGTCACTGAGTGAGTGGTCGGGGAGGGGTGGGGCGCGCCGAGTGGGGCGGGTGGGGAAGCGCGGGGACGTGAAGTGGTCGAAGACGGAACGGAATTGGTAGGGACCATTGACGTATTGGTCTAGTCCTTCTAGATTCCAGCGCAACGTACGGACCGTTCATGCGCATGTCACCCACAACAGCCGCGGACGGACCGCGCGCCACCTCATCGCACCCCCCGCACCCCACACCGCGAGGAGAACCATGCCCGGACCGGACCGGCACGTACCGGCGGACCCCCACCCCGAGCTACCCGTCCACCCCCACAGACCCGGCGCGGCACGGCGCCGACGCGGCTTCCGGGGCCTCCTGGCCGCCGCGTGTACGGCGGTGCTGGCGGCGACCCTGCTGTCGGCCACCGCCTCCGCGAACGCGAACGCGAACACGGCCCAGGACGCGCGGCCCGCGGCCCAGACCGCCCAGCGGACTGCGCAGACGACCCAGGCGGCGGACACGAAGGCCACAGCCGCGGGCAAGGTCGTCGGCTACTTCACCAACTGGGGCGTCTACCAGCGCAATTACCACGTCAAGAACATCGAGACCTCGGGCTCCGCGAACAAGCTGACCCACATCAACTACGCCTTCGGCAACGTCCAGGGCGGCAAGTGCACCGTGGGCGACTCCTACGCCGACTACGAGAAGGCGTACACCGCCGACCAGAGCGTCGACGGCAAGGCCGACACGTGGGACCAGCCGCTGCGCGGCAACTTCAACCAGCTCATGAAGCTGAAGAAGGCCCACCCGAACCTCAAGGTCCTGTGGTCCTTCGGCGGCTGGACCTGGTCCGGCGGCTTCGCCGAGGCCGCCAAGAACCCGGCCGCCTTCGCCGACTCCTGCTACAGCCTCCTCAACGACTCCCGCTGGGCCGGTCTCTTCGACGGCATCGACATCGACTGGGAGTACCCCAACGCCTGCGGCCTCACCTGCGACACGAGCGGCGCCGCCGCGTTCGGGAACGTCATGAAGGCGCTGCGCGCCAAGTTCGGCGCGAACAAGCTGGTCACCGCCGCCATCACCGCCGACGCCTCCAGCGGCGGCAAGCTCGACGCGACGGACTACAAGACCGCGTCGCAGTACGTCGACTGGTACCTGCCGATGACGTACGACTACTTCGGCGCCTGGGACGCGAAGGGCCCCACGGCTCCCCACTCCCCGCTGACCAGCTACAGCGGCATCCCGAAGGCGGGCTTCAACACCGCCGACACCACAGCGAAGCTGAAGGCCAAGGGCGTGCCCGCGAGCAAGCTGCTGCTCGGGCTCGGCTTCTACGGGCGCGGCTGGACCGGCGTCACCCAGTCGGCCCCGGGCGGCACCGCGACGGGCGCGGCACCCGGCACGTACGAGGCGGGCATCGAGGACTACAAGGTCCTCAAGACCAAGTGCCCCACCACGGGCAAGGTCGGCGGCACCGCGTACGCGCACTGCGGCAACCAGTGGTGGAGCTACGACACCCCGGAGACGATCGGCACCAAGAGCGACTGGGCCACCCAACAGGGCATGGGCGGGTCCTTCTTCTGGGAGCTGAGCGGTGACACCGCCAACGGAGAGCTGATCAAGGCCATCCGCTGACGTCGGCCGTCGGCGGCGGCCCATGAGGGAGGCCGCCGACGGCGGTCACCGGCCCACCGGGACTGACACGGCAACCACCGCACGGGGAACGCCGGGGGACGGCTTCCCGCACACCGTCGGCCGGTGAAGCGCTGCTCGGAGCCTTCACCGGCCGACGGGCTCTCGTGCGCCGGGCACCCGCGCTGACGCGCACCGACGCGCGCCGACGCGGCCGATTGTCAGAGGCGGGTGCGAGACTCCGTGGCATGAGGTCCGACCAGGTGGGAGAGGTGCGCGAGGCGGTTCCGGTGCCGGAGAGGGGACCGGCGCCGGGCGGTGGGGCGTCCGATGCCGGGCCGCCCGTCGCCCAGCGGTGGGCGCTCGCCGAGACGGAGGACGGGCGCGCGCTGGTCTGCCCCCTGGACGCGCACGGCCGCGCGGCGGGCCCGGTCCGCGTGGAGGGGTCACCGGCGGCCGCCGTGCGGGACCGCCCGGACGTGGTCCGCTGGGTGTGGCGGTCCACGGCCTCCGTGTATCCCCGGCTGCTGGACGCAGGGGTGCGCGTGGAGCGGTGCCATGACGTGGAGGCGGCCGAGGCGCTGCTGCTGGGGCACGAGGGGCGCGCGGGGGCGCCGCGTTCCCTCCCCGCCGCCTGGGCACGGCTGCACGGCGCTCCCGTCCCGCCCGATCCGCCCCTTGTCTCCCGCGAGGCCGATCCCGAGCCCTCCCTCTTCGACGCGGGCCCTGTCCCCCTGCCCGAAGGCGTGGACCCGCTGGAGGCGCTGCTGGAGGTGTACGCGGCACAGGGCGAGCGCACCGCGGCCGCCGAGCACCCGGACAGGATGCGGCTCCTGCTGGCGGGCGAGTCGGCGGGGACGCTGGTCGCGGTGGAGATGGGACGGGCAGGCGTGCCGTGGCGCGCGGACGTGCACCGCGAGCTGCTGGACGAGCTGCTCGGGGAGCGCTATGGGGGCAGCGGCCTCCCCCGTCGCCTCGCGGAGCTGGAGGAGGAGATCTCCCGCGCCTTCGGCCCCGAAGCGCATGTGCGGCCCGATCTGCCCGCCGACATCCTGCGCGCCTTCGCGCGCGCGGGCATCGCGCTCTCCTCCACGCGCGCGTGGGAACTGCGCGAGATCGACCACCCGGCGGTGGAGCCCCTGCTGCGGTACAAGAAGCTGTACCGCCTCTATACGGCGCACGGCTGGTCGTGGCTGCGCTCCTGGGTGCGCGAGGGGCGGTTCCGCGCGGAGTACGTGCCGGGCGGGACGGTGTCCGGCCGGTGGACGACGAACGGGGGCGGGGCGCTCCAGATCCCGAAGGTGGTGCGCCGCGCGGTCGTCGCCGATCCGGGCTGGCGCCTGGTCGTCGCGGACGCGGCGCAGATGGAGCCGCGCGTGCTGGCGGCCGTCTCGCGGGACCCGGGACTGATGGCGGTCGCAGGGGACGACGGCGATCTCTACACCGCGCTCTCCGAGCGCGCCTTCTCCGGCGACAGGGGCGAGGCGAAGCTCGCCCTGCTCGGCGCGGTCTACGGCCAGACGAGCGGCGACGGCCTCAAGAACCTCGCCGCGCTGCGCCGCCGCTTCCCGTACGCGGTCGCGTATGTGGACGAGGCCGCGCGCGCCGGTGAGGAGGGTCGGCTGGTGCGCACGTATCTGGGCCGCACCTGTCCGCCTGCGGGTGGCGGGGGCGAGGACGGCGAGCAGGGCGGGAGCGGTCCCGAGGGGGACCTGGGCGAGGAGCCGGGCGGCCCGCCCGCTTACGGGCAGGGCGGGGGCGGCGGCGCGAGCGCCCGCGCCCGAGGCCGGTTCACCAGGAACTACGTGGTGCAGGGCAGCGCGGCCGACTGGGCGGTGCTGATGCTGGCCGCGCTGCGCCAGGAGCTGCGGGACATGGCGGCCGAGCTGGTCTTCTTCCAGCACGACGAGGTCATCGTGCACTGCCCGGCCGAGGAGGCCGAGCGGGTCACCACGGCGATACGCGCGGCGGCCGACCACGCGGGCCGGGTCACGTTCGGCGAGACCCCGGTCAGGTTCGCCTTCACCACGGCGGTCGTGGAGTGCTACGCGGACGCGAAGTGAGTCGCGGGGCGGGGCACGGAGCGCTCGCGGAGCCGCTGGGGGCACGGGCGGGCGCGTGAGGCCGCGTACCCCGGATGGCCGAGCCCCGAATGGCGGACGGGTGAGGCCCGGCCCAGGGTGAACCGTATGAGCACACCAACCGGCACACCGGCGGACGAACCAGAGGGCTGGGGCGGCACATCCCGGACGGGCGGCTCGTCCGGCGTCGGACCCACCGGAGGCCCCGACGAGCCCGACGACCGGAGCACCGGAAACCACGACGCGAACCAGAACCCGCACCCGATCTGGAGCCAGGGTTCCGGAGGCGCGCCCAGCACATCCCGGACGGACGGCTCGTCCGGCGTCGGGCCCACCGGAGGCCCGGGCGAGCCCGACGACCGGGGCACCGGAAACCACGGCGCGAACCAGGACCCGCACCCGCACCCGGGCTGGGGTTCCCACAGCGCGCCCAGCACATCCCGGACGGACGGCTCGTCCGGCGTCGGACCCACCGGAGGCCCCGACGAGCCCGACGACCGGAGCACCGGAAACCACGACGCGAACCAGGACCCGCACCCGCACCCGGGCTGGGGTTCCCACGGCGCGCCCGGCACGGGCGGGGCGGCGGGGCCCGGCGAGGGCGTGCGCTGGGGCGGTCCGGGTGGCGCCGGGCGGGGCGGGCCGGGGGCCGGTCCCGGAGCCGGGCTGCCTGCGGGGATGCTGGGCAAGCTGTCGCGCGCGGCCTGGCAGTACGTACTCGTACTGGGCCTCCTCTCACTGGTCCTCGGCGTCCTCACCCTGCTCTGGCCCGGAGCCACGCTCCTCGCCGCAGGTGTGCTGTTCGGCGTCTATCTGCTGGTGAGCGGCGTCTTCCAACTGGTGTCCGCGTTCGGCACGCACGCGTCCACGGCGCTGCGCGTGATGGCCTTCATCAGCGGCGCGCTGTCCATCCTGCTGGGCCTGTTCTGCTTCCGGGGCGCCTTGCAGTCGGTGCTGCTCCTCGCGCTGTGGATCGGGATCGGCTGGCTCTTCCGCGGCATCACCCAGGCCGTGGCCGCCGCGTCCGACGAGGCGATGCCCGCGCGCGGCTGGCAGGTCTTCCTCGGCGTCGTCAGCGCGCTGGCGGGCGTCGTGCTGCTGGTCTCGCCGTTCAGGACGGCCGCCGTGCTGACCGTGCTCGCTGGGTGCTGGCTGCTGGTGCTGGGCATCGTGGAGATCGTCACGGCCCTTCAGATCCGCGGCAAGGCGAAACACCTGGACACGGGCAAGGATGGCGAGCGCCGGGACGCGGACCGGGCGGGCGGGGCGCGCCACGCGGCCCGCCACCACTGAGCCCGCCACCACTGAGCCCGCCACCACTGAGCCCGCCACCAAGCCCTCCCCCGCCCCCTTGGGCTCAGCCCTCGGCCAGTTCCTCCCGCAGCCGCCGCGCGACGGACTCCGCCTCGGCCTCGTCCGCGTAGCGCGTGCGCGGCCAGAAGAAGCCCCGCAGCCCGTCCTTGCGGTTGCGGGGCACCACGTGGACGTGGAAGTGGGGCACGGACTGACTCACCTTGTTGTTCGCGGCGACGAAGGACCCGGCGGCGCCCATCCCCCGCTCGACGGCGCCCGCGAGGGTCTGCACGCGGGTGAAGAAGGGGCCCACGGCGTCCGGCGGCAGATCCGTCAGCGTCCCGACGTGCTCCCGGGGCACGGCCAGCACATGCCCGTGGAAGAGGGGCCGGGTGTCGAGGAAGGCCACGGCCACGTCGTCCTCGAAGACCCGGTGCGCGGGGGTGCGTCCGGCGACGATCCCGCAGAAGAGGCAGCTCTTGTCGCTCACGGTCCCAGTGAACCCTCCCGTCCCGCCACGCGACCCCCAGCGACACCGCACCGCGCACATCTCCGCAGCGCAGCTCCGTCCGACGCGTCGCATCGCGCTCCTGTGCGGGTACCCGATGAGAATGCCCGTGCGCGACACCCGTACGGGCCGCCCGTGTCCCCGACCACGCCCGTACCCCAGAAGGAGAGCACCGTGACCGAGCCGGTATCCGCCCCCGCTCCGGCCGCCCTGGAGCCCGATCCGATCGCCGACGCGGCTGCCGAGGAGTTGCAGCTGCGCCGCGAACTCGCCGCCGTGTACCGGCTGGTGGCGCACTTCCGGATGACGGACCTGATCTTCACCCATATCTCTCTGCGGCTCCCCGGCCCCGATCACCACTTCCTGATCAACCCCTACGGGCTGCTCTTCGAGGAGATCACCGCCTCCAACCTGATCAAGATCGACATGACCGGCGAGCCGGTGGAGCCCACCCCGTACACCGTGAATCCGGCCGGGTTCCTGATCCACAGCGCGATCCACTCCGCACGGACGGACGCGCGCTGCGTGCTGCACACGCACACCAAGGCGGGGTGCGCGGTGGCGGCGCAGCGCGAGGGGCTGCTGCCGCTCAGCCAGATGTCGATGGAGTTCTACGGGCGCGTGGGCTACCACGACTACGAGGGCGTGGCCCTCAACCTCGACGAGCAGCGCCGCCTCATCGACGACATCGGCGAACACCCGGCGCTCATCCTGCGCAACCACGGGCTGCTCACGGTGGGCGAGACGGCGGCGCAGGCGTTCCTGCGGATGTACTACCTGGAGAAGGCGTGCGAGATCCAGGTGACGGCCCAGGCGGGCGGGGCCGAGCTGACGACGCCCCCGCCCGAGGTCTGCGCGTACGCGGCACGGCAGCTCAACAACGAGGTCGGCGGCGATCTCCAGGACACCGTCGCGTACGGCCTGGCCTGGGACGCAATGCTGCGCCTCCTGGAGCGTACGGCTCCCGACTACAAGGACTGACGACAGGGCGCGGGACGCGCGACCGGCCGGGACGGCGGAACCGTCCCGGCCGGTCGTCCGGCGTGCTCACATCCCCGTGTCGCAGCAGCCGTCGCGCCGCATCAGATGCCCGGCGCGCCGCCAGTGCTCGGCCGCGCTCTCCCCCTCGCCGCCACCGGCCCGCTTCTCCACCTGCGCGGGCGCGGGGAAGGACTCCACGAGTTCCTTCTGTGCGAAGGGCACTCCCCCGCGCAGCACCGAGACCGTCCGCACGAGCGTGTCGAAGTCCGTGAAGGGGTCGCCGTCGATCAGCGTGAGGTCGGCCAGCTTGCCGCGTTCCACGGTGCCCAGATCGCGTTCGGCGCCGAAGACGCGCGCGGCCAGCACCGTCGCGGTACGCAGGGTCTCCGCCGGGGAGAGCCCGGAGCGGTGCAGCGCGCGCAGCGCCATGTGGAGGTGCAGGCCCACCGGGACGAGCGGGGTGTCGGTGCCGAGCGCGACGAGCCCGCCGCCCGCGAGCACGCGGCGGTAGAAGCCGGTCTCCCGGTCCAGGGTGGCCAGTTCGTCCGCCGTCGGCGGCTTGGCCGCCAGCGCCTCGACGGCCTGCACGTCCCAGGGCGGCATCAGCCGGGTGACGCGCGGATCGTCCGCGAGCGCCGGATCGGCGCCGACGAGGGGTGAGGCCGTGAACGGGGTGGCGACGAGGTGGAAGTCGCCCGTGTGCGTGTAGATCTCCTCGACGTCCTGCTGCGCGCGGCCCGTGGCCGTCGTCGCGTGCCCGAACTCCAGGCGCTGCGTGGCCTGGAGATGGGTCGTCAGATCCTGCCCGAGCTGGATGCCCGGGGTGCACAGATGGCTGCCGGAGCGCACGCCGAGCCGCTCGTGCGCGAAGGCGGACGCCTCCTCCATGATCCAGCCGGGCGCCCGCACGTACGTCTTGACGAAGTCCCAGCCGAGGCCCGAGGCGCGGTCCAGCGAGCGGCGCAGCCCCTCCCTGGTGCGGTGGGCGCGGCCCATGCTGTAGGCGACGCGCGCCCCGTCGAGGAGTTCGCCGGTGGCCAGCAGCCGGGGCCCGGTGAGGCTGCCGTCAGCGAGGGCCTCGCGGAGCCTGGCCTGTTCGTAGGCGAAGCCTCCGAGGGAGACGGCGGTGGTGATGCCGTACGCGAGCTGCGCGGTCGTCAGCCTGCCCCCGTACGTCGACTGCCAGGGGTGCGTGTGGCAGTCCCAGAGCCCGGGGATCACGGTGAGCCCGGAGGCGTCGATGTGCCGGGCTCCGTGGCGTCCGGCGCGGTGGGGCGCGACGGAGGTGATCCGTCCGCCGCGCACCGTCACGTCCACGTCCTCGCGCACCGTGTCCCCTGTGCCGTCCCACAGCCGCCCCGCGTGCACGACGGTGTCCCGCGACCGGTGCCGGCGGGTCTCCAGCGGCACCCTGACGGTGCGGGCCTTGCCGGGTTTGCCGTCGCGTACGGGGAGGAGCCGGAGCTTTCCCGAGGAGAGGTAGAGCAGGGTGCGCGAGTCCCCCGACCAGGAGGGGTGGTCGGCGGCCTCGTCGGTGACGCGGCGCGGTTCGCCGTCGGGCGTGCCGTCGGGCCGTACGGGCAGCAGCCACAGCGCCGACTCCGCGACCAGCGCCATCCAGCGGCCGTCGGGTGACCAGACGGGGCCCGAGTCGTAGCGGTCGGAGAGGGAGGTGTGCGGCGCGGAGGCGTGCAGGACGGCCTCGCCGCTCGTGGCGTCCACGACGCGGACGAGGTTGTAGCCCTCGCGGAAGCGCTGGTTGAGGCGGTTGCGGTCGCACAGGGCGATGCGGCGTCCGTCGGCCGACCAGGTGGGTCTGCCGGGCAGGCCGCCCGAGCCCAGCGGCTGCGCGAGGACGCGCTCCTCGCCACCGTCGCCGCCACCGTCGCCGAGGTCCCGCACGACGAGGGCGCCCGTCATGTCCAGGCAGGCCAGCCGCTTCCCGTCGGGCGAGAGCACGGGGAAGACCCGGCCGCCGGAGGCGAGTACCGTCTCCTCGCCCGAGGCGAGGTCGCGGCGGCGCACGGCGAGGAGGCCGTCCCTGTCGTCGGCGTAGAGCAGTCCGCGTCCGTCCGGGGTCCAGGTCGGGGCGAGGACGTAGCGGGTGGGCGCCGACTGGACGATCTTGCGCGGTCTGCGTCCGCCCGAGATCTCGACGGTCCACAGCGCGTTGAGCGCGGCGAAGGCGACGGTGCGCCCGTCGGGCGAGAGCGCGGGCAGGTGTACGCCGCGCACGGGGCGCCCGCCGCCCGCCTCGAAGCCGTAGTCCTTCACGCGGTAGCGGGGACGTTCGACGGGCATCGCCGCCGTGAAGGGGATCTCCTCCGTCTCGCCGGGGTCCTTGGCCCGTACGACCGTGAACCGGCCGCCCACGGTGAGCAGCAGTTCCTCGGGCGACGTCCAGCGCGGCGGCACGGGCTGGACGTCGCCCTCCACGCCGACGGCCTCACCGTCCACGACGAGCGTGCAGGAGGCGGCGGGCGCGGGGGTGGTGCGCAGATAGGCCAGCCGTCCCGAAGCGGAGACGGCGGGCGTCATCACCTGCGCGCCCGAGGTGTCCTGGTGCTCGGTGCGCACGGCGCCCTCGCCGTTCGCCGCGACGGACGCGACGGTACGGGCCCGCAGCACAGGGCCCGTCGGCCCTGTGACGGCCTCGGCCCGGACGAACAGGACGCGTTCGCCGTCCGGGGACCAGGTGGGGTCGAAGTCCTCCCATGCCCCGCCCTGGAGGGGCCCGTCCTGACCCGGCAGGCCCGTGAGGCGGGTGAGGCCGCCGGACGCGAGGTCGAGGACCCAGATGCGGTAGGGGCTGCCCTTGACCGTCTCGCCGCCCCGCTCGGAGGCGAACGCGATCCGCCGCCCGTCGGGCGACCACGCGGGACCCCTGTCGTCCCAGGGCCCGTCGGTGCGCTGGCGGAGCCCGGTGCCGTCGGGGCGCAGCGTCCAGATGTGGAACCCGCCGCCCTTGTACGCGCAGACGGCGAGCTGCCGCCCGTCGGGAGAGAAATGGGGCCGGGTGGGTTCGAGGTCGGGCGTCGTCAGCGCCTTCGCCTCGCCGCCGTCGCGGGGAACGGACCACAGCACGTTCTGCACCTCGGCGACCAGCCGGTCACCGGTGGGCGAGAGGGTGGCCGCGCCGTTGGTGGCGGCGGTGAGGGTGAGCGAGGGGGTACGGGCGGCTGCGGCTGCGGGTGACGGCGCGCCCGGCGCTGCGGACGGCGCCGCGGTGGCGGCGGCAGCTGCCGTGCCGGTACCCGCCGTGATCGCCGTGGCGGCGGTGGCCGCGGTCGTCGTCTGGAGGAAGCGCCGCCGGGTGAGCGGTCTTTCCGGGCCGGAAGCGTCCAAGGGGGCCAACGGTTCTCCCAGGGCACGTGAGTGGCGCAGGACAGGAGTGACGCGACGTACGAGCCGCACGATCGTCGCAACGCGTGGCGGGGCCGTCAACAGTGCGTATCGGCCGGTGTGGCGGAAGCGGATCCTCGCGCTCCCCCTGGGTGGCGGGGCCCTGTCTGCCCGTCAGACCGCCGCTCCGTCAGCCGCCCCGTCAGGCCGTCGGCGCGGCGTCCGGGAGGTCCAGGTAGGCGCGGAGCCGGCGCGCCGCTGGGGTGAGCGCGTCGGGGGCCGGGACGGCGACGGAGACCTCCCACACCGGCCCGGGGTCACCCGCGAGGGGGACGGCACGCAGCCCGGACGCCTCCGGCTTCCTCGCGAAGTGGCCGGGTACCACCGCCGTGCCCAGGCCCTCGGCGACGAGTTCGATGAGGCTGTGCACGTCGTTGACCTCCAGCTCGACCTGCCGCGCGACCCCGGCAGCCGCGAAGGAGAGGTCCGTCAGCCGCCGTACGCCCCAGTCGGGCTGGAAGTCCACCAGCGCCTCGCCGTTCAGCTCCGTCCAGCGCACCTCGTCGCTGCCCGCGAGGGGGTGCAGCGGATGGCAGAGCAGCACCATGGGCTCGCTGGTCAGGGGCAGCAGGCACACGCCCTGCGGCGGCTGTTCGCAGAGCGCGACGAAGGCGAGGTCGAGGTGTCCGGCGGCGACGGCCTCCACCAGCGCGGCCGAGCCCGCCTGCCGCAGCCGTATCTCCACGCGGGGGTGATCGGCGCGGAACCTGGCCAGCAGGCTGGGCACATGGACACCCGCGATGCACTGCTCCGTCCCCACTGAGAGGGTGCCGCGCAGCAGGCCCTGCACGGCGGCCACCGCCTCCTTGGCCGCCCGTACGCTGGCGAGCGCCCGCGTGGCCTCGGTCAGCAGGGCGCGGCCAGGGCCCGTCAGCTCGACGCTGCGCGTGGTGCGGACGAACAGCCGCGCGTCCAGCTCCCGCTCCAGCGCGCGCACCGAGGCGGACAGGCCCGACTGGGAGACCATGAGGCGCTGCGCGGCGCGCGTGAAGTGCCGTTCCTCGGCGACCGCGACGAAGTATTCGAGATGACGGAGTTCCACGATTCAGCAGCCTAGCCACTGAATCCGTTCGTTTTCTTCTATTGGACGGCTCGCCGCCCCCGAGAGAGGCTGAAGCGGCCCACGGGCCCCTTCCTTTACCTCCCCTCGACGACGCTGGAGACCTCCGCCGTGTACGAAGCCGACGCACGCCGCTACGACGCGATGCCCTACCGCCGCACGGGCCGCAGCGGCCTCCGGCTGCCCGCGGTATCGCTGGGCCTGTGGCACAACTTCGGCACCGACCGCCCGCTGGACGGCCAGCGCGCCATCCTGCGCCGCGCGTTCGACCTGGGCGTGACGCACTTCGACCTGGCCAACAACTACGGCCCGCCGCCCGGCTCGGCGGAGACCGCTTTCGGCCGGATCTTCCGCGAGGACCTGCGGCCCTACCGGGACGAGATCGTCGTCTCGACGAAGGCGGGCCACCTCATGTGGCCTGGCCCGTACGGCGAATGGGGCTCGCGCAAGAGCCTGCTCGCTTCCCTGGACCAGAGCCTGGGGCGCATGGGGCTCGACCACGTCGACATCTTCTACTCGCACCGCCCCGATCCCGACACTCCCCTCGAAGAGACGATGGGCGCGCTGGACACGGCGGTGCGGCAGGGCAAGGCGCTCTACGCGGGCGTCTCCAACTACTCGCCCCAGCAGACGCGGGAGGCCGCGCGCATCCTCGGTGAGCTGGGCACTCCGCTGCTGATCCACCAGCCGCGCTACTCCCTGCTCGACCGCACGCCCGAGGACTCGGGCCTCCTGGACGAACTGGAGGCGCTGGGCACCGGCTCCATCGTCTTCTCGCCACTGGCGCAGGGACTGCTCTCGGACCGCTATCTGGAGGGGGTGCCCGAGGGGTCGCGCGCCGCGAGCGCCAGCCCGTTCCTGCAAGCCGACGGGATCACCGAGGAACGGCTCACCGTGCTGCACGCGCTGAACGAACTCGCCCGCGAGCGGGGGCAGTCGCTGGCGCGGATGGCCCTGGCGTGGGTGCTGCGGGGCGGCCGGGTGACATCGGCGCTGGTCGGCGCCAGCAGCCCGGAGCAACTGGAGGACAACGTGGCAGCCGTGCGGAACCTCGACTTCTCGGAAGCGGAACTGGCCCGTATCGACGAGGTGCTGGGCTGCGGGACGCCCGAGCGGCGCGAGGTGTCCGCCACGGGGCGCTGAATCCGTCGGCCACCGGACACCGAGCGGTTCCGGAGCGGTGCCCGGCGCGCGGTGCGGGGCTACGGTGCGTCCATGCTCCCGGACATCGGGCTCTACTACCCGTACATCCACTTCCGCAGCGACGCCTGGCTCAAGACCGCGGCCCTCTACTGGCCGCACCTGGCACGCGTGGTGCCGGGCGACTACGAGCTGCGCGACTCGCGCACGGTACGTGCCCTGGCCGACGACCTCGGCTTCATCACGGCCATCGGCCCGGCGCGCACGGCCGAGGCCATCGCCCCCGTCTTCCTGGAGGTGATCGAGCGGCACGGCGACGCACTGGCCCGCCGCTACGGGCACCCCGAACGGGGGCTGCCCCCTTGGCAGGCGGCACCGGACGCGCACGTGTGGGCTCCTCCGGCCGGTCCGGCGATCGTGGACTCCGAGCCCCGGGCCCCGTTCGCCTGGTCCCCGGAGCCGGGCGAGGTCTGGGCGACGCCCTCTCCCGCCGACCCCGACGCCGGGGGCCCGGACGACGAAGGACCGACGCTGGCCGGACTGTCCTACCAGGAGGTCGCCCCCGCGCTGCGAACGGCCCTCTACGAGGCGGGCCTCGCCGTGGAGTCGCAGCGCTCGCGGTTCGGGCGCGGGGACGCGCTGCCCTGGGTCGCCATGGCCGCTCCGCTGGTCTGGGTCTACAAGTGCGCCTTCACTGAGCACCTGGCCAGAGCGGGCGGTTACGCGCCCACCACCGACCAGGAGTACGCGCACATGACGTCGGACGGCTGGACGGCCGACCGCGTCGCCCGCGTCCTCATCGACGGGGAGCCCGAGCCCTCCCCCGGCGAACCGGAAGGCCCAGAAGGCCCGGAAGGCGAGGGTCCGGGCCGGGCCGCCGCCATGGCCATGCTGGCCGTCGAGATCGTCGCACCGGCCGACATCGCACGCGTCCCCGTCGAGAAGATCGTCAGGCTGCGGACCGGCCACCGGGCCGAGTTCGACGCGTTCACCTCCGCCGTGAGCGGGCTCGCGGCCGAGCTGCACGAGGATCTGGCCGCCGTCGTGGACCCCGAGAGCCGTGAACTGCGTCTGCGGCTCGCGGTGCGGGACCGTCTCGCGACCCCGCTGGACGAACTCCGCAAGGCGATGCGGGCGCTGCGCTTCTCCGTCGCGGCCGACACGCTGACCATGAAGGTCGAGCTGCCGAGCGCGTTCACCGCCGTCGCCGGGTCCGCGCTCGCGGGAGAGCCCGTCGTGGGCAGCGTCGTGGGCGGCGCCATCGCCGTCGCGGGGGTGCGGCGTGCCGCGTCCCGGCAGCGGGAGGAGCTGCTGAAGGGGTCGCCGGTGGCCTATCTGCTGTGCCTGGAGCGCGGGCTGCGTCCGGCGCCGCTGCTGCGCAGGCTCACCGGAGGCCGCTGAAGCTGAACCGGGGCGGCGGAGGCGGACGGTCCGCCTCTCC
>NZ_JBSHAO010000084.1:0-26646 GCF_053611545.1 Streptomyces sp. NPDC054796 | reverse complement strand
CGCAACTACGAGGCGGACGCGGGCGCCGCCGTGGTGATGGAGAACAAGACCGGCCGGGTCGTGTCCATGGCCTCCAACCCCGAATACGACCCCAACACCTGGGTCGGCGGCATCTCGGGGAAGCAGTACGCCAAGCTCACCGGCAAGAAGTCGAACTACCCGCTGCTGAACCGCTCCATCCAGGGCCTCGCCGCACCCGGCTCCATCTTCAAGGTCATCCCGACGGCGGCGGCCGTGAAGGCGGGCTACGACTTCGACGGCAATTACAACTGCGGCGCCTCCTACAACGTGGGCGGCCAGACCTTCAAGAACTTCGAGTCCAAGGGCTACGGCACCATCAGCCTCGGGCGCGCCCTGGAAGTCTCCTGCGACACCGTCTTCTACGACCTCGCCTACAAGCAGTGGAAGAAGGACGGCGGCAACAAGCCGAAGAAGAACGCGAACGACTGGTTCTACAAGACGGCCCACGACTTCGGCCTGGGCAAGGAGACCGGCATCGACCTCCCCAACGAGGTCACAGGACGCGTCCCGGACCGTAAGTGGAAGAAGGACTACTGGGAGGCGAACAAGGACGCCTGGTGCAAGCAGGCCAAGGGCGCCAACTCCTACGCCGACAAGATCGCCAAGGAGAACTGCGTCTCGGGCATGAAGATGCGCGCCGGTGACAGCGTCAACTACTCCATCGGCCAGGGCGACACCCTCGTCACCCCGATCCAGATGGCGACGATCTACGCGGGCATCGCCAACGGCGGCACCCTCTACGACCCGACGATCGGCAAGGCCATCGTCAGCGCGGACGGCAAGAAGACCGAGGAGATCGAGCCCAAGCCCCACGGCAAGCTGCCCGTCAGCAAGACCACCCTCAAGCAGATGGACAAGGCCCTCGCGGGAGTCGCCGAGCGCGGCACGGCGGCGTGGCGGTTCGGGCAGGCCGGCTGGCCGCAGGACAAGATCAAGATGCACGCCAAGACGGGTACGGCCGAGGTCGCGGGCAAGCAGACCACGTCCTGGTTCGCCACGTACACCAAGGACTACACGATCGTCATGACGATCTCCCAGGGTGGTACGGGGTCCGGCGCCTCGGGCCCCGCGGTGCGGAAGATCTACGACGCGATCTACGGCGTGAGCGGCAAGGGCGGCAAGATCGACCCGAAGAAGGCGCTGCTCCCCGAGCCGGAGAAGAACCTGCCGAAGATCAAGAAGGACGGCACGATCCAGGCCCAGCGCAGCAAGGATCCCGCCGCCGAGGGCAAGAAGAACACGGTGGCCCACACCGAATCGGACACAAGGAGCACGGGGAGCAACGGGTGAGCACACATTCCTACTCCCTCGACGGCTACGGCCCGCGCCGCCGCTCCGCCTGGAGCAAGCTGACGGCGCGGGACTCCGAGGTGTGGCGGCTCGACTGGATCATGATCCTGTCCGGGATCGCCCTGTCCGTCGTCGGCTCGCTGCTCGTCTACTCGGCCACCCGCAACCGCACCGACATCAACCAGGGCGACCCGTACTACTTCGTCACCCGGCACGTCTTCAGCCTCGTCATCGGCCTCGCCCTCATGGCCGGGACCGTCTGGCTCGGCCACCGCAGACTGCGCAGCGCCGTGCCCGTGCTGTACGGGCTCTCGCTGGTGCTGGCCCTCCTGGTGCTCACCCCGCTCGGCGCCACCATCAACGGACAGCGCGCCTGGCTGCACCTGGGCGCGGGGATGTCGCTCCAGCCCGCCGAACTCATCAAGATCACGGTGATCCTGGGGATGGCGATGCTGCTCGCCGCCAAGGTGGACGCCGGGGACAGGGAGCACCCCGACCACCGCACGGTGCTCCAGTCGCTGGGGATGGCGGCGGCGCCGATCGTCGTCATCATGCTGATGCCCGACCTCGGCTCCGTGATGGTCATGGTCGTGATCGTGCTGGGCGTCCTGCTCGCCTCCGGCGCCTCCAACCGCTGGGTCATCGGGCTCTGCCTGGCGGGCGCCGCGGGCGCGGTGTCGGTGTGGGCGCTCGGGCTGCTCGACGAGTACCAGATCAACCGCTTCGCCGCCTTCGCCAACCCCGCGCTCGACCCCTCCGGCGTCGGCTACAACACCAACCAGGCCCGCATCGCCATCGGCTCCGGCGGCCTCACCGGCAAGGGCCTCTTCGAGGGCACCCAGACGACGGGGCAGTTCGTGCCCGAGCAGCAGACGGACTTCGTCTTCACGGTCGCGGGCGAGGAACTGGGCTTCGTCGGCGGCGGGCTCATCATCCTGCTGCTGGGCGTCGTGATCTGGCGGGCCTGCCGCATCGCACGCGAGTCGACGGAGCTGTACAGCACGATCGTCGCCGCCGGCATCATCGCCTGGTTCGCGTTCCAGTCCTTCGAGAACATCGGGATGACGCTGGGCATCATGCCCGTCGCCGGACTGCCGCTGCCGTTCGTCTCCTACGGCGGTACGTCGATGTTCGCGATCTGGATCGCGCTGGGGCTGCTCCAGTCCATCAGGGTCCAGCGGCCGGTCTCGGCGTGAGCCGGGGAACCGCACGACGCCGGGCATTGCCGGACAGGTAGGGCGCGAATACGTTCCCTTCATGGCGGACGTTGTGCGGGAGATCGAGCGGAAATACGAGGCCACCGACCGGACACGGCTGCCGGATCTCGACGTGCGGGGCGTGCGCTCCGTCGTCGAGCCCGGTGCCGTCGCCCTTGACGCGACGTACTACGACACCAGCGACCACCGGCTCGCCGCCGACGGCGTCACCCTGCGCCGACGCACCGGCGGCAGCGACTCAGGCTGGCATCTGAAGCTGCCCGTCGAGCCCGGCGTGCGCGAGGAGATCCGCGCGCCGCTGACGGACGGCCCCGACCTCCCCGTCGAGCTGACCTCGCTCATCCGGTCGCGCGTCCGCGGCGAACCCCTCGTCCCCGTGGTGCGGCTGCGCCAGGAGCGCGAACCGCTGCATCTGCTCGGCGGGGACGGGGAACTGCTGGCCGAGGTCAGCGTCGACCACGTGGCCGCCGAACGCTTCGGGCCCGGCGGCGGCACGGCCGCGTGGACCGAGGTCGAGGCGGAACTGGGGGAGGGGCAGGACCCCGCGCTGCTCGACCGGATCGAGAAACGGCTCCGCGGCGCGGGGCTGCGGCGCGCCTCAGCCGTCTCCAAGCTGGAACGGGCACTCGCGGAGACCGAGCCCGCGCGGCTCGCCAAGCGGGCCAAGGCCGCGAGGAAGGTTGCGGGCAAGGCGGGCAAGCCCGCCACCGCGGGGGATGCGGTGCTGCGGTACGTCGCCGAGCAGATCCGCACCCTCGTCGCGCTCGACCCCGCCGTGCGCCGCGACCTGCCCGACTCCGTGCACCGGATGCGCGTCGCCACCCGGCGGCTGCGCAGCTGCTTCCGCTCCTACGGGAAGGTCCTGGACCGCGACGTCACGCGGCCCGTCGGCGAGGAGCTGAAGTGGCTCGCGGCCGAGCTGGGCGTCGACAGGGACCGCGAGGTGCTTTATGGGCGGCTGGCCGAGCGTGCGGCGGAGCTGCCCGAGGATCTGCGGGTCGGGCCCGTCGAGGTCCGGCTGGCCACGTCCTCGCACCTCAGCCGCGACGGATCACGGCAGCGGCTGCTCGCCGTGCTGGACGGGTCCCGGTACCTCGCGCTCCTGGAGGCACTGGCAGCGGTGCGTACGCATCCGCCGCTGCTGTCCGGCGCGGGGAAGAAGCCGCGCGCCGTGCTGCGCAAGGCCGTGCACCGCGACTTCGAGCGTTTGGCCACGTACGTCGGCGAGGCGCTGGCCGCGCCGAGCGGTGACGCGCGCGACGTCGCCGCGCACGAGGCGCGCAAGGCGGCGAAGCGGACCCGTTACGCGGCGGAGGTCGCGCGGCCCGTGTTCGGCGAGCGTGCGAAGAGGTACGCGAAGCGGATGACCGAGCTTCAGGAGCTGCTCGGCGAGCACCAGGACAGCGTCGTGGCCCGCGCCGCGCTGCGCGACCTCGCGCTCCAGGCGCACGCGGCGGGCGAGCCGTCGTTCAGCTACGGCGTCATGCACGCCCACGAGACGGCCCGCGCGGCGGACTGCGAACACGCCCTCCCGGCGCTGTGGCGCTCGATCACGTCGAAGGACGAGGGCAACCTCTGACGGCCCCTTCGCGGGGTGCGGATTGAAACAGGGGTGCTTCGTTCGTCGGGGGTGTTGCGCGGGACGGTCGGCCGGTGTGGTGGGTGCCGTAGGGTCCCGCGCTGATTTTTGCGCCGCTTCACGGGGTGCGGCGTTTTTCGGGTGCGGCCGGTGGTTGTGGGGTTGGTGTGTGGTGGGGGTCGGTGCCGTGCCGGGGTGTCTCCTCGGGCGGCGACAAGTGCGGGTCGGCTTTTCGGCTGCCTGTACATACTCGTCGCCACCACTTGCGGGGACACCCCACCACGTCCCCTCCCACCCGGTGGCCAACCTCCGGTCCGCTCCAACTGTTGTGGGCAGGCGTTCCGCTCGGCGAGGGGGCACCTCCCAGCGGTAGCTGGGGGAGGGTGGGCACAACCCGTGCCACCGGACCGCAACACGCGAACGAAACCCCAAGAGGCACCAGGGAAGGCGCACCCCCGCAAGAGCCGGGCACCCCGTGAGGGGGCACACCAGCGTGAAGGGGGAACCCCGCGTTTCCTTTCGCACCCTGCGAAAGGGTTACGCTGGATGGTCACCTCTGTACGAGCGATCCCTGCCCCGAGGACACCACCCATGCCTGTCGAGTCGGTCTTCCCGCGCCTGGAGGCCCTCCTCCCGCACGTCCAGAAGCCGATCCAGTACGTAGGCGGCGAGCTGAACTCCACCGTCAAGGACTGGGACGAGTGCGACGTCCGCTGGGCGCTGATGTATCCCGACGCCTACGAGGTGGGGCTGCCCAACCAGGGCGTCATGATCCTCTACGAGGTGCTCAACGAGCGCGAGGGCGTCCTCGCCGAGCGCACGTACAGCGTGTGGCCCGACCTGGAGAAGCTGATGCGGGAGAACAACGTCCCGCAGTTCACCGTGGACGGCCACCGCCCCGTCGGCGCCTTCGACGTGCTCGGCGTGTCCTTCTCCACCGAGCTGGGCTACACGAACCTGCTCACCGCGCTGGAGCTGTCCGACGTCCCGCTGGAGTCCAAGGACCGCACCGAGGACCACCCGATCGTCATGGCGGGCGGCCACGCCGCGTTCAACCCGGAGCCCATCGCGGACTTCATCGACGTCGCGGTCATCGGCGACGGCGAGCAGGCGGTGCTGGAGGTCTCGGAGATCATCCGGGCCTGGAAGCAGGAGGGCCGGCCCGGCGGCCGGGACGAGCTGCTGCTGCGGCTCGCCAAGACCGGCGGCGTCTACGTGCCCCGCTTCTACGACGTCGAGTACCTGCCGGACGGCCGCATCTCCCGCGTCGTCCCCAACCGCTCCGGCGTCCCGTGGCGCGTCTCCAAGCACACGGTGATGGACCTGGACGAGTGGCCGTACCCGAAGCAGCCGCTGGTGCCGCTGGCCGAGACGGTGCACGAGCGGATGTCCGTGGAGATCTTCCGCGGCTGCACGCGTGGCTGCCGCTTCTGCCAGGCGGGCATGATCACGCGTCCGGTGCGCGAGCGCTCCATCACCGGCATCGGTGAGATGGTCGACAAGGGGCTCAAGAACACGGGCTTCGAGGAGGTCGGCCTGCTCTCGCTGTCCTCGGCCGACCACAGCGAGATCGGTGACGTCGCCAAGGGCCTCGCCGACCGCTACGAGGAGGACAAGATCGGCCTGTCCCTCCCCTCGACCCGTGTCGACGCCTTCAACATCGACCTCGCCAACGAGCTGACCCGCAACGGCCGCCGCTCGGGCCTCACCTTCGCGCCCGAGGGCGGCAGCGAGCGCATCCGCAAGGTCATCAACAAGATGGTCTCGGAGGAGGACCTGATCCGCACCGTCGCCACCGCCTACGGCAACGGCTGGCGGCAGGTGAAGCTCTACTTCATGTGCGGGCTGCCCACCGAGACTGACGAGGACGTGCTCCAGATCGGTGACATGGCGGTCAACGTCATCGCCAAGGGCCGCGAGGTCGCCAAGTCCAATGACATCCGGGCCACCGTCTCCATCGGCGGCTTCGTCCCCAAGCCGCACACGCCCTTCCAGTGGGCGCCGCAGCTCTCGGCCGAGGACACGGACGCGCGGCTCACGAAGCTGCGCGACAAGATCCGCGGCGACAAGAAGTACGGCCGTTCCATCGGCTTCCGCTACCACGACGGCAAGCCCGGCATCGTCGAGGGCCTGCTCTCGCGCGGTGACCGCCGCGTCGGCGCCGTGATCCGCGAGGTGTACGAGCGGGGCGGCAGGTTCGACGGCTGGCGCGAGTACTTCAGCTACGACCTGTGGATGGAGTGCGCGGACAAGGCCCTCCCCGAGTACGGCGTGGACGTCGACTGGTACACGACGCGCGAGCGCACCTACGAGGAGGTCCTGCCCTGGGACCACCTCGACTCCGGTCTCGACAAGGACTGGCTCTGGGAGGACTGGCAGGACGCCCTCGACGAGACCGAGGTCGAGGACTGCCGCTGGACGCCGTGCTTCGACTGCGGCGTGTGCCCGCAGATGGACACGGAGATCCAGGTGGGTCCGACGGGCAAGAAGCTGCTGCCGCTCTCCGTGGTGAAGTAGCCGATTCCCATTCCGGTTCCGGCCCGCCTGACCTGCGAACGAACCGTTCTGACGACGGCGGCGTCCCCCCTGGTATGAGCCCCTATGAACCCCGGCACGGGTCCCACCGCGCCGGTCCCGCGAAGGTGTCGTTGAGCAAGGACGGCACGGGCGGGACCGGCGGTGCGGTGCGGGAGCCCCGTGCCGGAGAGGACCGGGCGGCGCCCGAGGGGTGTCTCGCCGTCGCCGTGCGGGTGCCCGTGCGCGTCGTCACCCTCGTCCTCGTGCTCCCCTTCCGGCTGCTGTGGGACGCGCTCGTCGCATGCGGCAGGGTGCTGCGGCGGACGGTGTGGCGCCCGTTCGCGCGGGGTGCGCAGTGGTGCTGGTACACGCTGATCGCGGGGCCCGCCGGATGGCTGTGGCGGCGGGTGCTGGCGCCGGTGCTGTACGGGGTGCTGGTGTGGCCGTGGGTCGCGCTGTGGGGCTACGTCCTCGCACCGGCGGGCCGCGCGGCATGGCGGTACGTCCTCGCGCCGACGGGACGCGGGGTGTGGTGGCTCCTCAGCGGTACGGGCCGCGGCCTGTGGTGGCTCGCCCGCGCCGTGGGCCATGGGCTGGCCGTCGGGGCGCACGGGACCGGCGCGGGGCTGGCCTGGCTGGGCCGCGTGCTGGTGGTGACCCCGCTGACCTGGCTGTACGCGCGGCTGCTGACCCCCGTCGGACACGGCCTCGGCGCGGTGTTCACCGCACTGGGGCATGGGCTGGCCCGGCTCGGGCGCTACCTCGTCGTCGTGCCGGCCGTGGCGCTGTGGACCGGGTTCACATGGCTGCTGCGGATGCTGCTGGTCGTCCCCGCGGTGGCGCTGTACCGCCATGTGCTGACGCCCCTCGGACACGGCATCGTCGCCGCCGTACACGGCGCGGGGCGGCTGCTCGGATGGCTCGTCCGGTACGCCGTCGTCGTCCCTGCGGTCGCCGTCTACCGCTGGGTGCTCACGCCCGTGGGGCGTGCCGTCGCCGTCGTCGTACGCGAGACCGTGGAGGGGCTCGGGCACGCCTGGCGTGCGGCCGGATACGTCTCGCGCGCGGTGTTCCGCTTCGCGGGGCGCGTGCTGCGGTGGCTGTTCGTGGATCCGGCGGTCTGGGTGTGGCGGCACGTCGTGGCGCCGGTCGGCAGGGCGGTGCGCGAGCACGTCTGGCGCCCGTCGGCGCGGGCGGTCCGCGCGGCGGGCCGGTCGGCCCGTGAGGTGCTCGCGGCGGCCCGCGCCTCGGTCCGGGAGACCAGGGCCGAGCTGCGGCGCGCCCTCTTCGGTGCGCCACGGGTGGAGGAGCGGGAGGCCCTGCCGCGCGAGGGCCGCGTACCCTAGGAAGAAGGATCATCCGCACAAACGCACAACGCACCGAGGCGCACCGTGGCGCGGCGCGCCGGGTGGGACAGTGCGAGGTGCGGAGCTTCCGCCCCCTTTCGGCGGGGCACACCCGCCTCGGCGGGGCATCACCCGCCGTGCCAGACGTCAACGAAGGGCGGCGGCGCCGACGCGCTCCGCCCGGCACCGAGGAGAGAAGCACTGGGCAAGCGACAGCCCGAAGGCCCGCCGCCCGCACCCGCGGTGCAGCGCATCCGACTGCGCTACACCAAGCGAGGCCGCCTCCGGTTCACCAGCCATCGAGACTTCCAGCGAGCGTTCGAGCGGGCGCTGCGCCGGGCCCAGGTGCCCATGGCGTACTCCGCCGGTTTCACGCCGCACCCGAAGGTCTCGTACGCCAATGCCGCCCCCACCGGCACGGGCAGCGAGGCCGAGTACCTGGAGATCGCCCTCACGGAGCGGCGCGATCCGGGTGAGCTGCTCGGGCAGCTCGACACTTCCATGCCGACGGGGCTCGACATCGTCGACGCCGTCGAGGCCCGCACGTCCGACTTCACCGACCGCCTCCAGGCGTCGGAGTGGGAGCTGCGGCTGACCGGCGTCGAGCCCCAGGAGGCGGAGCGGGCCGTGGCCGCCTTCCTCGCGGCGGAGACGGTGGAGGTGGAGAGGCAGACGAAGAAGGGCCTGCGCACATTTGACGCACGGTCCGCCGTCACCTCCCTGACCTCGGCCGATTCGTCCGCTGACGGGGTGGTATCGGCAAGCGCGCAGGCCGGGGGCGATAGGCCGGGTGACGGTGCCTGTGCGATACTGCGGCTGGTAGTGCGGCACCTGACACCTGCCGTACGACCCGACGACGTCCTGTCCGGCCTCCGAGCTACGGCCGACCTGGCGCCGCCGGTCCCCGCTGCGGTGACCAGGCTGGCGCAGGGGCCGCTCGATGAGGAGACCGGCACGGTGACCGACCCGTTGGCGGCCGACCGCGACGCAACCCTCGTCGCGACGGCGCCGGGCGGCAACGCGTAGTCCGTGGCCTGAAGGTCGTGGACTTCGAGGACCGCCGTCGAAGCGCTGCCGCCGACGCACGCACCAGGGAGCCACCCGGGTACGCGTCCGGCAGGCGAGCGCACTGACCAGGAGACTTTCGCCGTAGCCGGGCCTTCAAGGGCCGGAACCGGCGAGTGAGACAACAGCTCCCGCGCGGCGCCCGCGCCCCGGAGAGCGGCCCCGCACAGTACGCGGGCCGCCACCGGTACGAACGAGGCGCGGCGCCCGGGAGCGTGACGGGAGAACCGCCCGCATGCTCGAACCGAACGAATCCGCATCGGCGGAGAGCGCCGAGAGCGCCGAGACAGCAGTCAGGACAGATCCCGCTGCCACCGCGAATGAGAGCGCGGCCGAGGGCAGCACCCCGAGCGACACCCTTCCTACGCGTCGCCGCCGCCGTGCCGCGACGCGCCCGGCGGGTCCTCCGTCGGCCACGGCCGAGACGGAGACCGCGGTGACACAGCACGACACAGCAGGCGTACCGGACGTGGAGGCAGCCGCCTCCGCCGCGCAGGCGCCGCAGGCCCAGGCCCCGCAGAGCGCCCCGGACGCGGGCGCGAGCGCCGGTGCCGGTGACGAGGGCGCGGCCCCGGCGCGTACGCGCCGCCGTGCGACCCGTAAGGCCAGCGCACCGGCCGGTGCGCCGCAGACGGCGGAGACGGGCGGTGCGGCCGAGAGCGCCGAGACCGTCGTGGCCGCCGACAGCACCCCGGGCGAGCAGCCCGCCGCGTCCGCCGCTGCCGAGCCCGAGGCGCCCGCCGCCGACGCGGCTCCGGCCCGTACGCGCCGTCGCGCGACCCGCAAGGCCACCGCGCCGGCCGGGGCGCCGCAGACGGCCGAGAACACGGCCGCTGACACGACCCCAGCCGTGACCGAGAACGCCTCCGGGGCCGAAGCGAGCGCCGGGGAGCAGGGGAAGCAGGAGAGCGCCGAGGCAGCGGCTCCGGCGCGCACGCGCCGTCGTGCGACCCGTAAGACCGCCGCGGCGAAGGCGCAGCCCGCCGAGGCGGCGCCCGCGAGCGAGGGCGAGAGCGCCGCGCCGCAGGCCGACGAGGCGCCGGCGGCCGCAGCCGTGAGCGACGCCGAGCCGGAGGCCGAGCCGAAGGCCGCCAAGGCGACGAAGGCCAAGGCGAAGACCAGGACCCGCGCCGCCGCCAAGGCGCAGACCGAGGGCGAGTCGGCCGAGGCGCTGACGGAGGCCGGTGCCGGGACGGAGGCAGAGTCCAGGGCCGAGGCGGAGACGTCCGGCGCCCGTACGCGCCGTCGCAGCACGCGGTCCCGCAAGGCGGCGTCGGCCGAGCCGGACGCGCCGCTCGCCGCACCGCAGCAGGACGCGCAGGCGGCCGGGACCGAGGACCTGTCGGCACCGGCCCCGCGCAAGCAGACCATGGCACCGGTGGCCGTCTTCCAGGCGCCGGTCTTCACCGAGCCCGCCTTCCAGACGCCGCAGAGCGCCGCCGCCGCTGCCGCCGCCGAGGCGGAGCAGGCCGAGGACGAGACGGACGAGGAGCCGGAGGAGGTCCAGGCCGCCGGTTCGCGCCGCCGCCGTCGCCGCAGGGCCGACGCGTCCGGCGAGACGAACGGCCACGCTGACGGCAAGGGGAGCGGGAACGGGAACGGGAGCGGCGAGTCCGCAGCCCGTGCCTCCGACGCGGGCACCGACCGGTCGGCGCAGAGCGCCGACGAGGGCGACGACGAGCAGGACGGCGACACCCCGTCCGGCGACTTCGCCGACGACTCCGGCGACCGCCCCGCGCGCCGTCGTCGCAGGGGCGGCCGTCGCCGCCGCCGTGGCGACAGCGCGGACGCGTCGCAGGACGGCCAGGACGGCCGCGAGGGCCAGGACGACGACCAGGACACCGACGAAGCGCGCGCCGAGGGCAACGAGGGCAAGGGTTCCCCGAAGCAGTCCAAGCGCTCCGGCGACCAGGGCGGCAACGGCCACGGCAACGGCGACAGCGGCTCCGAGACCGGTGCCCAGGGCGCCGGTTCCGCTTCCGGCTCCGGGGACGACGAGGACGAGGGCGACGACGAGCAGGGTTCCGCCGGCTCCTCCAGCAGCTCGCGCCGCCGCCGTCGGCGCCGTCGCCGCAGCGGTGACGGCTCCGACAACAACGGTGGTGGCGGCGGCTCCGCGGCCGACCAGGACGACCCGGAGCGCACGGTCGTCAAGATCCGCGAGCCGCGCAAGAAGAAGGACTCCGAGCCCAGCGACGAGGTCCAGGCCATCAAGGGCTCGACCCGCCTGGAGGCGAAGAAGCAGCGCCGTCGCGAGGGCCGTGAGCAGGGCCGTCGCCGGGTGCCGATCATCACCGAGGCCGAGTTCCTGGCGCGCCGAGAGGCCGTCAAGCGCGAGATGATCGTCCGCCAGAGCGGCGAGCGCACGCAGATCGGCATCCTCGAGGACGACGTGCTGGTCGAGCACTTCGTCAACAAGGAGCAGTCGACGTCGTACGTCGGCAACGTCTACCTCGGCAAGGTGCAGAACGTCCTGCCCTCCATGGAGGCCGCCTTCGTCGACATCGGCAAGGGGCGCAACGCCGTCCTGTACGCCGGTGAGGTCAACTTCGAGGCGCTGGGCCTGTCCAACGGGCCGCGCCGTATCGAGACCGCGCTCAAGTCGGGCCAGTCCGTCCTCGTCCAGGTCACCAAGGACCCGATGGGGCACAAGGGCGCGCGCCTGACCAGCCAGGTCTCGCTGCCCGGCCGGTATCTCGTCTATGTGCCCGAGGGCTCGATGACGGGCATCAGCCGCAAGCTCCCCGACACCGAGCGCTCGCGCCTCAAGAGCATCCTCAAGAAGGTCGTCCCCGAGGACGCGGGCGTCATCGTGCGCACGGCGGCCGAGGGCGCGAGCGAGGACGAGCTGCGCCGCGACGTCGAGCGGCTCCAGGCGCAGTGGGAGGAGATCCAGCAGAAGGCGCAGAAGGGCAGCAACGCGCCGACGCTGCTGTACGGCGAGCCGGACATGACCGTCCGCGTCGTGCGCGACATCTTCAACGAGGACTTCTCGAAGGTCATCGTCAGCGGCGAGGAGGCGTGGCAGACCATCCACGGCTACGTCTCGCACGTCGCCCCTGACCTCTCCGACCGGCTCCAGAAGTGGAACTCGGACGTCGACGTCTTCGCCACGTACCGCATCGACGAGCAGTTGATGAAGGCGCTGGACCGCAAGGTCTGGCTGCCGAGCGGCGGCTCGCTGGTCATCGACCGCACCGAGGCGATGATCGTGGTCGACGTCAACACCGGCAAGTTCACGGGCCAGGGCGGCAACCTGGAGGAGACGGTCACCAGGAACAACCTGGAGGCCGCGGAAGAGATCGTCCGCCAGCTCAGGCTGCGCGACCTCGGCGGCATCATCGTGATCGACTTCATCGACATGGTGCTGGAGTCCAACCGGGACCTGGTGCTGCGGCGACTGCTGGAGTGCCTGGGCCGCGACCGTACGAAGCACCAGGTGGCCGAGGTCACCTCGCTGGGCCTCGTGCAGATGACCCGCAAGCGGGTCGGGCAGGGGCTGCTGGAGTCGTTCTCCGAGCCCTGCGTCCACTGCAACGGGCGCGGCGTCATCGTGCACATGGAGCAGCCGACGTCCGTCGGCGGTGGCGGCAAGAAGAGCAAGAAGAGCAAGGCCGAGAAGTCCGAGAAGAACACGGACAAGGCTGCCGCCGACAAGGGCAGGGACAAGACCGGCGCGAACGGCCACGCGAACGGCCACGACCACGCGCACGGCGATCACGCGCACGGTGCGGACGAGACGGACTCGGACGCGTCGGGGCACGAGGAGCCGAAGGCGCTGCCCGAGCCGGAGTTCGTGCCGGACGAGGAGCTGTACAGCAGCGCCGCCGAGGCGGAGGCCGCCGCGGCGTCCGGTTCGCGCGGCGGGCGGTCGCGGCGGCGTGCGAGCCGCAAGGCGGGCGCGCCCTCCGCTGGCGGTACGGGTGCCGAGTCGGCGCCCGAGGCGGCCCCGGCCGCCGCTCCGGCCGAGCCCGCGCCCGAGCCCGCGCCGGAGGCGCCCGCTCCCGCTGCTGCCGCCGCTGCCGAGGCGCCCGCCGAGGCTCCGGCGACGAAGCCGGGGCGCAGGCGGCGTCGGGCCGTTTCGGTTCCGGCTGGTTCGCCGAAGGTGTCGGAGTCCTCGGAGGACGAGAGCGCGGGCGTGACGGTGGTCGCCGCCGCGCCGGCCGAGGCCCCCGCAGCGCCGGAGGCACCGGCCGAGCCCGAGCCCGTCGCCGAGGCGGCCCCGCCCGCGAGGACGCGTCGCCGCGCCACGCGGCAGGTGTCCGCACCGGGCGCTGACGGCACGGAGAACGCGGAGTCCCCGGCGGATGCCGCCGGTGACACCGACGAGGCCGACTCCGCGAGCAAGAAGCCCGCGAAGAAGGCCACGGCCAAGAAGGCGGCGGCGAAGAAGACGGCCGCGAAGAAGACCGCCGCGAAGAAGACGACGGCCAAGAAGGCCGCGTCGGGCACCGGCACGAGCACCGGCACGGCCGAGAAGGCCGCTGCCAAGAAGACGGCCGCCAAGAAGTCGACGGCGAAGAAGTCGGCGTCGAAGAAGACGGCGGCGGCCGACAGCACGGAGCAGCAGACGCTGTCCGTCCAGGTCCCGGCCGAGGACTGACGCCCTCCGCGTGACCTGTGCGCCCGCGCCCTCCCCCGGGAGGACGCGGGCGCACAGGCGTCACAGGGCACCGGGCGGCGACCACCCGGTTTGACCTGCGTATCGGGCGCACCGTAGCCTTGACCGTCGGCGTGTCGTCAGACATGCCGCGCTCCTGAGCAACTCCCTCCCGCGGCGTCAGCCCGGGAGAGGCCGCTCAATCCATTCGGATCGCACTGCGGACCTCGGTCCGCGTCGGGCGGCTGGCGTCAGGAGCTTCCGTATCGAGTGAGAGAGAGTTCCGCGTGTACGCGATCGTGCGCACCGGCGGCCGTCAGCAGAAGGTTTCTGTGGGCGACGTCATCGAGGTAGACCGTCTGTCTGAGAGCAAGGTCGGCGACAGCGTCGAGCTCTCCACGCTTCTCGTGGTCGACGGCGAAGCCGTCACCAGCGACCCGTGGGTCCTGGCCGGGGTCAAGGTCGTGGCCGAGGTGGTTGACCACCACAAGGGCGACAAGATCCGGATCCAGAAGTACAAGAACAAGACCGGCTACAAGAAGCGGATCGGTCACCGTCAGCTCCACACGGCGCTGAAGGTCACCGAGATCCCCGCCCCGGCCAAGAAGTAAGGACTGAGGAGAGATGGCACACAAGAAGGGCGCATCGTCCACTCGGAACGGGCGCGACTCGAACCCGCAGTACCTCGGCGTGAAGCGCTTCGGCGGTCAGCTCGTCAACGCCGGTGAGATCCTCGTCCGCCAGCGCGGCACCCACTTCCACCCGGGCAAGGGTGTCGGCCGCGGTGGCGACGACACGCTGTTCGCCCTGGACGCCGGTTCCGTGCAGTTCGGCACCCAGCGTGGCCGCAGGGTCATCAACATCGTCCCCGCCGCCGCTGAGTAATCAGCCGGTTCGGCAGCGACACCTTCCGAGGGCGGACCGCCTTTCCCGTACGTACGTGACCCCGCGTCGCGTCCGTACGGGAAGCGGGTCCGCCCTCGGCGTGTTACGACACAGGTAGGGACGCGCCCGTACGCAGCGGCGTACGGGCGCGCACCAGCAGAGCAGCAAGAGCAGCAGAGCAGAAGCACAGATCACGTCACGCATGCCGGGAGGCACTCCTCATGACCACCTTCGTGGACCGCGTCGAACTGCATATCGCCGCGGGTAACGGGGGTCACGGCTGTGCCTCCGTCCATCGCGAGAAGTTCAAGCCGCTGGGCGGCCCGGACGGCGGCAACGGCGGGCGCGGCGGGGACGTCGTCCTTGTCGTCGACCCGGACGTGACGACGCTGCTCGACTACCACCACAGCCCGCACCGCAAGGCGACCAACGGCCAGCCGGGCCAGGGCGGCCACCGCTCGGGCCCCGAGGGCAAGGACCTGGTCCTGCCCGTCCCGGACGGCACCGTCGTCCAGGACCGCGACGGCAACGTGCTGGCGGACATGGTCGGCAAGGGCACCACCTTCATCGCGGGCCAGGGCGGCCGGGGCGGGCTCGGCAACGCCGCGCTGGCCTCCGCGCGCCGCAAGGCCCCCGGCTTCGCGCTGCTGGGCGAGCCCGGCGAGACCCGCGACGTGGTGCTGGAGCTGAAGACCGTCGCCGACGTGGCCCTCGTCGGCTACCCGAGCGCCGGGAAGTCCTCGCTCATCTCGGTGCTCTCGGCGGCCAAGCCGAAGATCGCCGACTACCCGTTCACCACGCTCGTGCCGAACCTCGGCGTCGTCACCGCGGGCTCGACGGTCTACACCATCGCCGACGTGCCGGGGCTGATCCCCGGCGCGAGCGAGGGCAAGGGCCTGGGCCTGGAGTTCCTGCGCCATGTCGAGCGCTGCGAGGTCCTGGTGCACGTCCTGGACTGCGCGACGCTGGAGTCCGACCGCGACCCGGTCTCGGACCTCGACGTCATCGAGGCGGAGCTGGCCCAGTACGGCCGGGGCCTGGAGGACCGCCCCCGCCTCGTCGTCCTCAACAAGATCGACATCCCCGACGGCCAGGACCTCGCCGACATGATCCGCCCCGATCTGGAAGCCCGCGGCTACCAGGTCTTCGAGGTCTCCGCCGTGTCCCGGCAGGGCCTCAAGGAGATGTCGTACGCGCTGGCCAAGCTCGTGGACGAGGCCCGCGCCGCCCGCCCCGTCGAGGAGAACACGCGCATCGTCATCCGGCCCAAGGCCGTGGACGACGCGGGCTTCACCGTCACCAAGGAGGAGGACGGCCTCTACCGCGTGCGCGGCGAGAAGCCGGAGCGCTGGGTGCGCCAGACCGACTTCAACAACGACGAGGCCGTCGGCTATCTCGCCGACCGCCTCAACCGCCTCGGCGTCGAGGACGCGCTGCTGAAGGAGGGCGCGCGCGAGGGCGACGGCGTCGCCATCGGCGGCGAGGACGACGCGGTCGTCTTCGACTGGGAGCCGACGATGGCGGCGGGCGCGGAGATGCTCGGCCGCCGTGGCGAGGACCACCGCATGGAGGCCCCGCGCCCTGCGGCGCAGCGCCGCAGGGACCACGAGGCGGAGCGGGACGAGGCGCTGGGCGAGTACCGGGACTTCGACCCGTTCGCGTAGCCCGTGGTCCGGAACGGGCAGGAGCCACCGGTCCCGGCCCCTGCCCCTGTCCGGAATTTGACGACAACGGCCTTCGGATAGCACCCTTCCCTGCTGACCTGCGCACCGAGCGGTCCTGCCGCCCTGCCCTCGTGAGCGACGTGCGCGATCCCCCTCAGCAAGGAACCTCATGCCGACCTCCCCTGCCCCCGCCGTCGTGCCCACGGACGGCGAGCCCGCAACGGACGACGCCGAGGGGTGCCATACGGCGCCCGCCGCGCCCCGTGGAGACGGCAGACGCACCGACATACCGGTGCTCGCCGTCAGCGGCGGGCTGCTCACCGCGTTCGTCCTGGCCGCGCTGATCGCGCCCACGGCCACGGGCGACGCCGTGAACACCGTCTTCACCTTCGCCGCGCGGTGGTTCGGCCCGCTGTGGCAGGTGCTGCTGCTCGCGACGTTCGGCGTCGCGCTGTGGCTGGGCTTCTCCCGGTACGGGAAGGTGCGGCTCGGGGGCGCCGGGGCGCGCCCGGAGTACGGCAGGTTCCAGTGGGTCGCCATGATCATGTCGACGCTGCTCGCGGGCGGCGGCGTCTTCTTCGCGGCGGGCGAGCCCGTACAGCACTACGTCGACACGCCGCCCTTCTACGACGGCGTCAAGAGCGGCACCCAGGAGGCGGCCGACGCGGCGCTTTCCCAGAGCTTCGCGCACTGGGGCTTCCTCGCCTGGGCCGTCCTCGGGACGCTCGCCTCGATCGTGATGATCCGGGGCCAGGAGCGCGGCATGCCACTGCGCCCGCGGACGCTGCTGTACCCGTTCCTCGGCGAGCGCGTCCGGCACTCCAGGCTGGGGGCCGCCGTCGACGTCGTCTGCGTCATCGCCGTGGTGGCCGGGACCGTCGGCCCGATCGGCTTCCTCGGCCTCCAGGTCTCCTACGGGCTGTCCGAGGTGTTCGGCATCTCCGGCGGCTACCCCGTGCAGCTCGGCGTCATCGTCCTGCTGACTGTCGTCGCCGTTCTCTCCGTCGCCAGCGGCGTCGACCGCGGCATCCAGTTCTTCAGCAGGGCCAACATCTGGCTCGCGGTCGCGCTGATGGCCGTCTTCCTGGTGCTGGGCTCCCTCGGCTTCGTCCTCGACTCGTTCCTGGGCGGCTTCGGCCAGTACGTGCGGGACTTCGTGCCGCTGGCCCTCAACCGGGGCGACCACGCGTGGCTCGGCTCCTGGACGGTCTTCTTCTTCGGCTGGTTCCTCGGCTACGGGCCGCTGATGTCCATCTTCGTGGCCCGCATCTCCAAGGGCCGCACCCTGCGCGACCTGGTGGTCTCCACCGCGATCGTCCCTCCGCTGGCCACCATGTTCTGGTTCACGGTGTTCGGCGGCACCGGCATCTTCCTGGAACAGCAAGACCCCGGCACGATCTCGGGCCCGCTGAAGTCGGTCGGCATGGACGCCGCGGTCATCTCCATGGCGCAGCGGCTCCCGATGGGCGCGGTGGTCGCCGTCGCGCTGCTCCTGCTGACGATCACGTTCGTGGTGACGACCACCGACTCGATGTCGTACAGCATCGCCGCGGCGGGCACGACGTCCGGTGAACCGACGCGCGCGGTACGGGCGTTCTGGGCCCTGCTGATGGGTTCGGCGGCGGCGGTACTGATCCTGGTCGGGGACGGCGGCATCACGGCGTTGCAGTCGTTCATCGTGGTCACGGCGGTACCGGTGGGCTTCATCATGCTGCCGACACTGTGGACGGCGCCCCGGATGGCCCGCGAGATGGCCCAGGAACAGGGCGTCACCTCACCGGACCCGGCCTCCTCGGACCAGGGCGGGTCCACCTGAGCGAATCGACTCGGTGAGCGCACTTCTGAGGCAGGCTGGCCCTATGAGCGTCGAGCCGCTTCCCGACTGGGTGATCCCGCCTCCGGGCGGGTTCACCGCAGAAGGCTTCCTGGGGCTCGTCGGCCTGCCCGCGCACACGGAGCTGATCGACGGCAGCCTGGTCTTCGCGGGCCTGCGCGGGAAGTGGCACAGCCGGGTCATCAACCTCCTGGTCGGGGAACTGGACCGGGAACTGGACCGGCAGGCGCCCGCCGAGCTGCGCGCGGATCGCGAGATGGCGGTACGGCTCGGCAAGCGGCAGGTTCCTGAGCCGGACGTGGTCGTGGTGACGAGCGAGGCGTACGTGCGGGACGAGCCGTCCACGTACTACTTCCCGGAGGACGTGCTCATCGCCGTCGAGGCCGTCTCGCCCGACTCCGAGGACCGCGACCGCGACACGAAGCCCCGCAAGTACGCGGCGGCGGGCTTCCCGCACTACTGGCGCGTCGAGAACGACGAGGACCGCGCCGTGGTCTACACGTACGAGCGCGACCCGGCCAGCGGCGGCTACGCCCTCACGGGCATCCACCACGACAGGCTCAAGGTCTCCGTGCCGTTCACCCTGGACATCGACCTCACGGCCGTGGGGCGGCGCTCGGCGCAGCCGTGACGTCCCGCGCGGCGGCGCGGAGGGTGTCGGCGATGACCTGCTGTGCTTCCCGTACCTGCTGGTCCGAGGAGTACGGGTCGCCGCAGACGCGCTCCGCCTCCCGCAGGGCCGTCGCCCTGGCGGGTAACCGCTCGACCGCGATGAACGTGGCCCACTTGGCCAGGAAGCCGCGCAGCCACCCGGTGGACCCGGTGCGCATGGCCTGGTCGAACGCGTCGCCCAACTCCCGGTCGTACTGCGTCAGATGCAGCGGTGCGATGCGTTGTACCGCCTCGCGCAGGGCTTCGCGCGTCGTCGCGGGCTGCGGAATCAGCGCGTCGCCGACGCGGCGGCGCCTCACGCGCACACCTCGCACCACACCGTCTTGCCGGTGGCGTGCGCGGTCACGTCCCACTGGTCGCTGAGCAGCGCGACGAGGGCCAGCCCCCGGCCCGACTCCTCCCACGTCTCCGCCTCGCGCGGCACGGGGAGGACGGGGGAGCGGTCGTACACCTCGATGCGTACGCCGTGCAGCGTGTGCAGGATGGTGACGGTGCACCACTGGTCGGGTACGTGCCGGTGCACGTTGGTCATCAGCTCGGTGAGGGCGAGTTCGACGGTGTCGCCCAACTGCGGTACGTCCCAGAGCCGTACGTAGGCACGTGCGATACGGCGCATGTGGCGCGGCGAGTGGTCGCCGACTGTGAGCGCGATGCGGTACCTGCGGGGCGGGAATTCGGTGGGTTCCTCGATGACGTTCACGGGACAAGGCTGTAATGCGGCGATTACTGTGGGCTACGGCGTGAATGCAACTCCCCGTGCTGTGGAGGTCCCTGATGGCCAACGTCAAGGAACTGGACCCCGGGGCGTCGCCGCTCCACTACTTCGGCGCGGAGCTGCGGCGCTTAAGAGATGAGGCGGGTCTGACGCTGGCCCAGTTGGGCTCGGTCCTGTACTGCACGGGTTCGCTGATCGGCCAGATCGAGACGGCTTCGAAGACGCCCACGCTGGATTTCGTGCAGCGCGTCGATGCGGCGCTGGGCGCGGAGGGCGCGCTGCTGCGGTTGTGGGACCTGGTGAAGCGGAGCCGGTTGCCGAGCTGGTATCAGAAGATCGCCGAGATGGAAGCCACGGCCCGTGAGATTCGCGTCTTCCAGGCCCAGTTGGTGCACGGTCTCTTGCAGACGGAGGAGTATGCGCGAGCGGTGATCGGCGTCATGCCTCACGACGAGATCGACAGCAAGGTCGCAGCGCGATTGGACAGGCAACGGATCCTGGAACGCGAGCAGGCTCCGCTGCTGTGGGTGGTCCTGGGCGAGGGGGTGCTGTACCAGGAGATCGGCGGGAAGAACGTCATGCGGGGTCAACTGGCCCGTCTGTTGAATTACCGCCACAACAACAATGTGCAGATCCAAGTGCTGCCCTTTAGCGCTGGTGCGCACACTGGCCTGTCAGGCTCGTTCAGCATCTTCTCCTTTGCTCGAAAGGACGACGTGGCCTACGCCGAGGACTACGAGGGGGGCAATTCCACCATCGATCCTGTGGAAGTGAGGGCGCGGTCCCTCCGTTACGATCTCCTGCGAGCCAGCGCCCTCCCCCCTGGGGACTCGGCGGATCTGATCGCTCGCGTAATGGAGGAGCGCTATGAGTACCAGTCACGGCCTGTCAGGCGCCCGATGGCGTAAGTCGAGCCGCAGCGACGACAAGGGCGGCGAGTGTGTCGAGTGCGCACCCCTTCACGGCGCCACGTGGCGTAAGTCCAGTTACAGCGATGACAAGGGCGGCGACTGCGTCGAGGTTGGCACCGCGCCGACGCAGGCCGTCGTCGCGATACGGGACAGCAAGCGTCCCGACGGCCCCGCGCTGACGTTCCCCGCGCGGGCCTTCGGGGACTTCATCCGCACCGTGAAGCGCTGACCGGGCCGTCGCCCAAGTCCCCTTCCGGGGTCCTGGGCGACGGCCCGGCGGCGGGCCGAGGGGTGAGGCCGTCACCGTCTCACCCGGGCGCTCAGCGATTCACGCGCCCGCCAGCCCGCTCACAGCAGGGAGTAGAGGAGCCGGTTCGGCGAGCCGGTGCGCGGGTCGATGACCTTGTTGGGGGTCGCGCCGCTCGTGATCGCGGTGCTCACCTGGGCCGGGGTGGCCGTCGGATGCGTCGCCAGGTACAGCGCCGCGACGCCCGCCGTGTGCGGGGTGGCCATCGACGTGCCGGAGATGGTGTTCGTCGCCGTGTCACTGGTGCGCCAGGCCGAGGTGATGCTCACGCCGGGCGCGAACAGGTCCAGGCAGGTGCCGTAGTTGGACCAGGAGGCGCGGCGGTCCGAGCTGTCGGTCGCGCCGACGGTCAGGGCCTCGGGAACGCGCGCGGGCGAGTAGTTGCAGGCGTTCTGCGGGGTGCCGATGGCGTTGCCGTTGCCCGCGGCGATGGCGTAGGTGATGCCCGCCGCGATGGACCGCTTCACCGCGTTGTCGAGGGAGGTGTTGCTGCCGCCGCCCAGGCTCATGTTGGCGACGGCGGGCTTCGTGGCGTTGGCGGTGACCCAGTCCACGCCCGCGATGACGCCCGAAGTGCTGCCGGAGCCGGAGCAGTTGAGGACGCGGACGGCGACGAGCTTGGCCGCCTTGGCGACACCGTAGGTCTTGCCGCCGACCGTACCCGCGACGTGCGTGCCGTGGCCCTGGCAGTCCTGGCCGTTCTGGCCGTCGCCGATGGTGTCGGTGCCGACGGTGGCGCGTCCGCCGCTGAACTCGCTGTGCGAGGTGCGGATGCCGGTGTCGATGATGTACGCGGTGACGTTGGACGCCGTGGTGTTGTACGTGTACGTCGTGCTCAGCGGCAGGTCGCGCTGGTCGATGCGGTCGATGCCCCACGTCGCGTTCGACTGGGTGTCGTTGAGCTTCACCTCCGCGTCCTGCTCGACGTACGCGACGCGCGGGTCCGCCGCCAGCTCGGCGGCCTCGGCCTTGCTCATCTTCGCCGCGAAGCCCTTGATCGTGGAGCCGTACACCTCGGTGATCCGCGCGTCCTGCTCGGCGGCGAGGTCGCGGGCCGTGGCCTTGGTGGCCGCCTTGGACGCGCTGCCGTCCTTCAGGACGGCGATCCAACTGCCGGAGATGGCCGTGTCGGAGGGCGCGAGGCGCAGATCGCCCGTCGGGGCGCTCTGGGCGCCGGGCGCGGCGGCGAGCTGGATTCCCGCGACGAGAGCGACGGCGGGTAAGAGCGCGCCGAAGCGGCGGATCTTGGACCGGGTCTGGGATCTCATGACGTGCACCTGACCTTTCGTAAACCGGATCTCGGTACGTGCAGGTATGGCGGGTGCCGTGTGGTGCCGTGCGCTGTGCGGAATGAAGGTTTGCGCGTCATGGCCGTTCGCACAAGATGGCCTCAACTGTGAACAAGTACGAAGTGAGGCGAAGAAGCGAGAGGAAGCACGGAGAGTGAGGACGGAGCATGAGTGCGCGGGCGTGCACGGGTGCACCCGCACGCACCGGAGACGGCGGAGGGCCGGGTCAGGGAAGCACGCGCTTCCCTGACCCGGCCCTCCGCGCGGGGAACCGGCGAGGCCGCCGTGTCAGGCGGTGACCGCGTCCTCCGGATCCGAGCTGTCGGCCCCGGCGAGACCGCCCGCCGTGGGCTCCATCTCGGCCTCCTCGGCCGCCTCGCGGGCCTCCGCCTCGCGCTGCCCCGGGATGTCGGTCGTACGGCTCCGGACGCGCTCGTTGCGCTCGTCCGCGTCCTTGCACAGGTCCACGGCCGCCTGGTTGAAGCGGGCCAGCGACGGCGGCTCGGACGGGCCGAGGAGGTGCACCTTCAGCTCCTTGCGGGCCGTGACGAGGGTGTCCTTCTCCGGGTCGCGCACCGACTCCAGCAGCGCCGGGATCTCCTTCGCCTCGGGGGAGAGGATCGTGGCGGCCCGTACCGTCGGGAAGCCCGCCCTGAAGTCGTCCTCGTCGAGACCGCTGGTGTTGGCGACGGCGTACGGCTTCTCGCTCGTCAGGTAGTCGGAGACCACCGAGGAGACGTCGGAGATCAGCAGGTCGGCCTGGTTGAAGCAGGTGTAGATCGCCGGGCGCGGACCCGTGATGATCTGGTGCTCCCACTCGGGGAACGAGGCCCAGTACGCGGCCTCCCACGCGGCCGTGGCCGCCTCCACCCGCTCAGCGCGGTTGCCCTCGGGCGTGCCCTGGAGCAGCATCCGCTCGACCTCGTCGGCGCCCGAGCGGAACGCGGTCGTGGTGAGCGCCTCCAGCTCGGCCGTGCGCAGTCCCAGCTCGGCGGCGGCCTCGGGCCCGGGGCGGTCGCCGGAGCGCTTCGCGTTGGCCTCGGCGATCATGGCCTGGATGCGCTGGTTCGCGGCGCCCGCGCGCGGGTCGACGGAGCCGGTCATGGGGTGCGGCTTGTAGAGGAGCCGCACCTTGGGGTCGGCCAGCAGGGCGCGGACGATGTTCTCCCCGGCCAGGATGACCGAGGTGTTGCCCGGGTCGTTGGTCCAGCCCTCCCAGGTGGGGGCGTACAGGACCGTCGTGTAGGTGCCCGTCGGCGCGCCCCGGTACGGCTCGATCGGGGAGAGCTGCGGGCGGCCGACCTCGACGACGTCCTTGTCCTCGACGCCGATGTCCGCGAGCTGGTAGCGCTCGCGGGCCGCGGGTCCGGCGACCCAGATCTCGTCGTACGCCTTCGCGTACGGGTTGCAGGACGAGAGCTTGTCGCTCTCGCCGTGGTTGATGAAGGCGTGCTTGATCGTCGGAATGCGCAGGACCTGTGAGGTCTTGCCCGAGTTCGCGGGGTGGAGCAGCATCTTCAGTGCCGAGTGCTCCAGGTGCATCAGGTGCGCGACCTTCGGGATGCAGATGATCGGGATGTCCGTCGCGTCGATCTTCTGCACCATGAACCGCTCACGGAGCACGATGATCGGGTTCCCGTCCAGTTTCGCGAGCGTGGAGAGCCACATGTTGGCCTGGTAGGCCGAGGTGGTGCCGCCCGAGAAGTACATGCCGACGGTCGGCTGGTACTTCTCCAGCCACTTGTCGAGCCAGGCGAGCGTCTGCTGCTCGTTGGCGTGCCGCTTCTTCGGGAGCAGCCAGGTGGCCAGGTAGACCGCGCTGCCGAAGGACAGCAGGAAGGTGAGGCCGACGCCGAGCAGGCCCCACGTCTCCGTCGACAGGCTCGCGCAGAGCATCAGGCCCACGGTGCCGGGGATGGAGAACCGCAGCAGCCTGCGGCTGGGCTGGCGGGCCAGCAGCCGGGGCGGCGCGTTGTTCAGGCGCAGGGCCGAGGCGTCGATGTTGCGGGTGAGGATCGGCAGCGTACGGCGGCGGCGTACGAGCTGGGCCACGGCCTGGCACAGGAAGTGCGCGGCGTAGGCGATGAGCAGGAGCAGGGTGAGCGGGCGCTCGATGTCCGGGGGGACGTCGGGGATCCGTACCAGGCCGATGACGATCAGCATGTCGCGCAGCAACTGGCGCGTGGTGACGTCGAAGCGGACCTTGCCCAGCAGGGCGAGGAGGCCCGGCTGCTTGTGTGTGAGGTACACGTCAAGGGCGAGGCCCGCCACGGAGGCGGTGAGGAAGACGGGCACGTTCGGCAGCAGCGCGCCCGCGAGCTGGGCGGTGTAGAACACCATCAGCGCGAGCAGCGCCGTGAGCTGGACGGCGCGTCGTGGGGAGAGTCCGGCAGAGGGCACGGGCTGGGCTCCTGGCAGGAGGTCGGGGCGAGCAGAAAATGGGTCGCGGCCTGTGGGGGTGGCCGTGGTCGACCACTGACCGTATGACGGTCGCAGCCCCAGTGACAATCTTCGGTGGGGCGTCTCACGGCATAACAGGGCCAAAGGTCAGTATCTCCGCCGGTCCGCCGAGTGGAACGGAGAAGCGCCGTGCACCCCGGCTGACGTAGATTGCGCTGCGGCGGAACCCCGTCGGCGCGGCCGGGCTCCGGGATCCGGGATCGTGGGCGAACAGCAGGGACGTACGAGAGTGACAGGGGCAACAGGCACATCGGGGGCGTCGGAGGCGAAGGGTGCGTCTGTGACGCCGGGTGCGCCGGGGACCGGCGAGGTGCCGGGCACGGAGAGTGAGCGTCGTGACGAGCACCGGGACGAGCACCGTGACGAGCACCGGGACGAGCGTCGCGACGTGACCGAGGCGCGGCGCATCGTCGTCAAGGTCGGCTCCTCCTCCCTGACGACCGCCTCTGGTGGCCTGGACGCGGACCGCGTGGACGCCCTGGTGGACGCGCTCGCCAAGCACGGCGAACAGGACGACAAGGAGATCGTGCTCGTCTCCTCGGGCGCCATCGCCGCGGGCCTCGCGCCGCTCGGCCTCGCCAAGCGCCCCCGCGACCTCGCCCGCCAACAGGCCGCTGCCAGCGTCGGCCAGGGCCTCCTCGTCGCCCGCTACACCGCCTCCTTCGCGCGCTACGGGCGCCGCGTGGGCCAGGTGCTGCTCACCTCCGACGACACCAGCCGCCGCGCCCACTACCGCAACGCCTACCGCACCCTGGAGCAGCTTCTCGCCATGGGCGCTGTGCCGGTCGTCAACGAGAACGACACCGTCGCCACCGACGAGATCCGCTTCGGCGACAACGACAGGCTCGCCGCGCTCGTCGCCCACCTCGTACGGGCCGACCTGCTGATCCTGCTCTCCGACGTCGACGGCCTCTACGACGGCAACCCCGCCACCCCCGGCACCTCCCGCATCGAGGAGGTGCGCGGGCCGGGGGACCTCGCGGGCGTCGAGATCGGCAGCGCGGGGCGCGCGGGCGTCGGCACCGGCGGCATGGTCACCAAGGTCGAGGCGGCCCGCATCGCCGCCGCCGCCGGCATCCCCGTGGTGCTCACCTCGGCCATACACGCCGCCGACGCGCTCTCCGGGCGCCGCACCGGCACCCACTTCCACCGCACGGGCCGCCGCACGACGGGCCGCCTGCTGTGGCTCGCGCACGCCTCCACGCCGCGCGGGGCGCTGGTGCTGGACGAGGGCGCGGTACGGGCCGTCGTCGACCGGCGCAGCTCGCTCCTGCCCGCGGGGATCGTCCGGGCCGAGGGCGACTTCACGGCGGGCGACCCCGTCGAGCTGCGGGACGAGGAGGGGCACGCGGTGGCCCGCGGGCTGGTCAGCTTCGACGCGAAGGAGATCCCCCAGTTGCTGGGCCGCTCGACCCGCGAACTGGCCCGCGAACTGGGGCCCGCTTACGAGCGGGAAGTCGTGCACCGGGACGATCTCGTGCTGCTGCGGACGTGACGCCCGTCAATCGTGTGCGAGATCGGCAAAAGACCAGCCTTTCAACGGACACCTTCCGGAAAACGGCCACGCGCCCGTCCCCGGACTGGTCAACTTTGTCTCAGAGGCACGTCCTCTGAAGACGGCCCGTGACACCCGTGACAGCGGCACCCGCACTCGCACGAATCGCACCATCAGGAGGCCACCGGTGAGACGACTGGCCAGCGTCGATATGGGGTCCTCCCAGCAGGACGACGGTGACGGCGCGCCGCGCTCGCGCGGACCCGCCGGGACGGCGGACCCGAGAGCGGACGAGAGCGGGGAGCGCCGCGAGCAGTCCCGGCTGTGGCACATCACCCTCAGCGTCGCGGGGCGCGAGGCCCCGCTCAAGGAGGTCAGGCGCGGCCTGGAGCAGCTCGCGCACGACCATCCTTTCCTCCTGACGAGCAGGTACGCGCACGATCACGCGGAGATCCGGTACTGGGAGGAAGCGCGGGATCTGCACGACGCGGCGGCGGTCGCGCTCAGGCTGTGGGGTGAGCACAGGGCGTCGGCGAAGCTGCCGCCGTGGGAGATCGTGGGTCTTGAGGTCATCGGCCGCGAGACCTACCACCAACGCATAGCAGAAGGCTACGGCCCACCCCCTGCCACACCGGTGGGGGTCCACCCGTTCTGACGCTCCCTTCGCGGGGTGCGGAAGGAAACGGGGGGGTGCCTCTATGTCCTTCGTCAAGCCTGAGCTGGTCATGCGGCGGTTGTTTCAGGGAGGCGGGGTTCGTAGAAGGTGCCGTCGCGGAGCA
>NZ_JBSHAO010000083.1:0-26685 GCF_053611545.1 Streptomyces sp. NPDC054796 | reverse complement strand
ATACGTACGGGGTCCCGCTTGGGGCGGCGGTAGGGCTTGGCGGGGCGGCGTGGCCGATTGCTCACGGGTGAAGGTGCTCCGGTGCGGTGATGACGAGGGCGGGGGCGGGGGCGAGCGGCTGTGGTGCTGTGGTGACCGCCCTCTTCAGCCTACGCCGCACGCCCGAGGGAACGGCCAACGGCCCGCGCGCCGTCCTCCGCGCGCCGGTCAGCGGCCCTCAGCGGGACGTCCGTCGGCCCGGCCCGGCTACGCGTCGAGGCGTTCCGCGTCCGTGACCCGTACCCCACGGGCCCAGTCCGCGGCCTTCATCGGCTTCTTGCCCTGCGGCTGCACCCACTCCAGCTCCACCGCGTGCGAACCCGTGCCCGCGTGCACGGAGTTCTTGCCCACGGCCAGCTCGCCCGGCGCCAGACCGGTCCGCTCGGGGGCGAGCACGACGGACCGCACCTTGAGCCGCTCGCCCCGGAACACCGTCCACGCGCCGGGTGCCGGTGTGCAGGCGCGAACCACCCGGTCCACGCGCAGCGCGGGCGCCGACCAGTCGACGCGCGCGTCGTCCACGGTGATCTTCGGCGCGAGGGAGACGCCCTCGGCGGGCTGCGGCACGGCCTGGAGCGTGCCGTCCTCGATGCCGTCCATCGTGGCGGCGAGCAGCCCCGAGCCCGCGAAGGCGAGCCGGGTCAGCAGGTCGCCGCTGGTGTCGGTGGGGCGTACCTCTTCTGTGATCACGCCGTAGACGGGGCCCGAGTCGAGCCCCTCCTCGATCTGGAACGTGCTCGCGCCCGTCATCTCGTCCCCCGCGAGCAGCGAGTGCTGCACGGGCGCGGCGCCGCGCCAGGCGGGGAGGAGCGAGAAGTGGAGGTTGACCCAGCCGTGCGCGGGGACGTCGAGCGCTACGCGCGGCAGCAGCGCTCCGTAGGCGACGACGGGGCAGCAGTCGGGGGCGATCTCACGGAGCCGGGCAAGGAAGTCCTCGTCGCGGGGCTTCGCGGGCTTGAGCACCTCGATGCCCTCCTCAGCGGCCCGCTGGGCGATCGGGCTGGGAACCAGGTGCCGCCCACGGCCCGCGCGCGCGTCGGGCCGCGTCACGACGGCCGCGACCTCGTGCCGCTCCGAGGCGAGCAGGGCGTCGAGAGCGGGTACGGCGACCTCGGGGGTGCCTGCGAAGACGAGCCTCATCGGTGGCGAACTACCTCTCACGGACGGCGGGGCGTTGGGGCGGCGGGTGCGTTTGGGGTGCTGGCGGGCGCGAAGGCGCGAAGAGCGCCCAGTCTACGGTCCGTCACGGGCCGTCGCCCGAGGGGGCGTACGGGGCACCGCGCGCCCCGCATCCTTCCGCCCACGCCCCCTCAGCGTGACCAGAGCGACCGTTATGGCGTTGGTCAAGGGAGATTGACCGAAACGGGCCGCTTAGCGGCCCCATCCTTTTACACGCCGGTTCGAGAGGCTTGTTCATGGCCGACCACGCAACCCACGACGCCCAGGCGAGGGCCAGCCTGCATCTCCTGGTACGGGACATCGAGCGGGTCCGCCGGCAGGTGGACGCGCTGCGTACCCTCACCGCCCAGCTCGGCAATGTCTACCGTCCACGGCGCAGCGGCCCGTCCACGGGCTTCGTCGTCTACGGCAGGGCACCCGCGCCCACCGTGCGGCTGGCACAGGAACTGCGCGACAGCGTGGAGACGCTGGTCACCGCGGCGGTGGACTTCGACCGCTCGCTGGGTTTCTCGTGGGACGCGGTGGGTTCGGCGCTCGGCGTCACCAAGCAGGCGGTGCACCGCCGTTACGGCTCGCGGCGCGGCACCGTGCGCGAGGCCGTACGGGACAGCGCGGACGCCTCGGCCGCCGCCTCCGCGGCCTCAGCCGCCTCCGGCCCGCCGCACGAGACGTCGAGCGCGCAGGGCGCTCCCCGGCCCGCCGTCCAGGTCCCCGCCGCCCGCTCCATGCCGGGCTCGGTGACAGGTTCGGTGACAGGTTCGGTGACCGGCTCCGTGACGGGTTCCGTCCCGGGCCAGCAGCCCGCGCCCACGACGCCCACGATCCCCTCGCCGACCGTCGCCCCGTCGTCGCAGCCCCAGCCCCATCCCCCCGCGCAGCCCTCGCCACCGCCGCGCGCGCATGCTCAGGACCACCGCCCGGGGGCCTTCCCCGGCCCCCGCAACGGCTGACCCCTCCGCGGCCGTTGCCCCACCGCCCGGTGTGCCCCGGCACACCGGGCGGTGGTGTGTCCGCAGGACGAGCCGCCCCTCGTACGGTGCCGGGCCTGACCCCTCAGCCGATGCCCGGCGGCCTCAGCCGATGTCCGGCGGATCGACGCGGATGTGGACAGCCGGGCCCTCGCGACGCGTGAGCCGCGCGACCTGCGCCGTCTTCAGCGCGGACGCCAGCGCGGCGCCGGACCCCGGGGGCACCCTGACCAGCGCGCGCTCCCACTGCTCGCCCGCGGGCGGGTCCCCGGGGCGCCGCGGACGCCCTGGCGCGGTGACCGGCAGGGGCACGGGGCCCAGCACCTCGGCCTCGCGCGGCAGGGCCGCCTGGCCCAGCAGCTCGGCCACCGCCTCGCCGGGCCCGCTGACCGCCGCCATCCGCGAGACGGGCGGGAAGCCCAGCTCGGCGCGCTCCGCCAGCTCACGCACCGCGAATCCCGCCGGGTCCCAGCGCACCAGCGCCTGTACGGGGCGCAGCGTGGGCTCGGCGACGATCATCACGCTGCCCCCCTTGCCTGCCTCGCCGCCCGCGCCGCCCCTGTCCCCTTCGCCCCCGGCTCCGGCTCCGGCTCCGGCGTCCGGCCCCCGCACGAGCGCCGCAGCGCTCAGCCAGCGGCGCAGCGCTTCCTCGCCCGCGCGCAGGTCCGGGCGGCCCAGCAGGGCCCAGCCGTCGAGGAGCAGCGCCGCCGCGTATCCGGGCCCCTCGGCCACGGGCTCGGCGCCGGGGGTGGAGACGACGAGCGCGGGGCGGTCGGGGACGGTGTCGAGTATGTGATCGCGCCCCGACGTACGCACCGGGACAGCCGGAAACGCGCGGCCCAGCTCCTCCGCCGTACGGCGTGCGCCGAAGACCTGCCCGCGCAGCCGCACGCCCCCGCACTCGGCGCAGTGCCACTCCGGCGCGGTGCGGGCGCACCAGCCGCAGCGCAGGCCGTCCCCCGCCGCGGCCGACTCCCCCGTCTCGACCGCCTCCAGCGGGCCCGCGCAGTGCGCACAGCGCGCGGGCTCGCGGCACCGCTCGCAGGCGAGGCGGGGCACATAGCCGCGGCGCGGGACCTGGACGAGGACGGGGCCGGTCTCCAGCGCCTCGCGGGCCGTGTCCCAGGCGACGCTGGGCAGCCGCGCGGAGCGGGCCGCCGCGTCCCGGGATTCGTCGCGATCGCCGATGGTGCGGATGGCGGGGGCCGTGGCGCGCACCGTCTCGCGGTCGGCCGCGAGGGGCCCGGCCCAGCCCGTCTCGACCAGTTGGGCTGCCTCCACCGTGCAGCCGTGCGCGCCGAGCAGGAAGCCCGCGTGCTCGGTGACGGCGCGCTGCAACAGCACCTCGCGGGCGTGGGGCTGCGGGGCGTGGTCGTCGCTGTGGCTCGAGTCCCCGTCGTCCCAGATCGCGACCAGGCCCAGGTCCCGTACCGGCGCGAACATCGCCGCCCGGGTGCCGATCACCGCACGCACCGCGCCTCTGCTGACGGCCAGCCAGCGCCCGTACCGCTGCTCGGGGCCCGAATCGGCGGTGAGCAGCACGTGGTGGCCGGTACCGAGGAGGGCGGTGAGCGCTGCGTCGACGCGGGCTGCCGTGCGCCCGTCGGGCAGGACGGCAACGGCGCCACGCCCCGAGGCGAGGGTGGCGGCCACGGCGCGGGCCAGTTCGTCGGGCCAGCCGGGTCCTGGCAGCGCGGTCCACACGGCGCGGGGCGCGCCGCCCTCGGCCAGTGCCCTGACATAGGCGGCGCCCTGCGCGTAGCGCTCCCAGCCGCCGGGGGCCGGGGGCGCCGGGCGGGGCCGCGGTTCGGGCGAGGGGCGCTTCTCGGCGCGGGCCATGCGGGGCGGGACGGCGAGCTGGAGGACGTCGGCGAGCGATCCGGCGTAGCGGTCGGCGACCGCGCGGCACAGGCGCAGCAGCTCGGGCGAGAGGACGGGTTCGGGCGAGAGGACCTGCGCGATCGGCGCGAGCGCGCCGGGGAAATCGCTCTCCTCGCACCGCTCGACGATGAACCCGTTGATCAGCCGCCCTCCTTCGCGGCGGCCCTCCTTCTCGCCCGCGCCGAAGCGCACGCGGACCCGGACGCCGGGCTGGGCTTCGGCGTCGAGCGCCGCGGGGACGGCGTAGTCGAAATAGCGGTCCAGGTGGACCAGGCCCTTGTCCACGAGCACCCGCGCCACGGGGCGGCTCTCCGCGAGCGCGGCACCCCGCCAGGTGCGCGGCTTCGCCTTGGGCTGCTTGCGCTTGCGCACGGTCTCCCGAATCAGCGCGAGCTGCTCGGGCGGCTCCGCCGCCGGAGTCCCGTCCCGCTCGTCGTCGCTGCTCACAGCCTCAGTCTTAGCAGACCCCACCGACAACGGGCCCCGCGCCCACCGGTCCGTGGGGCGTACCCGGTCCGTGCTCGAGGCCGTCTCGACAGACGGTCCGAGGTGGGGTTGCCTGCCGACGGGAAACGGGAAACACCCCATTCGCCTTGTTCCGTCCCGCTGCCGTACCCGAGGCTGACTGACTGACGGTGACCGGCGGCTGCCCGGATGATCAGTGACGGAGGTTGACGTGCTCCAGCAGCCACCCCGGTTCGGCCCCGAACTCCGCAGACTCCGCCTCGCGGCGGACATGACCCTGGGCCAGCTCTCCCAGCGGGTCCACTACAGCAAGGCCCAGCTCAGCAAGGTGGAGCGCGGTCTGAAATCGCCGAGCAGAGATCTGGCCCGGCTCTGTGACGCGGTGTTGGGGGCGAAGGGGGAGCTGGCCGCTCTTCTGCGCCCGGTGACATCCCTGACGTCAGAAACAGTGTCCGGTCCCCGTCCAGGGGACGAGCCGGTGTCCAGCGCTTCGGACACAGCCGCTGAGAGGACCGCGAAGATCACCGGGGGAGGCCCTGGCGAAGATGGGGAAGAGGTGTGGCTGATGCGATTGTCCGCCGACGGCTCAAGCTGGTTCCAGCCTGTCGGCCGTCGTCACGTGGTCGCGGCTGGGGCGGCATCCATGGTGAGCCTGGGACTCAGCACTTCGTCGGCAGCCCCCGACAGCGGGGGGACCCTGCTGGAAGCCTCGCGTGCACTCTTCGACGAATACCGCCGTCTTGGACAGACCACGGCGCCCGAGGTCGTACTGCCCGCGCTCATCGCGCAGACGCACACCCTGCGAGAGCTGTCGGAGCGTGCCGGTACTCGGACCAGGCAAGGGCTCCTCGCGCTGGCCTCACGATATGCCGAGTACGTCGGCTGGCTCGTGCAGGAAACCGGCAACGAGGAGGCCGCGCTCTGGTGGACCGACCGCGCCGTGAATCTCGCCGAAGCCGGGGACGACCATCACTTCGCCGCCTACGCACTCGTGCGGCGGGCCCTCGTCACGCTCTATCGCGACGACCCCGTCCAGACCGTGGTCTTGGCCCAGCAGGCCCAGGACCACGACCTTCCGCCCCGTATCCGCGGCCTGGCAGCACAACGTGAGGCTCAGGGGCACGCGCTCGCGGGCGACTACGACTCCTGCATGCGCTGTCTGGACCGGGCGCGAGTCCTGCTCACCCGGGAGCCGGAGCACGGTGGCGCACCGGTCATCGGCACGACGAACCTGTCCGATCCGGTCGCGATGATCACTGGCTGGTGCCTGCACGACCTCGGATTTCCACAGCGGGCCGCCGCCATCATCGACCGGGAGATCGCTCAGGTACCGGCGCACGCCCTGCGCTCCCGCGCCCGGTACGGGATGCGAGGGGCCCTCGCACACGCCGCCGCCGGAGAAATCGACCACGCCTGCTCACTGGTGGCACAGCTCCTCAAGGCCACTGACACCGTCGGCTCCGCGACCATCACCGCCGACCTGCGCCGCGTCTCCCGGATCCTCTCCCGGTACGCACGCCACTCAGGCGTCAAGTCCCTGGCACCAGGGCTCGCCCATTCCCTCCACTCCGCCGACAGGTAACGACCAGCAGCAAAGGAACCCCACGTGCCCGAGGTATTCATCAACTACCGCACCGGCGACGGCGAGAAGACCGCCGCGCTCATCGAGCGGGAACTCTCGCACCGTTTTGGCGAAGAACTGATCTTTCGCGCCAGCAAGTCCATCAGGCCGGGTCAGGACTACCGCAAGGCCCTGGCCGAGAACGTGCGACGTTGTAGCGCCCTACTCGCCGTCATCGGGCCCGCGTGGCTCGACGCCCCGGACAAGGGAAACCCTGGCAACAAGGCGTTGGACAGCGAGGATGACTGGGTCCGCAAGGAGATCCTGGAAGCGTTCACATGCGGCCTGCCCGTCATCCCCGTACTCGACGGACGAAGCACCGAGCGGCTGAACCCGAGGGGCCTGCCCCCGGAGCTGGCCAGACTCGCGAACTGTCAGTCGCTGCGGTTGGACACCCAGCAGGCGGAGACCGACCTCGCGCGCATCGGGGACGAGCTGGCCTTGCTGATCCCCCGGCTCGCGGAAGCCGAACTGAGTCGCGGGGCGCCCGCCGCGGAGCCCGGTGACACGCACAACACGATGGGCGACGTGCGGGGCACCGGTGTCCAGACCCGTGATGTCCACGGCGACATCGGCGGAACCGTGATCCGCAACCCCTCGGGCCCCGTCCACGCGGGCACCGGTGGCCAGTACACCGACGGCGCGCAGCACTTCTCCGGCAACCGGACCCAGCACTTCCACGGCGACGGCACGACCAATGTCGAAGGGGACAACCACGGCGGCGTGAGCCACAGTTTCGGTCCCCGGCGCGAACCCGAGGGCGAGCGATGACCGGTCCCGCCTCCCATCCTCGGGTCTTCCACCCCCAGGCACCGGTCCAGGCGGGGAACGGGGATCAATATGTCAGTTACGTCGCGTTCCTCGACGCCGTCGGGCTACGCACCGGAACCCCGGGCAAGGACCCACGCGAGATCGCACAGGACGAACTCCTCCAGCTCAAGAGACTGTTCGTGTACCCACCCGGCACTTACACGGCCAGGGAAACTCTGGAACAGCGCGGAACGGTCCTGCTCACGGGTACGGCGGGCAGCGGAAAACGGGCCACTGCCACGGTGCTGCTGACCGAACGGCCCGGCGGCACAGGCAGCTTCCATGAACTGCTGGACCAGTCCGAGGAAGGCGAAGGGCTGGCCCTCGACCCCGATCACGTAGGAGACGGGGACCAACTCCTGCTCGACCTGTCCGCCAGCGAGGAAACAGCACTCGGCCGGATCCTCGCCGAACTGCCGTCCTTCCGCGCGACGGTCCGGCGCAGGAACGCGCGGCTGGCCGTGGTCCTGCCGCCGGACAGGGACCACCTGCTCGGTGACGAACTCCAGCGGCTCGTCGCACGGATCCGTCGGCCCGAGCCATGGGAGGTGTTGCGGCGCCACCTGCTCACCTACGGGATCCGGCCGTCGGAGAGCGAACTTTCGTCAGGAAAGCTCTCCGCCTTTCTCTCCAGGGAGCCCTTGCGCCGCGTCGGAGCACTCGCGGTCCATGTACGCGATGCGCGCGACGCGTCGACCGGCACGGACGGCTTCCGTGAGTGGGCCGGGAAAGCGCTGGAAGCCGTCTTTCCGAGCGGCCCCCAGCTCACACGGCGCATCCAGAGCCTCAAGGACGGGCAGCAGCGTGCGCTACTACTGGCCTCCGCCTTCCTCCCGAGTGCCAGGTCCGACGCCGTGTACTACGCGACCGTCAACCTGCTGCGCGCAGCCCAGCACCCCGCTGAGGATCCGCCGCTCCTCGAACACGCCTCCCTGGCCAGTCGGCTCTCGGCCATCGGCGCCGAACTCGACACTCAGAACAGGGTCCAGCTTCCCGCGGGCTACGACGAAGCCGTACGTGTGCACTGCTGGAACAACTTCCCGCCCCTACGAGAAACGCTCAGACGGTGGGTGAGCGACGCGGCGGTACAGCAATGGATCACCACAGACGAGCGCATGGGACTGGTGGAACGCTACGCGACGGAGTCCTTGCGCACGGGGCCGCCGGCCGACCTGCGGAAGCTGGTGGAAGAGTGGACAGGCAGCGTGCCGGACAGGGTATGCCGTCCAGCAGCCACCTATGCCCTCCAGAAGGCCGTCGTCCACGAACGGTACGGCCGTACCTTCCGGCGGATGATCTACGACTGGGCCTACTCCTCCACGTCGAATGTGCCGCTCGCCGAGGTTCTCGTCGGCATCTGCGCCGAGTCCCTGGCAGGACGGTTCCCCGACCAGGCCATGACGCGCCTCCACTACCTTGCCCGGCACCGGAACTCACGCGTACGGGCTGCGGCACGAGAGGCTCTGTTCAGGCTGGTCCGCCCCGACGGCCGCCTCTACCGTCGGCTACTCGACCGCCTCACGCCGGGCACGGACGCCCTGCCCCAGCACGACATCGACCTCTTCCTCCAGATCGCGGATCCCGCTCTGCTCATCGGCCCAGGAAGCCGCGCCAAGCCGTTGATCACTGGCCCCGTTGTACGTTCTCAGCTCACCGTGGGCTGGGCCAGCGTCCTGGAGAACCGCTCAAGGAGCGTCTGGACCGGCCGGGTACGCGGCTGGCTCGACACGGCCTGTGCCCGTCCGTCCTACCGCGATGCTCTGCTCGATGTGCTCATCGACGCCTGTCGGGGCAACGCGCGCGCTCTGAGCCGTCTCTACGTCATCGTCCGGGACTGGGCCCGCACCGACGACGACGCGCTCAGAACGCCGCGTGCGGAAACCCTAGGTCGGTTCTGGCACAAGAACAGTGCCGCTCTCGGTCTCGAAACCCCGCTCCCCACCAGTTGACCTCGCGACATCGCCTGACACCGCACTGGAGACACCGCCATGAGTTCTGGCCACAAGACGATGACGCTCTTCCTCACCGTCATCTCCGGACTGATTCTCGCCATTCTCGGCCTGTGTCTGCACTGGCCGCTGTGGGCATGGGCAACCGCAGCGGCGTTTCTCCTGGCAGCGGCGGTGCTGGCCGGGCGCACCCCCACTCCGAGAGCAGGCTCCATGCCACGCGAGTTCACGCTCGAACCCGATCTGCCCATCGCACCCCAGGAACGTCGTGAGCAGATCGTCACCGATGTCGCCCTGCCCAGTTCCGCCGAGGACTACGACGTCCTCTTCTCGGCGGTCGTCCGCTGGTGGCCCCTCGAAGCCGCAGAGGACGCACCCGCCATCAGCCCCGGCGGGCTGGCCGTGAGCGCGATCCTCGAACGGGCCGGCCGAATGACAGCTCTGTACGCTCCGCACCGCACAAGTCTCGTGCAGCACCAGCTCAACGGCCTGCTCGGGACGATGGAAGCAGACCCCACGGGGCGGGTGCTCGCGATGGCGGAAAATGTCACGCTCACCCTCCCGGAAAGCGACTCGGCCCGGCTCAGCAGGCTCTCGACCGTACGCAAGGACGAAGACCTGTGGGAGCACGAGCGCAAGTACGAGTGCAACCGGCGCGAGTATCTGAGCAAGGACGTGCTGAAGGACACGGGGAGCGCCGTCGTCTGGTGGCTCTCGAAGAACGACGATCACATCAAGAAGACCGTGGACGACATAGGTGTTCTCGCCCAGCTCTCCTCCGCGGCCAACAACGACGGGGTCCCCGAGGAGTTCCAGCACATGGTTCCGTATCCATACCCGCCGCCGGAGCCCGTGGCCGCTCGGCCGGGGGGCCAGGAGGGTGTTTTCACGACGACGGCCCCCTACGGGAACGGGAACGGCTCGTACTCGGCTGAGGCATCTACCGGGGCGCGCGGAAGTGCCGCCGATCATTTCGGCAAGATGCTGGAAGAACTCGGTCTCGACTCCCAGGACCCGCAGTCGTCACTACTGGCCCAGGCTGTTTCCAGGATCACCGTGCCCGGGGCGCGGCAGGAGGCCGTGGACGACATTCTCAGGAAGTTCGATGCTTCGTCCGCGGAGGCACAGGACTTCGAGGAAGGCACCAAAACCACCACCTGCGGCAGCGAGCTCGATTCGCCCCAGGACGTTCCCGAGGTCTGAGGCGACCCGCCTACGCAGGCCCCGCGCCCACCGGTCCGGGACGCGGGTCCGACGGCCCTGGTGGCCACGGAGGACAATGCCGGGATGACCCCACCCAGAATCCGTGTCGCCGCGTATGTGATCCGTCAGCGTGCCGTCCCCGAACTCCTGGTGTTCGATCACGTAGGCATGCCGGAAGCGGGAACCCAGGTTCCCGCGGGAGGAGTCCAGCCGGGCGAGGAGCTGGAGGAAGCGGTCCTGCGGGAGGTCGCGGAGGAAACCGGTCTGCTCACGGCGACGGCGACGGCGACGAGGCTGATCGCCGTGGAGGACAGGCCGCACCCTCACACGGCACAGCCACGACGGACCAGCTTCTTCTCCCTCCGGGCGCCCGCGGACGCTCCCGACGCGTGGGAGCACCGCGTCCACGGTGAGGGAGACGACGCCGGGCTCGCCTTCGCCTGCCGGTTTCTGCCCCTCCCCCTCGAGGAGCCGCTGGCCGACGGCCAGGACGCCTGGCTGGGCCGCGTCGATCCCCGCTGGGTCACCCGCCGCTAGGGGCCCGGCCGCACGCATGCGAGGGCCCGGCCGTCCTCCCCCGTCGCCAGCAGTCGACGGGTGGAGGCGCGGCCGGGCCCTCTCGGCGGTGCGCGTCAGCGCCGCGGTGGAGAGGCGCGGCTGCTGAGGCCCGGGCTCAGGCCGTCAGGCCAGGCCCGTCGCCTTGCGGAGCGCGTCGACGCGGTCCGTCCGCTCCCAGGTGAAGTCCGGCAGCGCGCGGCCGAAGTGGCCGTACGCCGCGGTCTGGGCGTAGATCGGGCGCAGCAGGTCGAGGTCGCGGATGATCGCGGCCGGGCGGAGGTCGAAGACCTCGCTGATGGCCTGCTCGATCTTCTCCACGTCGACGGTCGCCGTGCCGAAGGTCTCCACGAAGAGACCGACCGGCTCGGCCTTGCCGATCGCGTACGCGACCTGGACCTCGCAGCGGGAGGCCAGGCCCGCGGCGACGACGTTCTTGGCGACCCAGCGCATCGCGTACGCGGCGGAGCGGTCGACCTTGGACGGGTCCTTGCCGGAGAAGGCGCCGCCGCCATGGCGGGCCATGCCGCCGTAGGTGTCGATGATGATCTTGCGGCCGGTCAGACCCGCGTCACCCATCGGACCGCCGACCTCGAAGCGCCCTGTCGGGTTGACCAGGAGGCGGTAGCCCTCGGTCTCCAGCTTGATGCCCTCGTCGACGAGGCGCTTCAGCTCCGGCTCCACCACGAACTCGCGGATGTCCGGTGCGAGCAGCGAGTCGAGGTCGATGTCGGCCGCGTGCTGCGAGGAGACCACGACGGTGTCGAGACGGACGGCCTTGTCGCCGTTGTACTCGATGGTGACCTGCGTCTTGCCGTCCGGGCGCAGGTAGGGGATGGTCCCGTTCTTGCGGACCTCCGAGAGCCGCTCCGAGAGCCGGTGCGCCAGGGTGATCGGCAGCGGCATGTACTCGGCGGTCTCGTCGCAGGCGTAGCCGAACATCAGGCCCTGGTCGCCCGCGCCCTGCTTGTCCAGCTCGTCCTCATCGCCCTCGACGCGCTTCTCGTAAGCGGTGTCGACACCCTGCGCGATGTCGGGGGACTGGGCGCCGATGGACTCGGAGACGCCGCAGGAGGCGCCGTCGAAGCCCTTCTTCGAGGAGTCGTAGCCGATCTCCAGGATCTTGTTGCGCACGAGCGTCGAAATGGGCGCGTACGCCTTGGTGGTCACCTCTCCGGCCACGTGCACCAGGCCGGTGGTGATCAGCGTCTCGACGGCGACCCGAGAGTGCGGGTCCTCCTTGAGGAGCGCGTCGAGAATCGTGTCGCTGACCTGGTCAGCGATCTTGTCAGGGTGACCCTCGGTCACAGATTCCGAGGTGAACAAGCGGCGGGACACATCGCTCCCTGTGGTTGCAGCGGCTGCTGGCTGAACATGGGCGGACCGGTCGGGGGCTGCGCCCAAGCACGGTCCGCCGCCAAGTTTATCCATCTCCACCCGCATCCAATCACGGAGTCCCGAACTCCGACACGACTCCGACCTGCGATTCCAGGATGCGAGACCCCTTGACCCGCCCCCTGTGGTCCGGCCCACATGGGCATATGTCGTGGCGTGTCGGGTGCCGGACGCACCGACGAAACGGCGGGACACCGACATACGGAGCGGCTTATTCCGGCCACCTGGAGGGGCGGGTTCCGCACTCTTGCGCAACGGCGGGGCGACGGGATCGGCACCGGGTCTCCACACCCGCACACTCTGCGGCCGCGAACCCGCGAACCCGCGAGCCCGTAGAGACCGCGAACCCGCGCGGCCTCAAGCCCGTGAGGGAGCCGCGCCGGTCACGCCGGTCAGCACCCCGTCACGTCAGACGCCCCGCCACCAGGTCCCAGACCGTGTCGGCGAGCGCCTCCTTCGGACCGTGCGGGACCGCCGTCTCGCTGCCGTCCGCGCCGAGGACCACCGCCTCGTTCTCCGTCGAGCCGAAGGTCTTGCGCTCCCCCACCTCGTTGACGACCAGCAGGTCACAGCCCTTGCGGGCCAGCTTGGCGCGGCCGTTGGCCAGAACGTCGTCCGTCTCGGCGGCGAAGCCGACCACCACCTGCCCCGGACGGCTCCGGGCGGCGGAGATCTCGGCCAGGACGTCCGGATTGCGCACGAGCGCGACCGGCTCGGGCTCCGCGCCGTCCTTCTTCTTGATCTTGCCCTGCGCGTAAGCGGCGGGCCGGAAGTCGGCCACCGCCGCCGCCATGACGACCGCGTCCGCGTCCGTCGCCGCCTTGACCACGGCCTCCCTGAGCTGGACGGCCGTCCCGACGGGCACGACGTCGACACCGGCCGGAGGCGGCAGCTCGCTGTTCGCGGCGACGAGGGTCACGCGGGCGCCGCGCGCCGCCGCCGTACGGGCCAGCGCGTAGCCCTGCCTGCCGGAGGAGCGGTTGCCGAGGAAGCGCACGGGATCCAGCGGCTCGCGGGTGCCGCCGGCGCTGACCACGACGTGGCGGCCCGCGAGGTCGGCCGCGGGCGCCTCGGGGCCACGGGCCAGCACGCGGCGGCACAGCTCGAAGATCTCGGCCGGGTCGGGGAAGCGCCCCTTGCCGGTGTCCACGCCGGTCAGCCGACCGACGGCGGGCTCGATGACGACCGCGCCGCGGCGGCGCAGCGTGGCCACGTTCTCCTGCGTCGCGGGGTGCTCCCACATCTCGGTGTGCATCGCGGGCGCGAAGAGGACCGGACATCGCGCGGTGAGGAGCGTGTTGGTGAGCAGGTCGTCGGCGAGGCCGTGCGCCGCCTTGGCCAGCACGTCGGCGGTCGCGGGCGCGACGACGACGAGGTCGGCCGCCTGCCCGATGCGCACGTGCGGCACCTCGTGGACCGACTCCCACACCTCCGTGGACACCGGGCTGCCCGAGAGCGCCGACCAGGTGGCCTCGCCCACGAAGTGCAGGGCCGACTCGGTGGGCACGACGCGCACGTCGTGGCCGCTCTCCGTCAGCCTCCGCAGCAGCTCGCACGCCTTGTACGCGGCGATGCCGCCGCTCACCCCCAGGACGACCCGGGGCCTGCCCCGCTCGCCTCGCCCGCTCTGCTCGTCCTGCCGGTGCCGGCGCTGTTCCATCGCTCGCCTCTCCCCACACACGGTGCGTCCACGACGGCACCCGGAGCTTCCGTCACACGTACGTCATACGCCGTACGCCGTATGCGCGCGGCGCGGCCCGCGCATACCTGGCCTGCCTTACTCCCACATCACACACCACGGGCCCGGCAGCCGCGCTGCCGGGCCCGTGATGAAAGGCTGCCGTCGCTTACTGGAGCGCGCCGGCCGGCGGGGCGTCGATCGCCTCGGAGGTCAGCAGGCCCGCGTTGATCTCGCGCAGCGCGATCGAGAGCGGCTTCTCGTGGACGTGAGTGTCCACCAGCGGGCCCACGTACTCGAGCAGCCCTTCACCGAGCTGCGAGTAGTACGCGTTGATCTGACGCGCGCGCTTGGCGGCGTAGATCACCAGGCTGTACTTCGAGTCGGTGGCTTCGAGCAGCTCATCAATCGGCGGGTTGATGATGCCCTCGGGCGTGGTGATGGAAGAGGACACGCTCTGCCTTCCGGAGAATGGGTGGAGATCGTCAAAGGCTGATCGGTGGAGTGTGGAGTCAGCGGAGCACAGGCACACTAGTGATCAGTCGATACGCATCAAGGCTAGCAGTTCGGCGCTGACGCCCTCGACCGAGGTGTTGACCAGGGTCGTATCGAACTCGGACTCGGCCGCCAGCTCCGTACGGGCCGCTTCCAGGCGCCGCTCGATGACCTCGGGGGGTTCGGTGCCGCGCCCGGTGAGGCGGCGGACCAGCTCCTCCCAGGAGGGCGGGGCCAGGAAGACGAGCTGCGCCTCGGGCATGGCCTCCTTGACGAGGCGGGCGCCCTGGAGATCGATTTCCAGGAGCACGGGCTCGCCGCGCCCCAGATGCTCCAGGACGGCCTGCCGGGGTGTGCCGTAGCGGTTGCCCGCGAATTCGGCCCACTCCAGCAGCTCGCCGTTGGCGATCAGCTTGTCGAACTCCTCGTCGTCCACGAAGAAGTACTGCACCCCGTGGACCTCGCGGGGCCGCGGGGTGCGGGTCGTGGCGGAGACGGAGAGCCATACCTCGGGATGCGCCTTGCGCATATGCGCGACGACCGTGCTCTTACCGACCCCGGAGGGGCCGGAGAGCACGGTCAGCCGCGGTGTGCCAACCGGGGGTTCCGGGGTCGCCCCCCGGGAGACTGCGGTACTCATGCAGCGATTATCCCGGTTCTCAGCAGTGCCTTGCCACCATGGAAGCCGCGGACGGGAAGCCCACGGGCATCACACGGGGGCGGATCAGGCGTTGGCGCTGCCGAACTCGCGCTCCAGTGCGGCGATCTGGTTGGAGCCGAGCCCGCGCACGCGACGGCTTTCGGAGATCCCGAGACGCTCCATGATCTGCTTGGCGCGGACCTTGCCCACGCCGGGCAGCGACTCGAGGAGAGCGGAGACCTTCATCTTGCCGATGACGTCGTTCTCCTGGCCCTGCTTGATGACCTCGTGGAGGGAAGCGCCGGAGTGCTTCAGCCTGTTCTTGACCTCGGCGCGCTCCCGGCGAGCCGCGGCGGCCTTCTCGAGCGCGGCTGCGCGCTGTTCAGGGGTAAGGGGCGGAAGAGCCACGCCTACGTCACCTCGGATGTCGAACTGTCGGATATGGATCGGTGAGGAACCTAGTAGCCCCGCACCTGCGGAGCAACGAGCCACGCGTCCCCTCGGTCCGTCGGACCTGGGGAGACCCCAGGGTTCGCGGTGCTCTCGACGGAGACTAGCGGCCACAGGCGCCAGAGTCAGCGAGAACAGACGAAAAGTCCTGGTCAGACTCTGTGGACAGCGACATTTCCGGACAAACAGGCGCGGTTTTTCCAGGTCAGTTCACGGCCGCGCGCACTTCCTCGACAAAACGACGGGCGGAATCTCGCATTCCACCAATGTCGGGGCCGTGCTTCAGTACGCCCCGGCTCACGCTCGGCACGACATCGCGCACCACGCCGCCGAACACGCCAGGAAGATCGGCGGGGGTCGCGCCCTGGGCACCGATGCCGGGAGCGAGGAGCGGGCCGTTGATCGCGAGATCGATCCCCAGCTCCCCCGGCGTCCCACCGAGGGTGGCGCCGACGACGGCCCCGAAGGAGCCCATCGGCTCCGCGCCCGCGTTCTCGGCCGCCAGATGCCGCAGCACCGTCGCGGCGACGCTGTGCGCCTCTGTGCCGGTTCCGTGGGCCGCTCCGGTGCCTGGGGCCGCTCCGGTTCCCCCCGCTCCCCCGGCCGTCCCGGCCGCGTCGAGCGCCGTCGCGCCGCGCACCGCGTGCTGGACCTCGGCGCCCTCCGGGTTCGAGGTCAGCGCGAGCACGAAGAGCCCGCACCCGTTGCGCCGCGCCAGCTCGACGGCGGGGCGCAGGGAACCGAAGCCGAGGTACGGGCTCACCGTCAGCGCGTCCGAGAAGAGCGGCGAGGAGGGGTCGAGGAAGGCGTCCGCGTAGGCGGCCATGGTGGAGCCGATGTCGCCGCGCTTGGCGTCCATGATCACCACCGCGCCCGCTTCCCTGGCCTCGGCCACGGCCTTCTCCAGCACGGCGAGGCCGCGCGAGCCGAAGCGCTCGAAGAAGGCGGACTGCGGCTTGAGCACCGCTGTGCGGTCCGCGAGCGCCTCGACGGTGAGCCGGGTGAAGCGCTCCAGGCCGTGGATGTCGTCGGCCAGGTCCCAGTCGGCCAGCAGCGAGGGGTGCGGGTCGATGCCCACGCAGAGGGGGCCGCGCGCGTCCATGGCGCAGCGCAGCCGGGCGCCGAAGGGCTCCGCGAGCGGTGTGCGGGTGTCTGTGGCGGTCTGTGCGTCGGATGCGGTCACGCTGCGGTGCTCCTCTTCTCCGGGTGGTCCGGGTGGTCCGGGTGGTCCCCGTCCCCGTCCTCCGCCGCGCGGGTCTCCGCGCCGACGGCCTCCGCGAGGGTGGCGTACGGGCTGGCCCTCAGCCGCTCGGCCAGCCCCCGGTGGACGGTGCGGGCCCACAGCGGCCCCTCGTAGACGAACGCGCTGTACCCCTGCACGAGCGTGGCACCGGCGAGGATGCGCCGCCAGGCGTCCTCGGCCGTCGTGACGCCGCCCACGCCGATGAGCGTGACGCGGTCGCCGACCCGCGCGTACAGGCGCCGCAGCACCTGGAGGGAGCGGTCCTTGACGGGCGCTCCGGAGAGGCCGCCGGTCTCGGCGACCAGCGCGGGGTCGGAGGTGAGGCCGAGCCCGTCGCGGGCGATGGTGGTGTTCGTGGCGATGATGCCGTCCAGGCCCAGCTCGACGGCCAGGTCGGCGACGGCGTCCACGTCCTCGTCGGCGAGATCGGGCGCGATCTTGACCAGCAGGGGGACGCGGCGGCCCGTGACCGTGCGGTCTGCGGCCTCGCGCACGGCGGTGAGCAGGGGCCGCAGGTGGTCGACGGCCTGGAGGTTCCGCAGCCCCGGCGTGTTCGGCGAGGAGACGTTGACCACGAGGTAGTCCGCGTGCTCGGCGAGGCGCTCGGTGGAGGTGACGTAGTCGCCGATCGCCTCCTCCTCGGGGACGATCTTCGTCTTGCCGATGTTGACGCCGACGGTCGCCTTGAAGACCGCCTCACGGGCCGCGAGGCGCGCCGCGACGGCGGCCGAGCCCTCGTTGTTGAAGCCCATCCGGTTGATGAGGGCGCGGTCGGGGACGAGGCGGAAGAGCCGCTTCTTGGGGTTGCCCGGCTGGGGGTGCGCGGTGACGGTGCCGATCTCGACGTGGTCGAAGCCGAGCATCGTCAGGCCGTCGACGGCGACCGCGTTCTTGTCGAAGCCCGCCGCGAGCCCGAAGGGGCCGTGCATGCGGCGGCCGAGCGCCTCGACGCGCAGCGCCTTGTGGCGGGGTGCGAGAAATGCCGCCAGGAAGGTGCGCAGCACGGGGACGCGCGCGGCGAGGCGGATCCAGGCGAAGGCCAGGTGGTGGGCCTTCTCCGGGTCCATCCGCCGGAAGACGGTGCGGAACAGGAGGGAGTACATGCGTGGCCTTCGCGAACGAGAAGGGTCAAGGGATGCCCGGTCCGGCGCGGGCCCGCGCGGTGCGGCGCGGGCCCGGGCCGGGACGGGTCAGGCGGTGCGGGCCGCCGTGAGGTGCGCCGCGTGCTCCTGGAGGGAGCGGACGCCGACCTCGCCCCGGGTCAGCGCCTCGATGCCCTGGACGGCGGCGGCGAGCGCCTGGACCGTGGTGAGGCAGGGGACGGCGCGGGCGACGGCCGCGGTGCGGATGTCGTAGCCGTCGAGGCGGCCACCGGTGCCGTAGGGGGTGTTGACGATGAGGTCGACCTCCCCGTCGTGGATGAGCTGGACGACGGTCTTCTCGCCCTGCGGGCCCTCGCCCTCGCTCTGCTTGCGTACCACTGTGGCGTTGATGCCGTTGCGCTTGAGAACTTCCGCGGTGCCGGAGGTGGCCAGCAGCTCGAAGCCCATGCCGACCAGCTCGCGCGCCGGGAAGATCAGGGAGCGCTTGTCGCGGTTGGCGACCGAGACGAAGGCGCGGCCCTTGGTGGGCAGCGCGCCGTAGGCAGCGGCCTGGGACTTCGCGTAGGCGGTGCCGAAGACCGAGTCGATGCCCATGACCTCGCCGGTGGAGCGCATCTCCGGGCCCAGCACGGTGTCCACGCCGCGTCCCTGCACATCGCGGAAGCGGCTCCAGGGGAGCACGGCCTCCTTGACGGAGATGGGCGCGTCCAGCGGCAGGTCGCCGCCGTCGCCCTCGGCCGGGAGCATGCCCTCGGCGCGCAGCTCGGCGACGGTGGCGCCCAGCGAGATGCGGGCCGCGGCCTTCGCGAGCGGCACGGCGGTGGCCTTGGAGGTGAAGGGCACCGTGCGCGAGGCGCGCGGGTTGGCCTCCAGCACGTAGAGGATGTCGCCCGCCATCGCGAACTGGATGTTGATCAGTCCGCGGACGCCGACGCCCGCCGCGATGGCCTCGGTGGAGGCCCGCAGCCGCTTGATGTCGTGGCCGCCGAGGGTGATCGGGGGCAGCGCGCAGGCGGAGTCACCTGAATGGATGCCCGCCTCCTCGATGTGCTCCATCACACCGCCGAGGTACAGCTCCTGGCCGTCGTAGAGCGCGTCGACGTCGATCTCGATGGCGTCGTCGAGGAACCGGTCGATGAGCACGGGGTGCTCGGAGATGAGTCCGGCGTGCCGCTCCAGGTAGGCGGCGAGTGAGCCCTCGTCGTAGACGATCTCCATGCCGCGCCCGCCCAGCACGTAGGAGGGGCGGACCATGACCGGGTAGTTGATCTCGGCGGCGATGACCTTGGCCTGCTCGAAGGAGTAGGCGGTGCCGTACTTCGGCGCGGGCAGCCCGGCCTCCTCCAGCACCCGGCCGAAGGCGCCGCGCTCCTCGGCGAGGTTGATGGCCTCGGGCGAGGTGCCGACGATGGGCACGCCGTTGTCCTTGAGCGCCTGCGCGAGGCCGAGCGGGGTCTGTCCGCCGAGCTGGACGACGACGCCCGCGACGGGCCCCGCGGCCCGCTCGGCGTGGACGATCTCCAGGACGTCCTCCAGGGTGAGCGGCTCGAAGTAGAGCCGGTCGGAGGTGTCGTAGTCGGTGGAGACGGTCTCGGGGTTGCAGTTGACCATGACGGTCTCGTAGCCCGCTTCCGAGAGCGCGAAGGAGGCGTGGACGCAGGAGTAGTCGAACTCGATGCCCTGGCCGATGCGGTTGGGGCCCGAGCCCAGGATGATCACTGCGGGCTTCTCGCGGGGCGCGACCTCGGTCTCCTCGTCGTAGGAGGAGTAGAAGTACGGGGTCTTCGCGGCGAACTCGGCGGCGCAGGTGTCGACGGTCTTGTAGACGGGGCGGACGCCCAGCGCGTGCCTGACCTCGCGTACGACGTCCTCGCGCAGGGAGCGCAGCGAGGCGATCTGCGCGTCGGAGAAGCCGTTGCGCTTGGCGTCGGCCAGCAGCTCGGGGCTCAGCTCGGGCGCAGCGGCGATCTCGTCGGCCGTCTCCTTGATGAGGAAGAGCTGGTCGGTGAACCAGGGGTCGATCTTCGTCGCCTCGAAGACCTCCTCCTGGCTGGCTCCGGCGCGGATGGCGGCCATGACGGTGTTGATGCGGCCGTCGGTGGGGCGCCTGGCCTCCGCCAGCAGCGCGTCCTTGTCGCCGGCCGCCTCGGGGCCGCCGCCGAAGGCGAAGGAGCTGCCCTTCTTCTCCAGGGAGCGCAGGGCCTTCTGGAGCGCCTCGGGGAAGTTGCGGCCGATGGCCATGGCCTCGCCGACGGACTTCATGGTGGTCGTCAGCGAGCTGTCGGCGGCCGGGAACTTCTCGAAGGCGAAGCGCGGTGCCTTGACCACGACGTAGTCGAGCGTGGGCTCGAAGGAGGCCGGGGTCTTCTCGGTGATGTCGTTGGGGATCTCGTCCAGCGTGTAGCCCACGGCGAGCTTGGCCGCGATCTTCGCGATGGGGAAGCCCGTGGCCTTGGAGGCGAGCGCGGAGGAGCGGGAGACGCGCGGGTTCATCTCGATGACGACCACGCGGCCGTCCTCCGGGTTGACCGCGAACTGGATGTTGCAGCCGCCCGTGTCCACGCCGACCTCGCGGATGACGGCGATGCCGATGTCCCGCAGGATCTGGTACTCGCGGTCGGTGAGCGTCATCGCGGGCGCGACGGTGATCGAGTCGCCGGTGTGCACGCCCATGGGGTCGAAGTTCTCGATGGAGCAGACGACCACGACGTTGTCGTTCTTGTCCCGCATCAGCTCCAGCTCGTACTCCTTCCAGCCGAGGATGGACTCCTCCAGGAGTACCTCGGTGGTCGGCGAGAGGGTGAGGCCCTGCCCGGCGATGCGGCGCAGCTCCTCCTCGTCGTGCGCGAAGCCGGAGCCGGCGCCGCCCATGGTGAAGGAGGGGCGCACGACGACGGGGTAGCCGCCCAGCTCGTCCACTCCGGCGAGGACGTCGTCCATGGAGTGGCAGATGTAGGAGCGGGCCGACTCGCCGTGCCCGATCTTGCCCTTGACGGCCGCCACGACCTCCTTGAACTGGTCGCGGTCCTCGCCCTTGTTGATCGCCTCGACGTTGGCGCCGATCAGCTCGACGCCGTACGCCTCCAGGGTGCCGGACTCGTGGAGGGAGATGGCGGTGTTGAGCGCGGTCTGGCCGCCGAGGGTGGGCAGCAGCGCGTCGGGGCGCTCCTTCGCGATGATCTTCTCGACGAACTCGGGGGTGATCGGCTCGACATAGGTGGCGTCGGCGATCTCCGGATCGGTCATGATCGTCGCCGGGTTGGAGTTCACCAGGATCACGCGCAGGCCCTCGGCCTTGAGCACGCGGCATGCCTGGGTACCGGAGTAGTCGAACTCGGCGGCCTGACCGATGACGATCGGCCCTGACCCGATGACCAGGACGGACTGGATATCGGTGCGCTTAGGCACGCTGGTCCTCCATGAGGGTGGCGCTGTGCTGGTTTCGTCCGTCTCGCATGAGCGCGACGAACCGGTCGAAGAGGTACGCGGCGTCGTGCGGACCCGCTGCCGCCTCAGGGTGGTACTGGACGCTGAAGGCGGGCTGGTCGAGGAGGCGCAGGCCCTCGACCACGTCGTCGTTGAGGCAGACGTGCGAGACCTCCGCCCTGCCGTACGGGGTCTCGCTGACGGTGTCGAGGGGTGCGTCCACGGCGAAGCCGTGGTTGTGCGCGGTCACCTCGACCTTGCCGGTGGCGCGGTCCTGTACCGGCTGGTTGATGCCGCGGTGCCCGTACTTCAGCTTGAAGGTGCCGAAGCCGAGCGCGCGGCCCAGGATCTGGTTGCCGAAACAGATGCCGAACAGCGGAGTCTTGCGCTCCAGCACGCCGCGCATCAGGGAGACGGGGTGGTCGGCCGACGCGGGGTCGCCGGGCCCGTTGGAGAAGAACACCCCGTCCGGGTTGACCGCGTACACGTCTTCAAGCGTGGCGTTCGCCGGCAGCACGTGGACCTCGATGCCGCGCTCGGCCATGCGGTGCGGGGTCATGCCCTTGATGCCGAGGTCGACGGCGGCGACGGTGAAGCGCTTCTCGCCGATGGCCGGGACGACGTAGGGCTCGCTCGTGGCGACCTCGCCGCACAGGTCGGCACCCTTCATCTCGGGCGCCGCCTTGACCCGGGCGAGCAGCGCCGCCTCGTCGGCCAGCGCCTCGCCGGAGAAGATGCCGACGCGCATGGCGCCGCGCTCGCGCAGGTGCCTGGTCAGCGCGCGGGTGTCGATGCCGCTGATGCCGACGACGCCCTGGCCTGCCAGTTCGTCGTCCAGGGTACGCACGGAGCGCCAGTTGGAGGGGACGCGCGCGGGGTCGCGGACGACGTAGCCCGAGACCCAGATGCGGCGCGACTCGGGGTCCTCGTCGTTGACGCCCGTGTTGCCGATGTGGGGGGCTGTCATGACGACCACCTGGCGGTGGTAGGAGGGGTCGGTCAGTGTCTCCTGGTAGCCGGTCATGCCGGTGCTGAAGACCGCCTCGCCGAAGGTCTCGCCCACGGCGCCGTAGGCACGGCCGCGGAAGGTGCGGCCGTCCTCCAGGACGAGGATCGCTGGAGCCTTCGCGGCTCCCCTGGTGGAGGTCGTCATCGTGCGCCTTCCTGGTCGTGCGTGAGGCTCCGCGCCTGGTCGGGCGCGGAGTCCTGCGTCTGTCCGTGGGGGGTGCCCGCCTGGGGCGCGGCGCCGTCCGCGTCCGGGGCGAGCGCGGTGAGGCGCTCCACCCAGGCGGCGTGCTCGGCCGCGCTGTCGGAGCGGAAGCCGGAGTCCAGCTCGCGGCTGCCGTGCGTCCAGGTGACCACCAGCAGGCCGCCCTCGGTGAGGACCTTGCCCGCGATGCCCTTGTCGAGGCGGGCGCCGCGAAGCTGTGCGGCGGGGATGAAGAAGTCCTCGGCGCCGGGCCTTACGACGTCGATGCCGTGCTCGGTGAGCGTCAGCTCGGCCCGGCTGCGGGTGCCCAGGCCGTGGGCGACGATCCGGTCCAGCCACTGCCCCGCCGTCGTGGAGCCGTGGTAGCGCCCGGCCATCCGCAGCAGCGGCTCGGCCCCGCTCGCCGCCTCGGGCGCGACGGGCAGCTCGGGCAGGTCGCCCTGGAGCGTGCCGCGCCACTTCCAGCCCTGCCGCATCAGCCAGTAGAGCAGGACGACGAAGAGCAGCAGTCCGACGACCCAGCCGATACGGGAGGCCCAGTCGGTGACCTCCTGGGACTTCTGCTCCGCCGCGAGGCCGAGCAGCCCCGGATGGCCCGGGTGGCCCGGATGACCCGGGAGGAGGTGGTGCAACTGAGAGATCTGAGGGTTCACGCCAAGTTCCCGTCCATGACCGTCGCGCGGCCCCTGAGCCAGGTGTGGGTGACGCGTCCCGGCAGCTCGTGGCCCTGGTAGGGGGTGTTACGGCTGCGGGAGGCGAAGCCCGCGGGGTCCACCTGTCCACGGTAAGCCGGATCGAGCAGGACCAGGTTGGCGGGCTCGCCGGGCGCCACGGGGCGGCCGTGGCCCGCCAGGCGGCCGATGGCCGCGGGGCGGAACGACATGCGGTCGGCGATCTGCGCCCACTCCAGCAGGCCGGTGTCCACCATCGTGTGCTGGACGACCGAGAGCGCCGTCTCCAGGCCGACCATGCCCATGGCCGCCGCGCCCCACTCGCAGTCCTTGTCCTCGTGCGGGTGGGGGGCGTGGTCGGTGGCCACGCAGTCGATGGTGCCGTCGGCCAGCGCCTCGCGCAGTGCCATGACGTCGGCCTCGGTACGCAGGGGCGGGTTGACCTTGTAGACGGGGTTGTAGGAGCGCACCAGCTCGTCCGTGAGCAGCAGGTGGTGCGGGGTGACCTCGGCGGTGACGTCCCAGCCCTTGGACTTCGCCCAGCGGACGATCTCCACGGAGCCCGCTGTGCTCAGGTGGCAGATGTGCACCCGGGAGCCGACGTGCGCGGCGAGCAGCACGTCGCGCGCGATGACGGACTCTTCGGCGACGGCCGGCCAGCCGCCCAGGCCCAGCTCAGCCGAGACGACGCCCTCGTTCATCTGGGCGCCCTCGGTCAGCCTCGGCTCCTGCGCGTGCTGCGCGACGACGCCGTCGAACGCCTTCACGTACTCCAGCGCCCTGCGCATGATCACCGCGTCGTCCACGCACTTGCCGTCGTCGGAGAACACCCGCACCCCGGCGGCCGAGTCGTGCATGGCGCCCAGCTCGGCGAGCTGCTTGCCCTCAAGCCCCACGGTGACGGCGCCGACGGGCTGCACGTCGCAGTAGCCGGACTCGCGGCCCAGCCGCCACACCTGCTCCACGACACCGGCGGTGTCGGCGACGGGGAAGGTGTTGGCCATGGCGTGCACGGCGGTGTAGCCGCCCTTGGCCGCCGCGCGGGTGCCGGTGAGGACGGTCTCGGAGTCCTCGCGGCCCGGCTCGCGCAGGTGGGTGTGCAGATCGACGAGCCCTGGCAGCAGGATGTGCCCCTCGGCCTCGACGACCTCAGCACCGCCCGCGTCCAGGCCGCTGCCCACCTCGGCGACGGTGCCGCCGTCGATGAGGACGTCCTGCGGCTCTCCGCCCAGCAGCCTCGCGCCGCGGATCAGTGTCTTCTTCGGCGTCTTCTTCGGCTCACTCATGATTACTTGTTCTCCTCGGTGCGGGTGGAGACGGCCGGTTCGGAGCCGCCGAGCAGCAGGTACATCACGGCCATGCGGATGCTGACGCCGTTGGCGACCTGCTCGACGGCCGTGCAGCGCGGCGAGTCCGCGACCTCGGCGGTGATCTCCATGCCGCGGTTCATCGGCCCCGGGTGCATGACGACCGCGTGCTCCGGCATCCGTGCCATCCGCTCGCCGTCCAGGCCGTAGCGGCGCGCGTACTCGCGCTCGGTGGGGAAGAAGGCCGCGTTCATCCGCTCGCGCTGGACGCGCAGCATCATCACGGCGTCGGACTTGCTCAGGACCGCGTCCAGGTCGTAGCTGACCTCGCACGGCCAGGCGCCGACCCCGACGGGCACCAGCGTGGGCGGCGCGACGAGGGTGACCTCGGCGCCGAGGGTCGTCAGCAGGTGGACGTTGGAGCGGGCCACGCGGCTGTGCAGGATGTCGCCGACGATCGTGATGTGCCGCCCCGACAGGTCCTGGCCCTCGCCGCCCGCGAGGCGGCGGCGCACGGTGAAGGCGTCGAGCAGTGCCTGCGTGGGGTGCTCATGGGTGCCGTCGCCCGCGTTGACGACGGAGCCGCCGATCCAGCCCGAGGTGGCCAGCCGGTGCGGGGCGCCCGAGTCGTGGTGGCGGATGACGACGGCGTCGGCGCCCATGGCCTCCAGGGTCAGCGCGGTGTCCTTGAGGGACTCGCCCTTGGAGACCGAGGAGCCCTTGGCGGAAAAGTTGATGACGTCGGCCGAGAGCCGCTTGGCCGCGGCCTCGAAGGAGATCCGGGTGCGCGTCGAGTCCTCGAAGAAGAGGTTGACGACGGTGCGCCCGCGCAGGGTGGGCAGCTTCTTGATCGGCCGGTCGGCGAACCTGGCCATCTCCTCGGCTGTGTCGAGGATCAGGACGGCGTCGTCGCGCGTGAGGTCGGCGGCCGAGATGAGGTGACGCTTCATCTGTTGCCTTCCGTACAGGTGGGGATGTCGGCTGCTGGCGGTGCGGTGGCGTCCGGGCATGCGCGTCCGCGGCACGGGCGCCCGAGGGGCCCGCCCGCCGTACGCGCGTCGGCTACTGGCCCGGTTCGCTCGCCGGGGCGGTCACGCGCTCGCCGAGCAGCACGCCGTCGCGGCCGTCCTCCTCGGTGAGCTGGACCTTGACCGTCTCCCGCAGCGACGTGGGGAGGTTCTTGCCTACGTAGTCGGCCCGGATGGGCAGTTCGCGGTGGCCCCTGTCCACGAGGACCGCGAGCTGTACGGCGCGGGGCCGCCCGATGTCGCCCAGCGCGTCGAGCGCGGCGCGGATGGTGCGGCCGGAGAAGAGCACGTCGTCGACGAGGACGACGAGACGGCCGTCGACGCCGTCCGCCGGGATGTCCGTGCGCGCGAGGGCGCGGGCGGGACCGAGGCGCAGGTCGTCGCGGTACATGGTGATGTCGAGCGAGCCGACCGGGATCTCGCGCCCGGTGATCTCCGCGAGCTTGGCCGCCAGTCTGCGGGCGAGGAAGACGCCGCGGGTGGGGATGCCGAGGAGCACCACGTCGTCGGCGCCCTTGGCGCGCTCGACGATCTCGTGGGAGATGCGGGTGAGCACCCGGGCGATGTCGGGTGCCTCCAGGACGGGGCGATCCGGCCCCTGGCCTGCGTGATTGCCGTCCATACGAAACGGACCTCCTTCCCCGCCTCACGGGACGGGCCTTAAAGGACGTCTGAGCTGTCGACCGACAACGGTACCAGGGTCGGATGAAACGCCTGTTCCAGGGGCTACGTAAGTGGGACGGACCCGTTCGGCTTGACGCCGCACATTACGCTGCGTAACCTCACAGTGAGTTACCAAGACCTCGTCCGGGGAGCTTTATGTCCAGCGAATACGCCAAACAGCTCGGAGCGAAGCTCCGCGCCATCCGCACCCAGCAGGGCCTCTCCCTCCATGGCGTCGAGGAGAAGTCCCAGGGCCGTTGGAAGGCGGTCGTGGTCGGCTCGTACGAGCGCGGCGACCGTGCCGTGACCGTGCAGCGCCTCGCCGAGCTGGCGGACTTCTACGGCGTCCCGGTGCAGGAACTCCTTCCGGGCACCACTCCGGGCGGGGCCGCCGAGCCGCCGCCGAAGCTCGTGCTCGATCTGGAGCGCCTGGCGCACGTCCCGGCCGAGAAGGCGGGGCCGCTCCAGCGGTACGCCGCCACGATCCAGTCGCAGCGCGGTGACTACAACGGCAAGGTGCTCTCGATCCGCCAGGACGATCTGCGCACCCTCGCCGTGATCTATGACCAGTCGCCCTCCGTCCTGACGGAGCAGCTCATCAGCTGGGGGGTTCTGGACGCCGACGCCCGTCGCGCCGTCGCCCACGAGGACGCCTGAGCCTCGCTCCCCGGCTCCGCCGAAAAAACGTGCCGCCGCCCGCTGCGGC
>NZ_JBSHAO010000082.1:0-27014 GCF_053611545.1 Streptomyces sp. NPDC054796 | reverse complement strand
CCGTCCGGTCGGACGGCGGGCCCCCTCGCGCGTTCACAGCCCCGAGATCCAGGTCCCCGGACCTCAGTCCCGCTTCTCCGACGGGCCCGACGGCACGGCCGTGGACCCCGGAGGCGTGCGGAGGATGTCCGGCTCCAGGTAGATCGCGCGGGCGATCGGCACCGCCGCGCGGATGCGGTCCTCCGCCGCGTCGATCGCGCGGGCGACCTCCCCGGCCGTGTCGTCGTGCTGGACGGCCACCTTCGCGGCGACGAGCAGTTCCTCGGGGCCGAGGTGCAGCGTCCGCATGTGGATGATGCCCGTCACCGTCTCACCGTCGACGAGCGCGGAGCGGATCTTGTCGCGCTCGGCCGGGTCGGCCGACTCGCCCAGGAGCAGCGACTTCGTCTCGGCCGCGAGCACGATCGCGATCAGCACCAGCAGCACGCCGATGCAGAGGGTGCCGATGCCGTCCCAGACGCCGTCGCCGGTCGCCAGCGCCATGCAGACGCCGCCGAGCGCCAGGATGAGGCCGACCAGCGCGCCCAGGTCCTCCAGGAGGACGACGGGCAGCTCGGGCGCCTTCGCGCGGCGGATGAACTGGCCCCAGCTCAGCTTGCCGCGCACCTCGTTGGACTCCTTTATCGCGGTACGGAACGAGAACGTCTCCGCGATGATCGCGAAGACGAGCACGCCCACCGGCCAGTACCAGTGCTCCAGCGAGTGCGGGTGCTTGATCTTCTCGTAACCCTCGTAGAGCGCGAAGACGCCGCCGATGGTGAAGAGGACGATGGAGACGAGGAAGCCGTAGATGTAGCGCTCACGGCCGTAGCCGAAGGGGTGCTCCTCGCTCGCCTCCTTCTTGGCCTTCTTGCCGCCGAGCAGCAGCAGTCCCTGGTTGCCCGAGTCGGCGAGCGAGTGGACGCCCTCCGCCAGCATCGAGGACGAGCCACTGAAGGCGAAGGCCACGAACTTGGCCACCGCGATGGCCAGATTGGCTCCGAGCGCGGCGACGATCGCCTTGGTTCCCCCTGATGCACTCACTGACGAAACACTCCTCCGTTGTCCGTGGGGCGGGCGCCCCTTACCGCCCTGTCAGACGGCCACTGTGGCGCGGAAGAGCGTACCGTCACCCGAGACCCGGACCTGCTCCCCGGCCGGTACGAACACGGACTGCCCCTTCTCCAGGACGAGTTGTCCGTCCTCCTCCCCCGTAGGCGCGGCCAGCACGGTGCCCTCCGTACAGAGGAGGATCTGGGGCGTACGGGCGCCCAGCGCGCGGGGCTCGGCGCCGGGGGCGAGGACGTAGCGGGAGAGCGCGAACTCGTCGGTCGGCGTCTCGTAGCGCTCGGCGCCGTCCGGGCCCGCCTCCGGGCGCAGCACGGCGGGCGGCGTGGCCTCGAAGCGGACGACGCGCAGCAGTTCGGGGACGTCGACGTGCTTCGGGGTGAGGCCGCAGCGCAGCACGTTGTCGGAGTTGGCCATGATCTCGACGCCGAGGCCGTCGAGGTAGGCGTGCGGGACGCCCGCGCCGAGGTAGAGGGCCTCGCCGGGCTGGAGCCGCACGTAGTTGAGGAGCATGGCGGCGATGACGCCGGGGTCGCCGGGGTAGTGGCGGGCGACGGAGGCGTAGGCGGCGTACGCGCGCGCATGCGGGTTGGCCGGACCGGGCTCGCGGCCGTCGGCCGCGCCGCCGTCAGCGAGCTTCGACGCCGCAGCGGCGGCCTCCGCGACCGTGCGGGCCATCTCCTCGCGCTCGGCGGTGAGCACCGCCGTCAGCACCTCGCGCAGCGCCTCGCCCTCCGGGCGGGCGCGCAGGATGTCGACGAACGGCTTCAGACCGTTCACCTCCAGCCCCGCGAGCAGGTCCGCGGCCTCCTCGGCGGGGCGGAAGCCGCACAGGCCGTCGAAGGGGGTGAGGGCGCAGAGGAGTTCGGGCTTGTGGTTGGCGTCCTTGTAGTTGCGGTGCGGTGCGTCGGCCGGGACGCCGCGGGCCTCCTCGTCCGCGTAGCCCTCCTTCGCCTGCGTCAGGTCCGGGTGCACCTGGAGCGAGAGGGGCGAGGCGGCGGCGAGCACCTTCAGCAGGAAGGGCAGCCGGGGGCCGAAGGCGCGTACCGCCTCGGGGCCCAGCTCGCCCTCCGGATCGGCCCCGATGACGTCCGGAAGCGCGACGTACGCGCCGCCGCCCGACCGGTCCGCGACGCGCGAGGGCGCGCCGGGGTGGGCGCCCATCCACATCTCGGCCTGCGGCTCGCCCGTGGGCTCGGTGCCGAGCAGTTCCGGGATGGCGGTGGTGGAGCCCCAGGCGTAGGGACGGACGGTGTTGGTGAGGCGGTCCATAGGGTGCTGCTTCGCTTCCTCGGGGTCTGCGGGGCTTGCGGGTCCGCAGGGTCAGGATCAGGTCGGGATGAGAGTCAGGCCCATGATGACTCGCCGCCGGCGAGCGCGAGGTAAACGGCCGCGAAATCGGTGGTGGCGATCAGCTCGGCCGCCGTCTCCAGCGGCCCGCTCCCCTCCGTCGCCTCCAGCTCGCTGAGGGGCGCGTCGTGCGCGTAGGCGAGATCCCGTGCCGCGACGAGCGCGGAGTCACCCGTCAGGCCCTGTTCGCGGAGCAGGACGACGCGCACGTGCAGCGCTTCCGGGTCCTCGACGCGGTCCCGGAAGAAGTCGTCGGGGTCGGCGCCCGCGGAGAACGTGCCCTTGAGCAGCGCGCCGTGCGCCGTCATCGCCTCCGGCAGTTCGGCGGCGAGCGCCGGGCGGCCGGCGAGCGCGGTCAGCGCCGTCGAGGCGTGCCGTGCCACGGCTCCAGCGACCGCGCCCTCGCTCCACAGCAGCGGGAGCGCGCCCGCCAGTTCGGCGGCGAGCGTCTTCGCGGTGTTGCCGAACGTCTCGACGGCGGGCCCGCAGCGCTCGGCGACGCGGTCGAGGCGGTCGGCGACCTCCGACAGCGCGGCGTGGTCGGCGGCGACGAGCCCGAGCCTGTCGGTGAGGACGAGCAGCGGGGTGAGCAGTCCCCACAGGGTGCTGGGCGCCATGGGGAGGGGCGCGCGGGGTGCTGGGGCGGCCGGGATGTCCAGCTCGTGCTCCGAAGGCGGCCCGGAGAGGCCGGCGAGGCCGGGGCCGAACCCTTCGGCGGGCTTCTCGGGGTGGGCGAGGGGCGCGGGCAGCGGCTCCTCGACGGTCTCGTACGCGTCGTAGGGACCGGGCGCGAGCGGGACGGACAGGCCGCGGGTCTCCCCCACGGCAGCGCCGAGCGGCGTGGCGGGCGGCGCGACCGCGACGACGGTGCAGCCGCGGCGGTACGCCTGCTCGACGAGCAGGGAGAGCCCGGCCTCGGCGCCGTCGGGCGTCACGAGGAGGAGCAGGTCGAGCGGTCCTGCCCAGCCGGGCAGCGACCAGCTCAGCGCGCCGGGCGCGGCGAGCGGCCCCGTGGGGCGGAGCGCGGTGACGGGGGCCGCGCCGTTGCCGAGGGCGCCGAGCAGGTCGGCGACGCAGGCGGCGACGGGTCCGGGCCCCGCGACGAGGACGGCGCGGGGGCGTCCGTCGGGGCGCAGTTCCGTCAGGCCCGACTCGGCTGCCTGCCGCAGTCCCGTGCGGACCCGCGCGCCCGCTCCGGCCGCGCCGCGCAGCAGGCCGCGGGCGTCGGCGCGGGCGAGTGCGTCGGGAGCGTCGAGGAGTGACTCGTCGAGCATCTTCCGGAGCCTCCGATCGGAGCTGCTGCTGCCGTGGCGATGGGTGGTGCGGTGCGGCTGTGGCTCGGGATGCGGGCTTGCGGGCTCAGCGGCCTGGGCCGGGGCGGGAGCGGGGGCCGGGGCGAGGGCGGGCCCGGTCAGGCGGGGCGGCGTGCCTCGTCGACGAGGAGGACGGGGATGCCGTCGCGCACGGGGTACGCGAGGCCGCACTCCTTGCCGCCGGTGCAGATCAGCTCCTCGCCCTCCTCGCGGAGCGGCGAGTGGCACGCCGGGCAGGCGAGAATCTCCAGGAGACCGGCTTCGAGCGGCATTGACGTCCCTTTCAGACTTCCAGATCCAGGCTTTCAGCGGCGGCAGGCGCGGCTGTGCGGTCAGCGTACCGCCGGGTGCGGCGCGCCGGACGGCCGAGGCCGCATGCCCCGGCGCCCGCCCGGCCACGTGTCCCGCCGCGCGCCCCGCTACCCCCGCACCAGCGCGAGCACCTCGTCCCGCACCCGCTCCATCGTCGCCGTGTCGCGGGCCTCGACGTTCAGCCGCAGCAGGGGCTCGGTGTTGGAGGCGCGGAGGTTGAACCACCAGTCGGCGGCGGTGACCGTCAGGCCGTCCAGCTCGTCCAGTTCCACGTCGTCGCGGCCCTCGTAGGCGGCCCTGACGGCGGCGGCGCGCGCGCTCTGGTCGTCGACGGTGCTGTTGATCTCGCCCGAGGCGGCGTAGCGGTCGTACTGCGCGACCAGCGACGAGAGCGGCCCGTCCTGGCCGCCGAGGGCCGCGAGGACGTGCAGCGCGGCCAGCATGCCGGTGTCGGCGTTCCAGAAGTCGCGGAAGTAGTAGTGCGCCGAGTGCTCGCCGCCGAAGATCGCGCCGGTCCTGGCCATCTCGGCCTTGATGAAGGAGTGGCCCACGCGGGTGCGGACGGGCGTGCCGCCGTTCTCCTTGACGACCTCGGGCACGGACCAGGAGGTGATGCAGTTGTGGATGACGGTGGCGCCGGGGTCCTTGGCCAGCTCGCGGGCAGCGACGAGCGCGGTGATCGCGGACGGGGCGACCGGGTCGCCCTTCTCGTCGACGACGAAGCAGCGGTCGGCGTCGCCGTCGAAGGCCAGGCCGATGTCGGCGCCCGTCTCCTTGACCCGCTTCTGGAGGTCCACGATGTTCTTCGGGTCGAGCGGGTTGGCCTCGTGGTTCGGGAAGGTGCCGTCCAGCTCGAAGTACATGGGGTCCAGCTCGACGGGCAGCCCCTCGAAGACCGTGGGCACGGTGTGGCCGCCCATGCCGTTGCCCGCGTCGACGACGGCCTTCAGCGGCCTGATGGACGTGAGGTCGACGAGGGACCGCAGGTGGGCCGCGTAGTCGGTGAGGACGTCGCGCTGGGTGAGGGTGCCTGCGGGCGCGTCCGTCGCGGGCGGCGCGCCCGCCGCGCTCCACTCCTCGACCAGGGCGCGGATCTCGGCGAGCCCGGTGTCCTGGCCGACGGGCGCGGCGCCCGCGCGGCACATCTTGATGCCGTTGTACCGGGCGGGGTTGTGGCTCGCGGTGAACATCGCGCCCGGCATGTCCAGGTCGCCGCTGGCGAAGTAGAGCTGGTCCGTCGAGCACAGCCCGATCTCGGTGACGTCGGCGCCGCGCCCGGCCGCGCCCCGCCCGAAGGCCCGCGCGAGCCCCGGCGACGAGGGCCGCATGTCGTGCCCGACCACGATGGCGCTCGCGCCGGTGACCTGGACGAAGGCGGCACCGAACAGCTCGGCCAGCGCCTCGTCCCACTGGTCAGGTACGACGCCGCGCACGTCGTACGCCTTCACGATCTCCGACAGATCAGCCACGGCCAGCCCTCTCATGGAGTCCTTGGGGTCCTCGGGGTCCTCATCGGCCCGATGGGGCCCCAAATCTACCCGCCGAGCCTGGCAGGACTCTTGGCGGACGCTGTGTCTCGCGGAGTGGCGGGGAGAGAGCAGGGAGAGGGAGCGGTGAGGGCCGGGGCCGGGGCTCAGGACTCGGGCGAGCGGAGGACCCGGAGATGGCCGCGCCTGGCGACCTCCATCGGATCGGCGTCCCGCCCGTTCGGCCCGCCGACGGCGTCCGAGGGCGCGGGGGACGACGGGTCCCTGCGCCGCTGGGGTGTACGGGCCGCCTCGCGCACGGCGTTGGCCAGTGCCTCCAGATCGTCCCCGCTGGGGCGGGCCGGACCCGTGTCCACGGCGAGCCGGACGACCTCCCAGCCCCGGGGGGCCGTCAGCCGCTCCGAGTGCTCGGAGCACAGGTCGTAGCAGTGGGGCTCGGCGTAGGTGGCGAGGGGCCCGAGAACGGCGGTGGAGTCCGCGTAGACGTACGTCAGCGTCGCGACGGCGGGACGGCCGCATGCGGTGCGCGAACAGCGACGTACAGGGCTCACGACGTTGGACCGTACCGCACTCTTGAGCGGGCTGCGACGACTCGCCCTGACGTCACTCAGTCGTGTCGTCCCGGTTCGCCGGGAACGCCTGATCTGCGGGAAGACCGGTATGCCCCCACTCGTCCGCGTGCGGCGTGTGGCGGAACCGGTGAAAAGCGGTCCTACGGTCGGTCATACGCGGTCAGGGAGAGCGTGTCCGGCGGTCCTCGCCTGGTCAGGAACGAACAGGAAGCCAATCGGATCCACACCGGAAGACGTCGGCACCGATCATCCGGCGACATCGCGGGGAATGCCCGGCACCCGCGTGCGGACGCCGCGCGGCGGCTACGCTCAGAGGTGATGAGCACCCCCGTACCGCCTCGCCGGACCGACCAGGCCGCCGAGCCCGAACGGTCCGACGCGCGGCCACGACGCCGCGACCGGCACGGCCGCGGCATGCGCGGCCCCGTGGCACCGCCGCAGGTGCCGCTCGCCGTGAGCAGGGCCGACGCCTTCGACGACCTGGTGCGCGATTCCGTCAGCCGCCTGGAGCGGCACTGGCCGCAGCTCACGGCGGTCGATTTCGCCGTCCAGGAGGTGCCCCGCGCGGACGGCGGCGAACTGGACGGCGAGGACGCCGTCGTGCCGCTGGGCCGGGTGGCCTACGCGGAGGGCTCCGGGCACGACCGCGTCATCGTCTACCGGCGCCCGGTCGAGATCCGCACACGCAACCGCGACGAACGGGCACTGCTCGTGCACGAGGTCGTGGTGGAGCAGGTCGCCGAACTTCTCGGGCTCGCTCCGGAGTCGGTCGATCCGCGCTACGGGCAGGACTGACGGGCGGGACGAGGGCGCCGGGGCGGCCGGGGCCAGGGCGCCGGACGGAAACAGCCCGGCTGGCCGGTTCCGCGCGGGCGCGCGCGGACGGGCCGGACATCTGACGCGTGCCCGGCCCGTCAGCGGCTCGACGGATCAGCGGCTCAACGGCTCAACGGCTCAGCGCTTGTCCGTCAGCACCGACAGGTCCTGGCCCGACTGCGGCACGGGCACCGTGCCCCGGTCGTCGGGCAGCGTCTGGACGGTGAAGGCGGGCACCCCGTCCTGCTTCTCGTCCAGCATCCGCGACCCGTACACCGGGCCGCCCGAGATCCGCTCGACGGTCACCGCGTACGTGCCCTTGGCGCCCTCCGGCTGCGGCGGCGCGAAGGAGCTGGTCGTGCCGCCCTTGACCGTGTACGTCTCGCTCTTGGGGCTGCCGCCCTCGCTGCCCGCCGACGAGGTCACCCGGACCTTCGCACCCTTGCCGGGCGCGGTCAGGGAGAGGGTGGAGCCCTTGGTGCTGTTGTCGGCGACGGTCGCGCGCTCGTCGATGGGCGCGGTGGACGGGATGAACGCCGTCTCCTGGTCGGCGCCCTTGCCGCGCGTGACGCGGACGGCGGCGACCACGGGAGTGGCGTCGGAGCCGCCCTCGGACGGGGAGAGGACGAGCGAGCCCGCCTCGCCCTTGGTGAGGTCCTTCAGATCGACGGCCGTGGTCATGCCGCCGCGCACATGCAGGGTCTCGTAACCGGCCGGGGTGATCTGGCCCGACTTGCCCGCGAGCCTGACCTTGAGGTCCGCGTCGTTCTCGCCGGGCGCGAAGACGACGAGGCGCACCGAGGTCGCGTCGGCGGGGATACCGGGCAGCACGGCGCTCGCGTTGGCGTCGGCCGCCGACCGCAGCCAGTCGCCGCCCAGTTCCTTGTCGACGGCCTGCACCTGCGCTCCCACCCTGCCCGTGCGGGCGAGGACGTGCAGCGCCACGTTGGCCGTCGGCTCGGTGGCCAGGGTGGAGAGCAGCACGGGGACCGTGGAGCGGGGCGGGATGGTGATGCCCTCTCCGGCGCCGGACTTCTCGCGGCCGTCCTTGCCGTACATCTCCAGGTCGACGACGGCCGTGGTGCTGTCGGGGTTGGTCAGGTGGACGTAGTCCTGGCGGTCCTCCGACGTGCTGGCGCCGGGGAACCAGAAGCTGGTGTCGGCCGTTGTGCAGGAGGTGCCCTGGAGACCGCGTCCAGCGCCCGCGCTCACCGTCGTGGTCTGCTGCACGGTCCAGCCCGGCGCGAACCTGCCGTCGGCCGAGCCGAACAGGGCCGGTGCGTCGCTGCGTTCCGTGCTCTCCGTGACGGGCTTCCCGGGCTCGTCGAGCGGGAGGAAGGGCTTGGCGTCCTTCTCCGTGCCCCCCTCGTCCCCGGCGTCCTTGTCCTTCTCCTTGTCCTTGGCCTCTTCGTCCTTCTTCTCCTTGTCGCCTTCCCCGGCGCCCTTGGTGTCCTCCTCCGCCGGGTACAGCGCGGCGCTGCCCTTGCCGCCCTTGCCGCTGTCCTCGCCCTTCGGCGTGAAGGCGGTGTAGTCGGTCTCGGCCACGTCGGAGACGGTCGGGCGCGGGCAGACGAGCGTGGAGCGCTCGACGGGCTTCCTGGCGGCGGCCGTCGCGCTCCGGGAGGCGTCCTCGCCCGGCGCCGCCACGGCGGCGACACCGGTCACGGCGGCCAGCGCGGTGACGGCTCCGATCAGGGTCAGGGTGCTGCGGTTCACTGCTCGCTCCTGTTGCCGTACGGGGCGCCGCCCGGCTCCGTGTCGGTCGTGCCGCCCGCTCCGCCCGTGCCGTCGTAGCCGTACGGGTCGGCGGGCCCGGTGTACTGGCCGTACTCGTCGTACTGGCCGTACTGCTGCGGGTACCCCTGCTGTTGCGGCGGCTGCTGTTGCTGTTGCTGCTGCGCGTTCCAGTCCGCGTACGGGTCGGCGGCGTACGGGTCACCGCCGTACGTCTCGCCGTACTGCTGGGGCTGCTGAGGCTGCTGCTGGGGGTCGTAGGGCTGGCCGCCGTACGGGTCCTGGGCCTGGTACGGGTCCTGCGGGTACTGCTGCCCCTGCCCGTACCCCACCGCCGCCGCGTCGTACTGAGGCTGCGGCTGCGGTTCGTACCCCGGCTCGTACGAGGACTGCCCCGGCACCTCCGGGACGGGCGTCGGCTCCGCGCCCTCGGGGCCCTCCGCGTCACCGGCCGGAGCCGAGGCAGCCGCCTCGGCCTCCGCCGCCGCACGCAGCCTGCGCGCCCTGCGCCCCTCGCCCTCGACGGGCTGCGCGGGGACCGTCGCGGCCTCCGGCAGGTCGTCGTCGATCTCGCGGCGGCGGCCCGGCAGCGCGAGCACGACCACCACGAGCCCGAGGAAGCCCTGCACCCACACCCACGCGGTGTGCGCCACGCTCGTCCCGTACGTCAGCTCCAGACGGCCGCCGCCGGTGGGCAGTTCGAAGCCCTGGGCCCAGCCGTCGACGGTGACCGGGGTCAGCGGCTTGCCGTCCAGCGTCGCCTCCCAGCCGTCGCTCGCCGCGTCCGCGACGCGCAGCAGCCGCCCCGACGGGCCCGAGGGGAGGTCCGTGTGCGCCTCGACGGGCCCGGCGGCCACCGGCACGGGCGCGGTCACGGCACCCGCGGCGCCGTTCTCCTCGCCGCCCGGCACGATGCTGACCCGCGAGACCTGCCGGTCCACGCGCCACAGCGCGCTGCCGTCCTCCTGGCTGAGCCGGGTCAGACCCGGCGTCGCGTCCAGCACCCGGCTCATCTGGCGCGGCGCGCCGTCGCGTACGAGGACGTAGCGCACCGCGTAGTCACCGAGCTGGGCCGTCTGGTCGGCGCCCGAGCCCGCGACGAGGTTGGCGACCACGCCGCCGAGCCTGGTGTTCTCGCCGCCCGTCGCCGCGAGGTCGGCGTCGCCCAGGCGGGCGCCCGAGCCGCGCACCAGGGAGTACGAGACCCCGGTGGCCGACTCCGAGCTGCCGTCCGTCTCACCCGCGAGGACGAGGGTGCGGGCCTGGTCCCGGGTGCTGGACTCCTCGGCGACGAAGGCGGGCACCTGGACGGGGTCGCGCCGCGAGAGCGGCCCGTCGGCGCCGCCGATCACCCAGCCGAAGGCCGCGAAGAGGGGCGCCGCGACGGCCGCCACCGCGATGAGCGCGGCGACGGGCTGCCGCCAGCCGAAGCTCTGCGCGGCGACCCGCTCCTTCGCTCCCTCCGCGCCCACGGCCGCCGCGCTCAGCAGCGCGATCCCGTAGACGAGGGTGGCGGGGCCCGCCCACGCCGAGCCGTTGGACAGCGCGGCGAAGAGCAGCCCGGCCAGCGCCACGACCCAGGCCGCGCGGATGGGCAGTTGCCGCTCCCCGCGCAGCAGCGCCGCCAGCGCGGCGAGCACGACGCCCGCGAGCAGCAGCCCGCCGGTGGCGCCCGGACCGCCCGGGTTGAGGGTGAGCAGGTCGAGCGGGGTGGCCGAGCCCTCCCCGTAGGAGAGGCCGACCTCCTTGAGGAAGGCGTCGGGGCTCGTCAGCAGCGACAGCGACCAGGGCGCCAGCAGCACCATCGGCGTCACCAGCGCGATACCGCCGCGCGCGGCGGCCGACCGGAAGAACTCGCCCTGCCGCCAGCGCAGCACGAGCAGCGCGAGGGTCAGCAGCAGCGCCAGCGGCCACACCACGGGCGTGAAGGCGGTCGTCAGGGTGAGCAGCAGCGCGCAGGCCCACGCGGCGCGCCAGCTCGGCTTGGAGCGCAGCCCGCTCGCCGCGACGGCGGCGCGCGCCAGCAGCGGCAGCACGATCGCCAGCACGGCGGTGCCGATGCGCCCGCCAGCGAGCGCGCCCGTTGCGGCGGGCAGGAAGGCGTAGGCGACGCTCGCCCAGGCGCGCAGCAGCCGGGACTCGACGAGCGGCCGGGAGCAGAAGTACGCGGTCAGCCCGGCCAGCGGCACGGAGCAGACCAGCAGCAGCGTCAGCGCGAAGCCCGTGCTGCCGAGGAAGACGGTGGCCACCAGCGCGACGAGCGCCAGATAGGGCGGCGCGGTCTGGGTGCCGCCGGTGCCGACGGGGTGCCAGCTGTCGAAGTAGCGCGCCCACAGCTCTGAGACGTCGGCGGGCGCGGGCAGCAGCGCGCCGCCCGCCAGCGCGCCGCCGCCCAGCAGGGCGCGGCAGGCGATGAGCGAGACGACGAGGAGCACGGCGAAGAGGACGGGCCCCGGCTTCTGGGCGATCTGCTTCAGCCGCGCGAACTGCTCGACCTGGAGAAAGTCGGCGTCATCGTCCCCCGGCCCGGACTCGACGGCGCCGTGCCTGCCGCCCGAGGACAGCTCGGGCTCTGAGCGCCCGCCGAAGTTGCTGGTGACCTGCTCGAAGGTGGCCCGCAACGTGGCGCCGGGGGGCGGGAAGAGGGGGCGCAGATCGCTGTACGCGACGACCGGTCTGCCGCGTCCGCGCCGTGCGGCGGCGATGCGCCCCGGGCGCAGCAGCGTCGCGAAGAGCCCGGCGATCTCGTCGAGCGCCTGCCCGGGGACCTTGCCGACGAGGTAGGCGAGGGTGCGCAGCAGGGTGCCGACGACCATGCGCACCAGGACCCACGGCAGCTTGCCCGTGGGCACGTTGGCCAGCAGCGTGTAGACGGCGCCCGCCTTGTCGACGCGGTGCGGGCTGGCGCCCCCGCGTCCGGCGCGCCCCACGCAGTCGACGGGGCGGCGCTCGCGGGAGGCGGCCTCCGCGTGCCGCATGGACGCGTCGGGTGCCACCAGCACGCGGTGGCCGGCGGCCTGGGCCCGCCAGCACAGGTCCACGTCGTCGCGCATCAGGGGCAGCCGGCGGTCGAAGCCGCCGAGCTGCTCGAAGACGTCGCGGCGGATGAGCATGCCGGCGGTGGAGACCGACAGCACGGGCCGCACCTGGTCGTGCTGGCCCTGGTCCTGCTCGCGGCGCTCCACGCCGGTCCAGCGGCGCCCGCTGTTGGCGATGGAGACGCCCGCTTCGAGCAGTTGCCTGCGGTCGTACCAACTGCGCAGCTTGGGGCCGACGATGGTGACGGAGGGGTCGGCGTCGACGATCCGCAGGAGCTGCGCCAGCGCGTCGGCCTCGGGCGCGCAGTCGTCGTGCAGCAGCCACAGCCAGTGCACGGGCTCGCCGTGCGGCAGCTCCGGCATGTCGTACGCCTCGTCGCGCCAGGTGCGGCTGACGGGGTCCCAGCCGCTGGGGCGCTTCAGGTACGGGAGGTCGTCGGGGGTGAGGACGCGCGCGGTGCGCGCCGCCTCGTCGACGGCCGCGCCGAAGCCGGAGCGCCGCGCCATGTGCAGCACGCGCTCGGCGCCGAGGGCTTCGGTGACCAGTCGGGCGGATTCGTCGGCGCTGCCGGTGTCGGCCGCGATGACGTCCTGTACGGGGCGTTCCTGCCCGAGCAGGCCCGACAGTGCCTCGGGGAGCCACCGCGCGCCGTCGTGGGAGACGAGCACGGCGGTGACGACGTGCCGAGGGAACTCTGGTGCGGCCGCCTCGTATGGGGCCGCCGAATGACTGTGCACGGACATCGAGGTACGGGCCCTCCCCGGGGGTACGGGGGCGTCCCCCGGAAGATGCTGTGTAGGACTGCGGTGGACGCACGCGCCTCATGCGAGGGGTGATGCGTCTCGGACGGCAGCCCACACTAACGGCTCGACACGCGCCGCTTACCGGGTCCGTACAAGTGCGGGCCTCAACTGCCCTGGGAGCGCCTCATACCGCGGCCTTCTTCAGTCGTCGCCGCTCACGCTCGGACAGTCCGCCCCAAATACCGAAACGCTCGTCATTCGCGAGGGCGTATTCGAGGCATTCGGAGCGAACCTCGCAGGCAAGACAGACCTTCTTCGCCTCGCGCGTGGATCCACCCTTCTCGGGGAAGAACGACTCGGGATCGGTCTGCGCGCATAGAGCGCGCTCCTGCCAGCCGAGCTCTTCGTCCGCCTCTTCGACCAGCAGTTGTTGGAACAGCTCGGTCATGTGCGCGCCCCTCGTCCGTCTTTGCGTCCCCGTGATGCCGTCGTTATCGATCCCGTATGAACGACACGGGTGAAATTACAAGTGTGCCGATCCGGGGCAGTCAAGCCGAGATCTGCTATTGAGCCCGTTATTCACTCTGCGGAACCAAGCTCGCACAGAAAGTGTTCAAATCAGCACAAACCACTACAGACACTCTCGGTAACTGTCCGCTTCGCGCATTCCCGCGAAAAGATCGCGCACACCACCGATCACTCACCCCGCGCACGCCGGAGCATCGGTGATCACGTTCCGATCACAGATGCACAACGGCGTTTGCGTGCGCGGCTGGTGCGCCACTTGTCCTGTGCGGCCTGTGCACAAACCTTTCGACTCGGGGCGTAACCGGATGTGGTGAAACATTACGACCAAACGCGACAAGCAGTTGACAGCGGGGCAGCTCTATGGGTTCCTTGACCGCATGTCACTGACCTCCCAGCTGCGTCAGGCCCGCGTCGACGGGTCCCTTCGAGCTGCCTCGGGTCACTGTCGCTGTCGCTGCTGTTGAGGCTCACCCTCTTCACCTCTGCTTTCCGGTCTCTTTCCCTCCGGTCGCCCCGGGCCGCTCCGGCCCCGCGCGGCGCTCACCGGGCCTCTTCCGTTCCTCCAGCGCGAAAGCACACCTCTGACGTGAACAGCGACGTCGAGATCGCGGGCGACCCGCTCGCGATCCCCCATCTCCTTCCGCCGGTCCCCGCGCACCCCGTCACCGTCGCGGGCTTCGCCGCACTGGCCGCCTCCCTCGCCGGTGACCGCTCCACGTGGGAACCGCTCGTGCGCTACGACGCGACGACCCGCTGGTACCACCGGCTGCGTACCGGACCCGGCTACGAGGTCTGGCTGCTGAGCTGGCTCCCGGGCCAGGGCAGCGGTCTCCACGACCACGGCCCCTCCTCGGGTGTCCTCACCGTCCTCGACGGCGAGTTGACCGAGCACAGCGACAGCGGGGGCCACGGCACGGGGCACGGCAGCGGGCGCGGCGGGCGCGCGCGGCGTCTCCTCGCGCCCGGCGCGCAGCGGGTCTTCGCACCCGGCTACGCGCACGAAGTCGTCAACGACGGCCTCGAACCCGCCGTGAGCCTCCACGTGTACTTCCCCGGGCTGACCGAGATGCCCATGCACGCGCCCCACTGCGTGCCAGGGGCCCGGCAGCCGACGACGGTCTGACGCGGACGGTGCGCGGCCCCGGGGGCCTGGGGCGCGGCGGCGCGCGGCGCGTCCCGCGCACCGGGCCGTCACCCTCCCCCCGCGCGCACCGTCACCCCCACCCGTGCGCCGTCACTCTCCCCACCCGCTCACCCGGCGGCCTCCGGCTGACATGCTTATGGGCATGCAGCGCATTGTGGTTCTGGCCGGGGGCATCGGCGGTGCCCGCTTTCTTCGCGGACTGAAGTCCGCCGTACCCGACGCGGAGATCACCGTGATCGGCAACACCGGCGACGACATCCACCTCTTCGGGCTCAAGGTCTGCCCTGACCTCGACACCGTGATGTACACCCTCGGCGGTGGCATCCACGAGGAGCAGGGGTGGGGCCGGAAGGACGAGTCCTTCGCGGTCAAGGAGGAGCTGGCGGCGTACGGCGTCGGGCCCGAGTGGTTCGGGCTCGGCGACCGCGACTTCGCCACCCACATCGTCCGCACGCAGATGATCGCCGCCGGCTACTCGCTCAGCGACGTCACCGAGGCGCTGTGCGCGCGCTGGCAGCCGGGCGTGCGGCTGCTGCCGATGACCGACGACCGGGTCGAGACGCACGTCCTCATCGACGACCCGGACAGCAAGGAGGGCCGCAGGGCCGTGCACTTCCAGGAGTACTGGGTGCGGCTGCGGGCCTCCGTCGACGCGCAGGCCGTGGTGCCCGTCGGCGCCGACAGCGCGAAGCCCGCGCCCGGTGTGCTGGACGCCATCTCCGAGGCCGACGTCATCCTCTTCCCGCCGTCCAACCCCGTGGTCAGCGTGGGCACCATCCTCGCCGTGCCCGGCATAAGGGAGGCCATCGCGGAGGCCGGGGTGCCCGTGGTCGGCCTCTCCCCCATCGTCGGGGACGCGCCCGTGCGCGGCATGGCGGACAAGGTGCTCGCGGCCGTCGGCGTGGAGTCCACCGCCGCCGCCGTCGCGCAGCACTACGGCTCGGGGCTGCTCGACGGCTGGCTCGTGGACACCGTCGACGCGGACTCCGTGCAGGCCGTCGAGGAGGCGGGCATCCGCTGCCGGGCCGTGCCGCTGATGATGACCGGCACCGAGGCCACCGCCGCGATGGCGCGCGAGGCGCTCGCGCTCGCCGGGGAGGTCCAGGCGTGACGCTCTTCCCCCACCCGGAACCCTCGTCGCCCGCGCCCTCCTCGTACCAGGTGTGGGCGCTGCCCGGCATCCCCGAGGTGCGCCCAGGGGACGATCTGGTGAAGCTCGTCGCGGACGGCGCGACCGTGCCCGGCATGCCGGGGCTCGCCGACGGCGACGTGCTCATCGTGACGTCGAAGATCGTCAGCAAGGCCGAGGGCCGCATCCTGGAGGCCGACGACCGCGAGGCCGCGATCGAGGCCGAGACCGTGCGCGTCGTCGCGCGGCGCGGGCCCGCGCGGATCGTCGAGAGCAGGCACGGCTTCGTCATGGCGGCGGCCGGGGTGGACGCCTCGAACACGCCCAAGGGCACCGTGCTGCTGCTGCCCGAGGATCCGGACGCCTCGGCCCGCGCCCTGCGCCTGGGGCTCAGGGAGGCCCTGGGCGTGGACGTCGGCGTCATCGTCACGGACACCTTCGGGCGGCCCTGGCGCACGGGGCAGACCGACGTGGCCATCGGCGCCTCCGGCGTACGGGTGCTCAACGACCTGCGCGGCGGCGTGGACAGCCACGGCAACTCCCTCGGCGTGACGGTCACCGCCGTCGGGGACGAGCTGGCCGCCGCCGGCGAGCTGGTCAAGGGCAAGGCCGACGGGCTGCCCGTCGCCGTGATCCGGGGGCTGCCGCAGCACGTGCTGGAGGGGCCGGTCGAGGCACCGGGGGCGCCCCAGGCGCGGCCCGAGGAGTCCGCGCGCGCCCTGGTGCGCGACGCGGCCAGCGACATGTTCCGGCTGGGCACCTCGGAAGCCGTGCGCGAGGCCGTCACGCTGCGCCGCACGGTGCGCGAGTTCACCGCCGAGCCCGTGGACGGTGCCGCCGTGCGACGGGCCGTCGACGCCGCCGTGACGGCGCCCGCGCCGCACCACACGACGCCGTGGCGCTTCGTGCTCCTGGAGACCGAGGAGAGCAGGCTGCGGCTGCTGGACGCCATGCGGGACAAGTGGATCGCCGATCTGCGCGCCGACGGCAAGTCCGAGGAGAGCATCGCCAAGCGCGTGCGGCGCGGCGATGTGCTGCGTAACGCGCCTTACCTGGTCGTGCCCTGCCTGGTCATGGACGGCTCCCACGCCTATCCGGACGCGCGGCGCAACGCGGCCGAGCGGGAGATGTTCGTCGTCGCGGGTGGCGCGGGCATCCAGAACTTCCTCGTCGCGCTCGCCGGTGAGCGCCTGGGCTCCGCCTGGGTCTCGTCCACCATGTTCTGCCGCGACGTCGTACGGGACGTGCTCGCGCTCCCCGGCGACTGGGACCCGATGGGCGCCGTCGCCGTCGGCCACGCGGCAGCGCCGCCCCGGGAGCGTCCGCCGCGCGACGGGAACGACTTCGTGGTGGTGCGCTGACGTCCCGCTCGGCGCGCGGCCTTCACAGGCGCGCGCTCAGAGTCGCGCGATGTCCCCCACGGGGAAACGGGGCTGCCGACGGGCGGGCTTGCGGCCGGTCAGCAGGATGAGCCGGGCCGCGCGGTGCCGCTGGCCCTCGTACGGCGCCAGCAGCTCCAGCATGCCCGCGTCGTCCGTGTCCCGGGCGCCCGTCAGCGCGTAGCCGATGATGCGCGGCAGGTGGAGATCGCCGACGGTGAGCGCGTCCGGCGCTCCGTTGCTGCGCTGGAGGGTCTCGGCCGCCGTCCAGGGGCCGATGCCCGGGATCGCCTGGAGGCGGGCCATCGCGTCCGGCAGCTCCATGGCCGCGGCCTCCTCCATCCTGCGGGCGCGCCGCACCGCGTGGACGATCGCGGCCGAGCGCTTGCCGTCGACGCCCGCGCGGTGCCACTCCCAGGACGGGATCCGGCACCAGGTGTGCGCGTCCGGCATGACGTGCAGGTTCTCGTGCGGGCCCGGCGCGCGCTCTCCGTGGCGCCGCACCAGCAGCCGCCAGGCGCGGTACGCCTCCTCCGTCGTGACCTTCTGCTCCAGGACCGAGGGGATCAGCGATTCGAGCACCAGCCCCGTACGGCCCAGCCGCAGCCCGGGGTGGCGGCGGTGCGACTCCTGGGTGAGGCGGTGGTGCGCGGTGAAGGCGGAGGGATCGTCTTCGGCGCCGAGCAGCGCGGGCAGCCCGTCGAGCGCCCACTCGGCGCCCGCGCCCCACGCCTCGGCCCGCACACCCCCGTCGCTGCCCTGGGTCAGCCGGAGCGTGGCGGGTCCCTGCGGGGTGCGGGTCCCGCGCCAGACGGCGCCACCCTCGACGCGGTGGCAGGGGTCGTACGGGCCGCGCCGCAGCACGCTCAGATGGCCCCGCACGTCGTACGACGGCGGCGGGGTCCAGCTTCGGGTGAGGGGCGCGGGCTCGGGCACGCCCGAAAGCGTAAGGGCCACGACTGACAGGACCCGCCGCCGGGGCGCTCGTGTGATGTGAGGGCGGCTCCTCGTGTGAGGGGCGCGGCTCCCTGGCGCGGGCGCGCCCGGCACCGGCGCGGGACGCACCAGTGCCCCCGTCACGGCCCCGGCGCCCCGCGCGCCGCCTCCACCGGCCGGGCCGAAGGCCCGGCACATGACGCACGGTCCAAAACCAGCGCGGGACCCTACAGTGCGCATCGCACGGGCCAACCGCCCCGCGCAACACCCCCACCGACCGCGCTGACACGGGCCGAAGGCCGCGTGCCCCGCGCGAGCAGGCGCCCCCGCCCCCGCGCGAGCGGGCCCCGCACGGGGCGTGTGCCCACGACGGCGGGGAACCCACTACTGGTCGGAAGAGAAGCGCACCGCGCCCGTCGGGATGCGCGCGTCGCACCACACGCGGATGCCGTCCCGCAGCTCATTGCCCTCACCGACGTGCGCGCCGTCGCCGATCACCGCGCCGTCGAGCACCGCACCGGCGCCGATGCGGGCCTCAGCGCCGATCAGCGAGTCCCGGATCTCGGCGCCGGGCTCCACGACGGCGCCGTCCAGCACCGTCGAGCCGTCGATCCTGGCACCGGAGCCGACCACCGCGCGGGCGCCCACCACGGTGCCGCCCGTCAGCTTGGCGTCGGGCGCGACGTCGGCGGTGCCCAGGACGAGTCTGTCGCCGCATCTGCCGGGCACGGCAGGGGAGGGCGCGCGGCCGAGTACGAGGTCGGCTGAGCCGCGCACGAACGCCTGCGGGGTGCCGAGGTCGAGCCAGTACGTGGAGTCGACCATGCCCTGGAGGTGGGCGCCGTCCGACAGCAGCCCGGGGAAGGTCTCGCGCTCGACCGACACGGGGCGGCCCAGCGGGATGGAGTCGATCACGGCGCGGTCGAAGACGTAGGCGCCCGCGTTGATCTGGTCGGTGACGATCTCCTCCGGCGTCTGCGGCTTCTCCAGGAAGGCCGTCACCCGGCCGTCGTCGTCCGTGGGCACGAGGCCGTAGGCGCGCGGGTCGTCCACCCGGGTGAGGTGCAGGGAGACGTCGGCGCCCGACCCTGTGTGGGTCTCCACGAGGGCGCGGATGTCGAGCCCGGTGAGGATGTCCCCGTTGAAGATGAGCACCGGGTCGCCGGGCGCGGAGTGCAGGCGGGAGGCGACGTTCCGGATGGCGCCGCCCGTGCCGAGCGGCTCGTCCTCCGTCACGTACTCCAGGTGCAGACCGAGTTGGGAACCGTCGCCGAAGTACGGCTCGAAGACCTCGGCGAGGTAGGAGGTGGCCATCACCACGTGCTCGACACCTGCCGCGCGGGCCCGCGCCAACTGGTGGGTGAGAAAGGGCACACCCGCCGCCGGGACCATCGGCTTCGGCGTGTTCACGGTCAGCGGACGCAGCCGGGTGCCCTTGCCCCCGACCAGGAGAATCGCTTCTGTCACCTGTTTCTCTGCTTCCTGACGGGGCCTTGGCCGGGTGGCCGGCGGCCAGTGTATGCAGACGCGCGCACACTGCCCGGCGGCCCACCCGGCCCGCCCATCAGGGGACGGCCGAGGAGCGCTCGCTGAGCGGCGTCAGCGGCCCTGGAGCCGCGCCGCCGCGGCGCGTACGGCGCCCAGCTTGCGGTAGAGCTGGGCCCCTGGGCACGAGGTGACGAAACCGTCGCGGTGCCCGGCAATGGCGTTGAACGTGACCTTCGTGCCCTTCTTGTGCTTGGTGCCGCCCCCCGAGGTCATGACGGTCGTGCCGAGCGGGTTCACCCCGTGCAGCCCGAGCTTCCAGGCCGCCACCTGCGCCACCCCGTCCACGGCGGGCCCGGGCGGCGGTGACTTGTCGAAGGAACCGATGACGGCGATGCCCGTGCTGTTGGAGTTGAAACCGTAAGTGTGAGCGCCCATGACGGGCTTGGCCACACCCCCGGCACGGCCTTCGTAGATGGTGCCGCACTTGTCGACGAGGAAGTTGTAGCCGATGTCGCGCCACTTGCTGCTCTTGACGTGGTAGCGGTAGATGCCCCGGATGATGGAGGGCACCTGGGAGCAGCTGTAGGCGTTGCTCATGGCGGTGTGGTGCACGAACGCGGTCTTCACCGTGTCCGTGTAGGAGAAGCCCTTCTCCCGCAGGTTCTCGTCGGCCCCCCACTCCTGGCGCTCGACGATGCGCGGCTGGGGTGCGGCGCGCCCCTTCCCCGCCGTCTCGGCCCTGCCGCCCTTGCCCGAGCCCTTGTGCGCCGTGCGCCCCTGCGACGTGTCCGGGGGCTTCGGGCCCGGGTCGACGAGTTCCAGGCGCAGGCCCTCGGGGAGCCCCGGCTTGGGATCGGGGTCGCCCTGTCCGGCAGCCGCCTCGGGCAGCACCCGCACCTCTACGCCGTCCGAGGCGCCGACCCACAGGGGAGCCGAGGCGCCACGCGCGGGCGCTGCCCCTTGCTCGGGCGTCCCCGCCTCGGGCGCTTCGGGCGCCTCGGGCGCTTCGGGGCCGTCGCCGTGCGCCTCCAGGTCCCGCCAGTCGGTCCATCTGCCGCTCGCCTCGGCGCGCGTACGGACCTGGATGTCGCCGTGCAGCTCGGTGGCCGCGTCGTCCCAGACGACGCCGACCAGCGAGAACGGCTCGACCTTCTTGGGCGCCAGGCCCTCCCCGCCGGGAGGGCTGCCGCTGGGTGCCGAGAGCGCCCTGGAGTTGTCGCGGGGCGCGGAGGAGAGGGTGGAGAGGGGAGCGAGCCGCAGCGACTGGGTGCTGCCGGGGAGTTGGCCGTCGCGCCCGGCCGAGGCCGGGGAGCCGTGCGCGGCACGGTCGGCGCGGGCGGCGCGGGCGGCGGGCGCTCCCGCCGCTGGCACGTCGGCTGACGTCGCGGGCACGTCGGCTGACGCCGCGTCGGCCGCCACGGGCGCACCGGCGGCGCCCTGGACGGAGAGGCCGGAGGCGGAGGTGGGGGCGGCTGGTACGGAGGGCGCCGAGGGCGCGAAGGGCAGCAGCAGGGCCGCCGCGCATGCGACGCCGATCGAGGAGGCAACAGATGCACGCATAACAATGATCCTGGACATAAGGGGGGAAATCTGTCTATTCGTCATCTGACGCCACGTCGGCCACACCGCCGCTTCCACCGGCACCTCCCCGGTACCGCTCCACGCCTCCGACGCCTCCTCAGAAGCCCCGCGCGCGTACCCTTGCGCGGATGAACGCTTCCGATCGCACCCCCGCCGACCTGCTGCGTTCCGCGCTCACGGCGGACCCCGCGCGGCCCCTGCTGACCTTCTACGACGACGCGACGGGCGAGCGCGTCGAACTCTCGGCCGCCACCCTCGCCAATTGGGTGGCGAAGACGGCGAACCTGCTCCAGGACGACCTCTCCGCCGAACCGGGCGACCGGCTCGCTCTGCTGCTGCCCGCGCACTGGCAGACGGCCGTATGGCTGCTCGCCGCCGCCTCCACCGGCGTCGCCGCCGAGCTGGGAGGCGACCCGGCACGGGCCGACCTCGCCGTCAGCGGACCGGAGCCCGAGGACCTGGAGGCCGCGCGCGCGTGCGGCGGCGAGCGCGTGGCGCTCGCCCTCCGGCCGCTCGGCGGGCGCTTCCCGCAGCCGCCGCCCGGCTTCCTCGACTACGCCGTCGAGGTGCCGAGCCAGGGCGACCGCTTCACGCCGTACGCGCCCGTCGAGCCCTCGGAGACCTTCCTCGTGCTGCCGGGGGGCGAGGAGTTGACGGGCGAGGCGGCCGTGGCGCGGGCCCGCGAGGACGCGGCGGCGCGCGGGCTCGGGCCCGGGTCCCGGCTGCTGTCGGCCCTCCCGTACGACAACTGGGAGGGCGTCAGCGCCGGGCTGCTCGCGCCGCTGGCGGCGGGCGGCTCCGTGGTCCTGTGCAGGAACCTCGACCGGCTCGACACCGCGTCCATCGACAAGCGGAAGGAGAGCGAGCGCGTCACCCACACCGTCACCAGGCCCGCCGCCTGACGGCGCCGGTGCGTCCTGACAGTCCGATGATCGGCAAAGCGAGCGCGTCCGCGTACAACCCTGTACGCGGTTGAGGCGTCTGCCTACGTAACCGGCGCCCGCACGCCTGTACGCGCGCAGAACGCGCCGCCGACCATCGAGGGATGACGCAGACGTGACCGACGACCCCGGAACACCCGGCACAGGAGCCACCTCCGGCACCGCACCCGCCACGGCGGAGACGGCGGACGCCAGAGGCTCCTCCGGGACTCCGGGGTCCGCCGCTCCCGGATCCGCCACCCCGGGGTCCGCCGCTCCCCACTCCCGCCCCGGCCCCAGGAAGCGGCGCCGCTGGCTGCGGGTGCTGGCGCTGGCCGCCTCGGTCGCCGTGCTGGCCGCCGCCGGTGTGGGCTATTCGCTCTACAAGAAGCTCGACGGCAACATCCACACCGACGTCAGCACCGAGAACGACCTGCGGCGGCACGAGGCGGACCGGCCCACGCCCGAGCCCGACGTACCGGCAGAGGTGCAGAACATCCTGCTGCTGGGCTCGGACTCGCGCAGCGGCAGCAACGGCAAGTACGGGCGCGACGGCGGCGGCCAGCGCTCCGACACCGCGATCCTGCTGCACATCGCCGCCGACCGCTCCAGCGCCACCGGCGTCTCCATCCCGCGCGACCTGATGACGGACATCCCGGCCTGCGAGAAGCGCGGCGGCGGGCGGACCGAGGCACGGTTCGCGCAGTTCAACTCGGCGTTCCAGACCGGCGGCGCCGCCTGCACCATCCGCACCGTCGAGAAGATGACGGGGATACGGATCGACCACCACCTCATCGTCGACTTCAGCGGCTTCAAGAAGCTGGTGGACGCGGTGGAGGGCGTGGAGGTCTGCCTCCCCGAGGCAGTCAAGGACACCGACGCCAAGCTGGACCTCCCGGCCGGGCGCCAGACCCTGTTCGGCGAGGACGCGCTCGGCTACGTCCGCGCGCGGCACGCTCTCGGGAACGGCAGCGACACTCAGCGGATGGATCGTCAGCAGCAGTTCCTCGGATCCCTTGTGAAGAAAATGCGCAGCAATGGTGTCCTGCTCAATCCAGCAAAGCTCTATCCGGTTCTGGACTCCGCGACCTCCGCACTGACAGCGGACTCGGGGCTGGATTCCCTGACGGAGCTGTACGAACTCGTGCGCAGCGTTCGGAATATCCCCGAGGACGACGTGCGATTTCTTACGGTGCCCCGACAGTCGTACGAACTCGATATCAACCGCGACGAACTGGTGCAGCCGGAAGCGGACCGGCTCTTCGAGCAGTTGCGGCAGGATCGTCCTGTCCGCGTCAAGGGTGACGGGGACGGCGGGGGCGACAAGGCCGATATCGCGGACGCCAAGCCCGGAGAACAGAACGAGAACGGGAATGAGAAGGCGTCACCCTCCGAGAGCGGTTCGGGTCATATGAGTGACGCGAGCGGCGAACCGTCGGATGACGATGCGCCAACGTACAGAGGAACAACAGCGGCTCGGGACATCTGTGCAGCGGACACCGCAGGGAATGGGGTGAATTGACCGCTTCTGAGTTCGTGGAATTTGTCACCGACGTCGCTCCGCCTCGAACCTGCCGGATAGTGTGAACGCTCCGGTCCGCCCCGATGGGGCGACGCCAGGCGGCAAATGGAGGACTTACGCAATCGTGAACGCGCAAGGCCGTGGGCACGCGGGCGATATCGATCCCGCGGATCAGTGGGTGTTCAACCCGAACACCGGCAGCTACGAGCTGCGGCTGAACCCCGTTGCCGACGACGCCTCCTCCGGGGGCCCGTACGGCAACAGCCGACCGACCGCTCCGCGCCAGAGAAGACCGGCCTCGGAGTCCTCCGCTCCGTCCGCTCCGTCCTCCTCCCCGTCGGCCTCGTCGTCCTCCGCCGCCGAGGACCACGACGGCCCTCCCCCGGGCACGACGCGACTCCCCTCGCAGCGGCGGCGCGGCAAGCAGGCCGCGGCCGCGGCCACGGCCGCCTCCGGGCACCGGGCGGGCGGCGCCGGTGGTGGTGGCGGCAGGGGCAGCAACCGCCGCCGCGCGAAGCAGGGTCCGTCGCGGAAGCGGAAGGTGCTGCGCTGGGGCGGCGGCACGCTGGGGCTGCTGCTGGTCGCGGGCTGCACGGGCGGCTATTTCCTGTACCAGCACTTCAACGGCAACATCAACAAGGTCGACGTCGGGATGCACAACGACGCGGTCTCCGGCGGCCCCGTCAACATCCTCGTCATCGGTACGGACGCGCGTGAGGGCAAGGGCAACGAGGGCTACGGCGACGCGGGGAGCGTCGGCCACGCCGACACCACGTTCCTCTTCCACGTCTCGGCGGACCGCTCCAACGCCACCGCGCTCTCCATCCCGCGCGACATGATCACCGACATCCCCTCCTGCCCGACGAAGCAGAAGGACGGCTCGACGAAGACCGTCCCCGGGGAGCGGCAGGCGCGCTTCAACACCAGCCTCGGCCAGTCGGGGCGTGACCCCGGCTGCACCTGGCGCACGGTGGAGGAGCTGACGGGCGTCAAGATCAACCACTTCATGATGGCCGACTTCAACGCCGTCAAGGAGCTGTCCACAGCGGTCGGCGGCGTCGAGGTCTGCGCGGCCAAGGACATAGACGACCCCAAGTCCCATCTGAAGCTCAAGGCGGGCAAGCACACCATCAAGGGCGAGCAGGCCCTCGCGTTCGTGCGCACCCGGCACACCATCGGCTTCGGCAGCGACCTGAGCCGGATCGAGTTGCAGCAGCAGTTCCTCAGCTCGATGATCCGCAAGATGAAGTCCGGTGACACCCTCACCAACCCGTCGAAGCTCTACGACCTCGGCAACGCCGCCACCAAGGCGCTGACCGTCGACACCGGCATCGGCACCGTGGGCAAGCTGACCGACCTGGCCCAGGACCTCAAGCGGGTGGACACGAAGAACATCACCTTCGCCACCGTGCCCGTCGTCGACAACCCCGACGACCCGGCCACCGTCGTGCTCGACGAGGCCAAGGCCACGCCGCTGTTCAAGATGGTGCAGGCGGACAAGTCGCTGACGAAGACCAAGAAGGACAAGAAGGAGAAGTCGGAAGAGGCGTCCAAGGCCAAGAAGGTCCCGGCCTCCGAGGTGCGCGTCTCCGTGACCAACGGCGGCGGTCCCGCCGGTGCGGCACAGGAGACCGCGAACTGGCTCGCGAACGAGAAGGGCGTCGGCGCCGCCACGAACGACGGCAACGCGCCGGAGCAACTCGACAAGACCAAGCTGGAGTTCAGCCCCTCCCAGGCGGGACAGGCGGCGACGCTCGCGGACATGCTGGGCCTGCCGAAGTCGGCGCTCAAGGAGCAGTCCACCGGCGGCAGTTCGATGACGCTGACACTCGGCAAGGACTTCACCACCCCGGGCGATCCCGTCGACGCGCCGGCGAAGGCGCCGGAGGGCGTGCAGAACGTCCACGCGGACAAGAACGTCTGCGCAAAATGACACATTGACTACAACCCCCCGGCCGCCCCGCCAGGCGGCCGGGGTCGCTTGACATGAGGAACGGGGAGGTCCCGTGCGGCACAACAGCATCCGAGGTCAGTGGGAGCGGCCCCCCACGGCCCGTGACAGGGGCTGGGACGACTCCCTGTACGAGGACCAGGGGCAGCGGACACCACGGCAGCGGAGGGCTGAGCCGGACGGCGCGGCACAGAACGCGGCCCAGGGCCCCGCTCAGGGTTCTGCTCAGGGTTCTGCTCAGGGCCCGGTCCAAGGGGCGGCTCAGAGCCCGGCCCAGGGCGCGGCCCAGGTGACCGGCAACGGCGCCGAGGGCGGCGCGCACGCCACGGCCGCCGGCCCCGGCGGCGGGGGCGGCGAGGGCGACGGCGACGGCAGCGCCGACGGCGGGCGCGGCGGAGGCGGCGGCCAGGGCGGCGGCGGGCGCGGCAAGCGAAAACCCCAGCGCAGGAAGAGACGCGCACTGCGCTGGTTCGTCCTGTGCCTCTCCCTGCTGATACTCGTCACCGCGGGAGCGGGCTTCCTCTACTACCAGCACCTCAACGGGAACCTCAGCAAGGACGACCTCAACCTCGGCGACAGCAAGCTCGACAAGACCGACCCGAACGCGCACGGCCAGACCCCGCTGAACATCCTGCTGCTGGGCTCCGACTCGCGTAACTCCAAGGAGAACGTGAAGCTCGGCGGCGCCCGCGCCGAACAGGGCCGCGAACCGCTCGCCGACGTCCAGATGCTGCTGCACGTCTCGGCCGACCGCAGCAACATGTCGGTCATCTCCATCCCCCGGGACACCAAGGCGACGATCCCCAAGTGCACCGACCCGGACGACGGGAAGGTCTACGCGGAGACGACGGGGAAGATCAACACCAGCCTCCAGAACGGCGGTCCGGGCTGCACCGTGGCCACCTGGGAAGAGCTGACGGGCATTCCGATCGACCACTTCATGATGATCGACTTCGCCGGTGTGGTCTCGATGGCCGACGCGGTGGGCGGCGTCCCCGTCTGCGTCGACAAGAACGTCTACGACCCCAAGTCGAAGCTGCGCCTGGAGAAGGGCGAGTCGGTCGTCAAGGGCGAGCAGGCGCTGCACTGGCTGCGTACCCGGCACGGCTTCGGCGACGGCACCGACATCGGCCGCGCCCGCGCCCAGCACATGTACATGAACTCGATGGTCCGTCAGCTCAAGTCCGGTACCAAGCTCACCGACCCGGGCAAGCTGCGCGACCTCGCGGAGGCGGCGACGCGGGCCCTCACCGTCGACGAAGGCCTCGGCACCGTCAAGAAGCTCTACGACCTGGGCAACGACCTCAAGCGGGTGCCGACCGGGCGCATCACCATGGCGACGATGCCCTGGGAGTACGCGGAGGGCGGCTACGTCGTCCCCAAGGAGGGCGACGCCGACCAGACGTTCTCCATGGTGCGCAACGACATCGCGCTGGACGGCAAGGACAAGAAGAAGGAGACCGAGAAGTCTCCCGAGCCCACCGAGCCGTCACGCCCCGAGGCCGAGATCCCCGTACGGGTCATGAACGGCACGGGCACGGCGCTCCAGAGCCCCGTCACGGGCCGGGCGGCTTCCATCGCGCAGACCCTCGTCGGCGAGGGCTTCACCCAGGCGACGGCGGACCAGACGCCCAAGTCGCAGGCCGACACGACCATCAGCTACCCGAGCGAGAGCAGGCGCGGCGACGCGCTCGCCGTCGCGAAGGCCCTCGGCGTCCCGGAGCGCTCCGTGCGGCACTCCAGCGCGGTGCAGGACGTGACCCTGGTCATCGGCACCGACTGGCGCGAGGGCACCGGCTACCCGAAGCAGGCGGACGGCGGCTCCGACGACGGCAAGGGCGACGGCGGGAGCGGCGGCGACGGCGAGGAGAAGGCCCCGGACAGCGCGGACGCGCTGAACGGCGACGACAAGAAGGCGTGCATGGAGGTCAACCCGACGTACACGTGGTGACGCCCGACAAGAAGCGACGAGGAGGGGCGGCCCGCACGGTGCGGGCCGCCCCACCACGTCGCGCACCTCCGG
>NZ_JBSHAO010000081.1:0-27157 GCF_053611545.1 Streptomyces sp. NPDC054796 | reverse complement strand
CCCCCCAGGTCATCCGTGCGACAGGGGGCAAAAGTCATGCCGGGCCCGGAGGCCAGCGGCCCTCTTACAGGACCACGAAAAACATAACGGGGCGGCGGGCGGGGGGCGAGGGCCCGCACTTTGCCGTTCCTTGCCGCGTCTCCCCGTCGCTTCATGAGGCGCACGAGGCCCAGGTCACCCGCCGTGACCTGGGCCTTCGCATGTTTTCCACAGGGCAGGGTTGCGGCGAAGGGTCCTTTGTTAAACTAAGTATTGACGCTGTCTTGACGCACACTTGACCGAGACATAGTGCCCGAAGTCGCGCCAGACCGGAGTTGTCCGGACGCCAAGCCAAGGAGGAACCATCCGCTCGCTGACGCCCGCCCGGCCCGGCCCCCGCCCGTCCTCACCCCTCGGCGGTGAGTGACCGATGGGACACGCTGACACCCTGCTCGCCATGGGCGGCGCCTTCGTCGCCGCCGCCGTCCTCGCCCGCCTCGGCAACCGAATAGGTCTGCCGACGATCCCGCTGTTCATCCTCGCCGGGATACTCCTCGGCCCGAACACGCCCGGCTTCGTCCTGCTCAAGGACCCGCACGATCTGGAGATGCTCTCCGCGCTGGGCCTCGTGCTGCTGCTCTTCTATCTCGGCCTCGAATTCCACATGGACGATCTGAAGACCGGCGGGCGCAAGATGGCCCTGGCGGGCGGCGCGTATCTGGCGCTCAACGTCGGAGCGGGTCTGGCCTTCGGCTTCCTGCTCGGCTGGGGGACGTCGGAGGCGCTGGTCCTCGCGGGCGTGCTGGGCATATCGTCCTCGGCGATCGTCACGAAGGTCCTCGTCGACCTCGGACGCATCGGCAATCCCGAGACGAAGCCGATCCTCGGCATCATCGTGGTCGAGGACATCTTCCTGGCGCTCTATCTCGCCGCGCTCCAGCCGGTACTCTCCGGCGCGGAGGACCTCGCGGCGGCCGCGCTCCAGATAGGCAAGGCGTTCGGCTTCCTGCTGGTGCTGGCCATCGCGGCGCGGTACGGGACGAAGGTCATCGGCAGGCTCTTCGCCACCAAGGACAACGAGCTGCTGGTCATCTCCTTCCTCGGCGCGGCGGTCCTGGTCGCGGGCATCGCCGAGGAGTTCGGGGTCGCCGACGCGATCGGCGCGTTCATGGTCGGCCTCATGCTGGGCAACACCGCGTCCGGTGAGCGCATCCGCGAACTGGTACACCCCCTGCGCGACGCGTTCGGCGCGATCTTCTTCTTCGGCTTCGGCCTCTCCATCGACCCCGGCGATCTGCCGACGGTGCTGTGGCCCGTCCTGATCGCCGTGGTGGTCACGCTGATGATGAACGTCCTGGCAGGGCTGGCGGCGGCGCGGCTGTACGGGTTCGGGGCGCAGCCGACGGCCAACATCTCGACCACCCTGCTGGCGCGGGGCGAGTTCGCGCTGATCCTCGCGACGATGGCGGCGGCGGCCGGGCTCGACGACCGCCTCTCGCCGTTCATCGCGGGCTACGTCCTGATCCTCGCCGTGATCGCCCCCCTCATCGCGGGGCGCTCCCACTGGCTGGCCCGGATCCTCCCCGGAGGCCGCGACCCGGAACCCCCGAGGGACCCCTCACCGGAAGACGGAGCCCTGGCCAAGTCAGCGTCTTAGCGCGGGGCAACGAGAAGGGCCCGCTCCCCGTGAGGGGGCGGGCCCGAGAGCAACAGCGCAGGATCAGCGGCGGAGGATCAGCGGCGGGCGTGCCGTCCGCCGCGTCCCCGCGAGGGGTCAACGGGCGGAGGCGGCACCGCACCCGGCGCACCCGGAACACCAGGTGCACCCGGAACATCGCCCGCGCCCGGAACTCCCGGCGTGCCCGGAACACCGGCCGCACCCGGCACGGGACCCGCGCCCGCACCCGCGCCCCCTGCGGCAGCCGCGGCGGCCTTCTTCGAGCCGCGCCGCGCCCGCAGATACTCGATCACGATCGGCACCACGGACAGCAGCACGATCCCGACGAGCATCGCCTCGATGTTGTCGCGTACGAACGCGATCTGCCCGAGTCCGGCCCCCAGCAGCGTGACGCCCGCCCCCCACAGCACGCCACCGATGATGTTGTACGTGACGAACACGCGGTACTGCATCCGGCTCACGCCCGCGATGATCGGCGTGAACGTCCGCACGATCGGCACGAAGCGCGCCAGCACCAGCGACTTCGCGCCGTGCTTCTCGAAGAAGTCGTGCGCCTTCTCGACGTTCTCCTGCTTGAACAGCCGCGAATCCGGCCGCTTGAAGAGCGCGGGCCCGACCTTCCGCCCGAACAGATAGCCCACCTGGTCACCGAGCACCGCGGCGATCACGACCAGGGTGCACACCAGCCACAGCGGGTAGTGCAGATACTGGTCGGTCGCGACGAGAAGTCCCGTGGTGAAGAGCAGCGAGTCACCGGGAAGGAAGAAACCGATCAGGAGACCGGACTCCGCGAAGACAATGACCAGGATCCCGATCAGGCCGAATGTCTGGATCAGGTAGTCCGGGTCCAGCCAGGAGGGTCCTAGCGCGAGCTGGGTCACAGGAGGGGCTCCTCATCAGGGCCGCGCACGGGCTGCGGCGCGGGCGTGGATTACCCCACGCTACCAACGTTCCCCGTACGCCCGACCCCCGTGCCCGTACCCCTCGTACCCGGACGGCGAGCCGCGGCCGACGCCGGAACGGGCGGCCCGGCGTCGGCCGCGGCACGCCCGGCGTCCGCCACCACGGCGTTCCCGTTCTTTACGCCGACACGTCGACGAAACAACCACCGTACTCTTCTGTGCCTATTTCAAGCACTTTCCGAGCGGAATCCAGTGCATTGGAGGGAGTTCTGGTCAGGAGCGGCAAGGATAGTTACGCTTGCCGAGAAGTCACCGCACTCCTGGACGAAAGGAGGTTTTGCGTTGGACAAAGAGTCCGGAACGCGTCTTCACCGCTCCCACCGAGGCTGCTAAGTACCGCGCGGTCGCCGAAAAAACCGACCGTGACGCTGGAATGCATATGCCACCACAGTCTCCCGCCCCCGGAACGGTACGCATCCGGACCTTCCGCAGGCCCAGGACCAGCGCGTAACCTCCGCGTTCCCGCATCGCGGAATTCCCGGTAACCGACCGTCCCCGGCGATTCGAGTACGGATTCCGGCCTTTTTCCATCCGGATCGGGCCGAGATCGAGAACAGGACCGGGAACGAGATCAGGGAACGAGACCGGTACGGTGCTCCACCGAAGATTTTCCCGTGCACGTGAATTCCGGGTGCCCGGCAATGGATCGCGCCTCGGGCACCTTCAGCGCCCTCTGTCCGCTGTCACGGAGGCTGGACGGACTTGAGCAAGCGGAAGCTGAGGAGAAGCGACGCATGAACCCCACCGACTTACCCGTGGGCCTGTCGGCCCGGGAACTGCCCCGCACCTCTCCCGGCCCCGGCCCGATGCCCCGTGCGACGGCCGCTGAGCAACCCTGCGTGCCCCGCACACTGGCCGTACGGGTGCACATCCCCGCCGTACGGCCGGGCGAACTGCGGCACGCGCTGCGCGCCACGCTGCGGACCATGCCCGTACTGACCACGGCGTCCGCCGCGACCCCGGCGGGGAGCGGCCCCGCGACGTCACCACCGGCACCGGCACCGGCACCGCCGTCGGCACCGGAGGACGACTGGTACCGGACACGTTCCGGCTCATGGGCCCTGACGGTGGGCGGGCTGCGGGCCGTGCTGAAGATCCCCTGGGACGGGCCCGAACTCGACATCCGCTGCGACATCTCCGTCGCCGACCCGCTGACGGTCAGCCACCTGCTGGCGGAGGTCGCGCGGCGGCTCCGCGACGGCGTGCCGCCCGAGCCCTCCCCCCAGCTCCACCCCGCGAGGGCGCACCGGGCACACGGCGCGGCCCTCTCCCCCGCCGCCACCGGCCCCTCGCCGCTGCGGCGCAGACACGCCTCGTCCTCGTACCCCGTGCCGACGCGCCTGTGGCCGCGCGACACCGACCGCACCCCGGCCGAGGTCGCCCACCTCGCGCTGCGGGCCATGTTCGGCGCGTGGGAGCCCGCGGCGCCGCTGGCGGTCCTGTCCGACGGCCGGGACGCCGCCGACCCCTCCCGGACACGGCCAAGACCCCGCGTTCTCGCCGACCCCTTCGCCCTCGCCTTCTCCCCCGCGACGACATGGCGCGAGGCCCTCACGTCCCCTGTCACCGGCACGGGCACGGGCACCGGCACCGGCCACCCGGGCAGCAGCACGGCGCCGGCCCCGGAACCGGCGTTCGCCTTCAGCTACGTCGGCCCCCCGCTCGTCCCCGCCGGGTGGCTCCTGCTGTCGTGGTCGTACCCCGTCACGGAGGCCATCCACTTCACCCTCGGCACCTCGGCGGGCCACTACCGCCTCCACGCCGAATCCACGGGCACCCCGGACAAGCCCCGCCTGGACCGCCTCATCACGACATGGCGCACCACCTTGCAAAGGGCCGCCTCCGCCCCGGACACCTCTCTGGCGGAACTGTGCCCATAGAGGCCCCGGACAGGCCATTCCGTAATCCTTTCCCAACCGGGATCGCGGACATCAGACCGGTGACGGCCACACAAAAAGGGATGCACTTCCGAGATCCAACCGAGGCCGACCTGGAAAAGGTATTGAACAGAGAATGACAGCACCGTTCTGACCTCGCCGAACCGTCACTCTTGGAAACCCGCGATGATCCGGCACGGCGAGGACCGCCACCGCCTCGTTCTCGCCATCCACCACACTCTCACCGACGGCTGGTCGCTCTCGATTCTCGTGGACGAACTGGTCGCGCTCTACGAGAACAGGGCCGACGACGAGCCGCGGACCGACTTCCTCCAGCGGCTTTTCGACGAACAGGCGGCGCTCCTCCCGCACGAACACCTCAGCCTGCCGGAGGTGCGACGGCTCGCCGGGTCCAGGGACCTGTTCGACACGCTGACGGCACCCTGCGGGGAAGCTCACAGCACGGCCACCGGACGCTCGTGCGATCATGCCCACGAGCAGTCATGGGGGAGAAGAAGCAATGTCGTTGCGCGACCTGATACACGCCGAAGCACAGCCATCGAGCTCCGGCCCCGCCCGCCTGGCGGCCCTGCGCGACGCCCGCCTCTACTTCCAGCGCCCCGAGAACCCGGGCTTCCTCGTCTCAGAAACGGTGGAGGGCCCGGTGGTCCCGGTCTTCACCTCCTGGGAACGCCTGGCCCTCTTCGCGGGAGCCTGCCCCTGGGCCTCCACCACAGCCACCGACCTGGTGACCCTCCTCCCGGACGGAGTCCGCGCCCTGGTCAACCCCCTGGGCCCCCACCCCTTCGTCCTGGACGCGGAGACACTGCGGGACGCGGAGGAGAACGGGGATGGCCACGGGGACGTGACGGACGGGGCCCCCGAGGCCGGGTGACGAGCCCGAAGTCCTTGTGCCGCTCGATCAGTTTCAGGGCGTCGATGACCTGCGGCCCGATCCGGGCGAAGGCGTCGGCCGCACCGCAAGCGCCCGGACCTGCTTCAGCTCGGCCGGCGCCGGTCTTGGGGTGCCGGTAAGAACGCTGTGGGTGTCCCGGCCGGGGCCATGCGGTCGGTGAGGAACAGTGGGCCGTGGGTGCGGCGTGCGAAGAACGGCACCACCCCGGAGCCCTCACGAGCTGCTGGCCAGCACGGACACCGGAACTACAGTCTTCGTGCCGGTTTCCTCACAAAAGACTTGAGGCGATCACCCAGCCTCGTGACGGGCGACGCTGAAGAACCGGAGAAAACGGCGGCCTGGTTGCTGGTGTTGTTAATAGAGGTGGGCAGCCTTGCTGCCGCAGCAATCGCCTGCTGTGACCGTCGGCTTTGGACCAATTCCTTTAGGGACGAGGTGATTGCCTGACCGGCTGAAAGCCGCTCGGTGATGGACTCTAGGGCTTGCTTGGTCTGGTCGTCCCAGGAAAGAAGGGTGGCGGAGCTTCCGGCCCGAACGATGCAATCTTTGATGGCGTCGGCCACGGTGGAAATGCCACCACCTGACGTGTGCATATGCGATTCGACTTCGCGAAGCATTATCTTTTGGACTCGACCATTTCCTACACCGGCACCGGCCCACTTTTCCCGAAATTCTTTTGCTGCCACTTCACCGCAGACTTTGTGCATCCATTCGAGATTTCCTTCAAAGTACTCGCGGTTGATGGTATTTATCTGAAGGCCGTCCACTTCGACTGCCGACAATGAAGAAGCAAGTGTCCTATCGTTGACCGCTACCGCTACTATGTCGGCCGGGGGAGTTCGCTGCGTGGTGATCTGTTCATCCTGAAAGAACCACCGTTCCGGACGATGGCTCTTGTCAGTGCGTATCGCGACCGCAAAGCGGGAAGACTCCATCGTATACCTCAAGAATGAGTTATAAAGCTTGCCTTCCTTGGCGGTTGAACCGGGGGACCTTGACACGCATACCTGCCACCACTCACCGTCCTCGGACTGATACGAGGCCGGCAGCCCCTCATGTAGGATTTTATCCAGAACCCCAAAGTCCATGGATTGGACTGCATGCCACTTAATTGAGGGATCGTCAAGAGCATCCAAGAACTCCAGTCTTTTCGAGTCCTCGAGCATCGGTACCACTCCTTCGATTGGCTACGCGGCTCTGACCTGAACGTCCAGGCGGCGTCAAGAACATGGCCGAGCTATAGCTCACAAACGACCCTCGCACCAGTCGGGTTCATCGCGGGTGGCTGAGGCCGGTGAATGCCTTCAGGTCGCGACGGTTGGCCGTTCACAGCACGCCAGGGCCGCTGCGCAGACGCTCCAGGCACGGAACTTGTTCGGACCCAAGTTCGAGTCTGGATGGCAACATGGCCGGCTCGACAGGGAGGCATCGGAACCCTCTATGGCAGCCGGAACTCTGCCATGGCCTCCTCCAGCCGGGGCCGCCGGCCTCCGAGTGCGCGTGGGGCACCACGGCGACGTCGCCTCCACAGCACCACCCGCACGTACGGTCATGTAGGCCCACCACACCCATGTCGGTGCGACCAGCAGACCGTAGATGGACCCCCACCATCCAGGCGAGGTCGGTCGCGAGCTGGTCTTGCAGTTGTGCTGCCTGGCTCATCCGCCACCCCAGTCCGTGTACGGGTCGGCACCAAGGCCTCGGATCAACAGACCGGGAACGGACGGTTCCCTGTCCGGGTTCCACACAGCCGGCCCTCCGCCCGGCACCGGAACACGAAAAAGCCCAGGTCACACAAAGTGTGACCTGGGCCCTAAATGAGCCGCCTAAGGGAATCGAACCCTTGACCTACGCATTACGAGTTGTCCGATCATGGTCCGCAGACGTCCAGGAAGGTCCATCTGCGCAGGCCAGGCGCCATGTCATACGACAGTGGACGTTCATGGATAGCAGTGGATCAAGTGCCATTCGAGACCACAACCGAGACCAGCCCGGCTCCTCGCTCCAGGGCCGCTACGCGGTCGCGTTCTTAGGCTCAGCTCGGATCCACAAGGCGCCAAGAGGGGCACAGCACGCAACCTCATACAACACCTCTATATACACCTGTACCAGCACAAGGTGGGCCAAGGGAGATGCCGGTGCCGTACACCACGGCCCACAGATACGCTGGCACGTACCAGCCGATGAACTGGGAGAGTGCTCTGCCAATGGGTCCGAAGGCGACGGCCGCGTACAACGAGATCCGGGGATGGATCAAATCGGGTGAGCTGAAGCCAGGAGAGAAGCTGCCCAGTGAGCGGAAGCTCGAAGAGGTGCTGCCGGTCCGGCGCACCGTTCTGCGGCAGGTACTGGCGCGTCTCGTCTCCGAGGGGCACCTAGAGGTTCACGGCCGCAGCTCGTACCGCGTCGCCGGAGGCGTCAGCACGTCCACGCCCGAAGGGCTGGAGCCGTGGAAGATCCACGGTGAGCGCAGTGTCTACGAGAACCGGTGGGTGAACCTCGACCTGGTCGACGTCGAGCCCCCCGGGGTCGAGCGCTTCGAACACCACGTGGTCCGGCTTCACCACGTGGCCGTTGCCGCTGTCCTGGACGAACAGGACCGCGTGCTGATGCTCTGGCGGTATCGCTTCGTCCCCCAAGCGTGGGGCTGGGAGCTGCCCGGCGGAATCGTGGACCCCGGCGAGAGCGCACAGGAGACGGCGCTGCGCGAGGTCGAAGAAGAGACCGGCTGGCGGCCGGAGTCGTTGGAGCACGTCGTCAGCTATCAGCCCATGGTCGGCATGGTCGACTCCCCGCATGACATCTTCGTCGGTCGTGGTGCAACGCGGGTCGGCGAACCGACTGACCTCGAAGAGGCCGGCCACGTCGAATGGGTCCCGCTCTCCGACATCCGGGGCCTGATGCGCCGTGGTGACCTGATGGGTTCGGGGACCCTCGTCGCGCTTCTCCATGTGCTGGCCAACCGCGGTGCCGGGGCCCCTACATCCGACCAGTGAGCAGGTCGATGCGCCGCTGGTGACGTACCGACCCCGTACGCTTCGCCAGAAGCCTGGCCTGCTGGAGGTGCTGCCGCGCCTGGCCGTGCTCCCCGCGCACGAGATGCGCGTGGGCCAGGTCGCAGCGCATCCCCGCCTGCGCCCGGACGAACGTGGGGTCCACGGAGTCGAGCGCGGCGTACAGGCTGTCCACCGCGTCGTCGTCGCCCAGGAGCGCGAGCGCGTTGCCGCGCCACCGCGTCAGGTGGCCGTGGTTGAGGAAGATGCTCAGCATGTCCTCGTCCCGCGCTTCGTCGCCAGCGGGGAGGCAGGCGAAGGCCCGGTCCATCGCGTGTCGGCAGTCGTCCGGCTGACCGGCCTTCGCGCACAGCTCCGCTTCGGCTGCGTGTAGCCACGCTTGCAGCCGCGGAGACAGCCGCTCCCCGCCGACCTCCCGTGCGTAGCGCACGAGCTTCACAGCATCGTTGGGCCGCCCGGCCTCTCCGAGGACGTACGCTTGCTCGCCCATGGCGTGGACGAGGTACATCGGCGCGTCCGCTTCCTGCGCGGCGCGCTTCGCCAGTTCGTAGTTGCGCCATGCCCGTTCGACGTAGCCGCCGTCGAGGGCCTGCCACGCCGCGAGAGTCGCCGCCCCGGTCAGCGCGACCGCGACGGGACGACGCGTGTCGGGCAGTACCGCAAACGTCAGGGCCTCTTCGAGGGTCGCCAGGTGGCTGCCCATCTGATCCACCAGGCTGGCCGCGCCCAGTTGACGGTCCATGGTCCGCAGCAGCTCCGTCTGATCCATGAACGCCTTGACCATGGACTGGCTGACGCTCCGTGCGGAGTCGATGCGGCTGAGCAGGTCGTCATAGCCGTCAGCAGAAGGCGGCAGGATGGGCACCGATGCGAGCTGCTCGCCCCTCAACTCCTCGTCGGTGCAGCCCAGGAGCGCCCGCAGAATCCCCGCGTAGTGGTCATTGATCTTGCGCTTGTCGTTCTCCCACTCGGAGACGTAGGTACGCAGGCTCGCTGTACCGGCGATCTCGCTCCCGTGCTGACGCGCGTACGCCTCGATGGCGTGGATGAGTCGTTCTTGCGACATTCCTCGCGCCCCGCGTGCGGCCCGCAGTCCGTTGGCCATCTGCCTTGCTCCCGGCGATAGGTGTCAGCGCTGCTTCCTCCAGCATGCCGCACATTGCCGCAGGTCGTCAGGGGTTAACCGCATCTCTTAACCGCTCTGCTGTGGGGGCCTGTTGGCTACCGGCGCCACTCGAATCGTCGTGTTCTGGAAGTGCGCCAAGGAGCGAACCCACCGGGTGAGGCGAACGAACCGCTTGACTCTGGTGCGCACCAGATGCATTCTGTTGGTGCGCACCAGGTGAGCGGGACTTCCCGCAGGCTCACGGCGCGCAAGGAGAGGGCGGGGACGCTGCAATCCCGCTAGAGGTCGCCCGGTGGGCTCCTTCCTCGGAGGGCGTCAGACCACGGTCTGCCGGAGTGGTTGTTGGTTGAGAACTGAACAGTGAGCTTCCCGGCGCTATGACTAGCCGACGTTCCCGAGCAAGAGATCTGCGGAGGGGCGTCACCTGGTGAGTCCTCTGGCCAACCGGGTCAGGCAACTGCGACAAGCCGTAGGCCCTGCCTGTGCGACCAAGCACGCACCTTCTCCCGTGCCGCCCCTTCAACGGGGCGGATACGCGATTCGCACGCACAGGTGAGACAAGGGCAAAGATCGCCGCCCCCCTTCTTCCGGGGGCCCGCGCCCCCGCATCACCCGGTGCGGGGACCAGGGCATCCGGAGGTTTGCATGGCCAGTATCAAGACCAAGAACGGGTTCGCCGTTGACATCTACCGCGACGGTGACGAGGTGCTTGTGTCCTGCCAGGCATGTAGCCGCGTGGTCGAGGTCGAAGCGGTCGAGAACGCGACCGAGGCCCGCCATGCGGTCAAGGTCCTCGCTCCTTACGCGAGGCGGCACGCCGCGTCCTGCCGCAAGGGCTGACGCACTATGGCCGTCGAGATCACTTCGTTTGGATATCTGCACGCTGTGCCGCCCGCCGCTCATCTCACGATCGATCTGCGTGAGCACTTCCGGGACCCGCACGTGAGTCCTGAGCTGCGGCACATGACCGCTGATGACGAGCCGGTACGGGCTGCCGTGCTGGCTACGCCCGGTATCACGGGCCTGGTCGCGGCCACGGCTGACGCGGTGGCCGCGTTCGCTTCGGGGCCGTCGGCCGGGACAGTGACCGTCGCCGACGGCTGCGCCGGTGGCCGCCACCGGGCACCGGCCTTCGCCCGCGAGCTGGCCGCACGACTGCGGGCGGACGGGCTGCGCGTCACCGTTCGCCACCGCGACATCGACAAGCCCGTCGTGGCCCGCTGACGACGGTTGCCTGATCCGCCCGGCCCGCGTGGTCCGGGCGGTGAGGGGAGCCGGACAGTCCGGCCCGATCACTCAAGGAGTGCTTATGGGCAGCGTTCGCAACACCATCCGGGGCGACGTGACCGGCAGCGTCGTCCAGGCCCGCGATGTCCACGGCGACATCTCCGGCCCCGACACCGCCCGCCAGGGGAGCGGCACGGCTGCGGAGGAGACCGGCAGTTCCTCCAGCCGTACTCGCACTGGTGAGGTCACCACCATTTCCGGTGACAACCACGGCGGGATCTCCCGTCGTTTCGGCTGACTGTCCCCGGCCGCTTGCGCACAAGGAGGGAGAACTGCATGTGGGCAAGCATCATCGCCGTTGTCGGCACGCTCGCCGGGGCGGTGGTGGCCGGGGTCATGCAGCACGTGACCACGGCCCGCACGGTCCGTGAGGCGGCGGTGGAGCGGCAGCGTGAAGCGCTGGCCGCAGCGATCCCGGCCTTGCTGGCCGCGATCGTCCGCCACCGCGAACAGCAGTATTTGAAGATCGAGAACCGCCGTGAGGGCCGTCCGGATACCCCGGAGGCGCGGCAGGCGCGCTACGCGGCCCGCTCGGCTGTCACCAGCGCTCACGACACCTTGCACATGGTCACGCGGGATGCGGGCCTGTTGGCCACCGCTCAGGAAGCGGTGGATGCCGCGATGGCGATCGGGGACGTTCCCGCCGGTGAGCTGGAGGTGGCGGGGGTGCGGGCCCGGCAGGCGCACACCGCGCTGCGGCTGGCCGGTGCCGATCGTCTCTCTGCCTGAACGGCTGCTCCACAGCCTTCGCCGGGTTCGACTCCCGGCGGGGGCGCGCTCCGGCCGCTACCGGCCGGGTTCCTCCACACCATCGGCAGGAGATTCCCCATGCCCATGAGCCTGGATGAGTTGAAGAACCGGGCGGCCGTGGTCATCGACCAGGTCACCGAGCCCACGCACGTGGGCACCGGCCAGCAGATCTACACCGGCCCCGACCAGCCCCCGCACAGTGCGGGCGGCACCGAGGCCGACGACAGCAAGCACCGCTGACCCCACCCCCTTCACGGCGCGCGCCCCCGGAGCTGGCACTCCGGGGGCGCTGTAGGGCCGCCCCACCGATCAAGAGGAGTACGACCCGTGAATCACATCGTGACTGTTCAGGAGGCTGTTACGGCCTTCGCTCCGTGGATGGAACCCACGGCCGCTGAGCTGGATGCCATCGAGGCTGAGTGGCCCGTCATCGACGCTGAGGTGGAGCTGCTGGACGCGCAGATCATCGCCTTTGACCGCGTCCCCAATGAGCTGGACATGCGGCGTCTGCGCCGCGCCCTTGAACGTTTGCTGGACGCCCGCGCCGCTGCGGCCAACCTCGTGGCCGGGGCGGGGGGTGCGGCATGACCCGCGCCGATGTGGCCGCCGCGCGGCATGCAGCGGTGGCGGAACTGTGCGCCATCAACGACCGGGGCCTGCGGCTGGCCTGGCGGCTGGTGTCCCTGGACTACCAGCCCGGCATTGCGCTGGTCTGTGAGAGCCCCGACCACGGCCGCCTGTACGAGGGCACCCCGGAGGAGGTGCGGGACGAGGAGGGCGTCTACGACTGCTGCCCGTGGCCGTACCTCGAAGTCGGCACCCCCGCCCTGGCCCACTACCTGCTCACCCTGCTGAACACGGACGCGGGAGGTGCGGCATGAGTGCACGCAGGCCGCTGACGAAGACCCAGAAGGCCGTGCTCGCGCTGGCTTTCGGGCCGATGCTCGCCACCGGTATCGGCGGTGGGATCGGCACCTACAGCAACATCAGCGCCGCCTACGGGGCCGGAACGGCGGCGGGCGCCGTCGCCGCCGGTGAGGGCGCGACCGCCGTGCTCGCCCTCGTACTGCTCGGGCTGACCATGCTCGGACAGTCCTCACCCCTCGTGATCCGGGTGGGGCTGTGGGCGCTGCCCGCCGCAGCGTCCGCCATGGCCGTCACCGCCGCCGACGAGGCGGGACAGGCCGTCATCTACGCCGTCACCCCCATGGGCATGACCGTGGCGGCCGAGGGCATGGCCTTCCTGGCCCGGCGGATCGTCGTCCACCTCGACGGGCGGGACGCTGAGGCCGAAGCACGCGCCGCCGCGACCGTCCGCGCACTGGCCTATCACCGGGCCCGCGCCGCCAACCACCCCGCCAAGGGCGCCCGCAAGCGATCGGATCGGCGCTCGTGGCGACTGGCCCGCAAGGTCGGGTCGGGGGATGACTCCCTTGCCGGGCGGCTGCTGGAGGTGCAGCGCGAACGGGTCACGACCGGCGCCGACGCCGCCCTGTCAGTCATGTTCACCCCGACCGCAAACCAGGTGGAATCTGCTGATTCTCTCTCGAACCGGTCTACGGCTGAGCAGGGGGAATCGACCCCGGCGCCGGTGGATCTGCACAGGGTGGGGATGCCCGACCCCGCGCCGGTCGGGCACCTGAAGTCGACCCTTGCCCTCAAGCCGGTCCCTGCCACGGTGGCGTTGCCGATCGGGCGGGGATCGGTCGCGGCGGAATCGACCCCGCCGCGTCGGGCGACCGGTCGTGTCCCGGCCGCCGCCCGACCAACGCGGCCCACGCGCACCCCAGCCCAGCTCTTGGCTGAGGCGCGGTCGGCAACGGTCGACTGGACGGACGCGGCGCTGACTGCTGAGGGCATCCGCAAGGCGGTTCACACCTCACCGGCCCGCGCTCGGATGCTGCGCACGGCCCTGCGCGCGGAGCGGGAGGGCCGGGCGGCTGAGCAGCGTCACCAGCTCGAAGAGCCGGAGGTTGAGGCGGCGTTCGCGGCGCTGGCGCCCGGCAGTCCTCGTCGTGAGGCGCTGAGCGTGGCGGCATGAACGGGACGCTGCCCGTCTTCCGGTGGCGTCTCGCCCCGGACGGCTACGCCACCCTTCGCCAACTGCGCGCCCAGGGCTTGCGGCCCGGGGGTCAGCCGGTGGCTGCCGAGGTGCGGCGGCCCCGGCGTCGTCGGTCGCCGCTGGTCGCCTACCTCTACCGCGTCGAGCTGGCGAAGCCGGTCCGGCCGATGACTCCGGCGAAGTGGGCGGCGTTGGCCAAGGCCAACGCCGCCCGCCGCGTCTGCCCGCAGTGCGGGCGGGATGCGGGCTATGTCATCCCTTCTCAGCTCGGCATGTGTGTGCCGTGCGCCTACCCCGAAGACCAGCGTGCGGCGGCCTGAGGCCGCGCCGCTTGCGTCTCGTTGGAGGACTCCCATGGACATTCCTGTTCACCGGCATGAGGCCGGGTGCGGCTGCTACGACCGCCCGGCCCCGCCTGCCTGCGCCCACCCGCACTACCCGCCCGCCCCCGCCCCGCAGGGCGGTGGGGGTGCGGCGAAGTGGATCGGGATCGGGATCGGCGGCAGCTTCCTGGCCGTCGCCCTCTCGGTCTCCATGGTCGCGTTCGCGATCGGCGCCGTGTCCCTGACTATCTGCGTTCTCGTGCTGCGTTCGGTGTGGGACGGCTTCACCCACGGCAAGGGCTGACCGGTCCTTCCGCGCCAACCAGCCCCTCAGGGCTGGCGGGCGTGGTGGGGCCGGATGGCCCTTGCCGTGGGAGAGGACGCGCACATGACCACGCATCAGGTGGAGACCTTCGAGGTCATCCGCTACACCGCTGACGTGCTGGCCACCACGCCGGACGGCCGCATCCTGCTCATCGAGCGGGGCTGGGACCCCTACGCGGGGTGCTGGGCCCTGCCCGGGGGCCACGTGGATGCGGGGGAGACCAGCCGCAGTGCGGCGGCCCGCGAACTGTTCGAGGAGACCGGCCTCCGCATCGACGCGGCCCGGTTGCGGCAGGTCGGGGTGTTCGATGCCCCGGGCCGGGACCCTCGCGGCCGGTACATCACCGTCGCCTACAGCACCCGCGTCCCCGTCTGCATCCAGGTCAAGGCCGGGGACGACGCCAAGGAAGCACGCTGGTGGCCCCTCGACTCCTTGCCTGATCTGGCGTTCGATCACGCCGACATCATCGCCGCCGTGTGGCCGCAGTCTGCGGCAGGGGTGAGGCGGTGAGTGCCCAGGCCGGGGCGCCGCCGGGTGAGTGCCCGCAGTGCTGGTACCACGCGCACAACCGCGAGGCGCACCGCCACCTGGCGCGGCGTGAGGACTGCCCGGCGTGCGTGGCACGCATGAGGAACGGCTGCCCCTCCCTCGTACCCAAGACCGCCTGACCTTGGAGGACTGGAATGGCTGACCGCATCTACACCCGATCCGAGAAGCTGACTCGCGCTGGGCTGCTGGTCAAGGGCGCCAAGCAGTCGGCGGGCGACATCAGCCGCGTTGAGCGGCAGATCGACGCGATCGACCGCCGTGCCGAAGACCGTGCCCGCGCTGAGGCCGACGCCCACGCGGCAGCTCTGAGCGCTGCGCGGAAGGAGGTGGCCGCCGCGACGGTCGCTGAGCGCACCACCCCGCGCGGCCCCGAGCGCGCCAAGGCCCGCGAGAAGCGCAAGGCCGCTGAGAAGCACCTGCGCGCCGTTGAGCGCGCCCGCCGGTAGCTGCGCCCCGCGACGGCCGCCCTTGGCCTGCCAGCTTCGTCGGCCGTCGCGGGCCCCAGTCCACCCCACTCGTGAGCAGACAGGAGAGAACCAGCATGACCGAGTCTGACGGGTCCGCGCACCTGCGGGCCGTACCCGATCCGGACGAGTCCCCCGCCGCGCCGGTTCCGGTGGACAACCCGGCGCTTCCCGAACCGAAGGTGAGCGTCGAGAAGCGCCGTCCGGTGCTGGCCGGGTGGCTGACCAACCGGCGTGACTTCCTCGCCACCGCCCGGCATGCCGGGGCCAACCTCGGCTACGCGTCGATGTATCACGGGGCGCGGCTGCCGGTGTATGGCGTCCGGCTGGCGGGGATGGCCCCGCGCGGCGCCTGCCGCCTGGTGGCCTCCACCGGGCGGTGGGTGTGGGATTCCGAGGCGGCCCCGCTGCGCTCCTTCGCGGTGCGCAACGAGGACGTTGAGGAGTACATGCGCCTGTCCCGGCTGCGCGCGGGGCGGGTGCGGCTGCGGGGCCTGGTGACCCTGGTCGCCGCCGTCTTCGGTACCGGCTTCGCCCTGTGGCTCTACGTCGTCGCGCCCGCTTTCCTCTACGCGTTCGCCGCAGGCGGGGTGCTGCTGCTGGGCTGGGCCGGACAGCAGCCCGACGCGCCCGTGGTCGGCCCCGCCGTGCTGAAGACCGAGGTGCAGAAGCTCACCGGGACGATCGTGCTGCGTGGGCTGGACTCCATCGGCAACGCGAAGATCTCCGCTGCCATCAAGAAGGGCGGGGAGATGAACGGGCTGCGCTTCACCAGCGAGATCACCCGCGACGGGCCCGGCTACCGCGCCGATCTGGACCTGCCCTACGGCGTGACCCCCGAGGACATCATGGAGGCCCGCAAGCCCCTGGCCTCCGGGTTGCGGCGCAAGGTCGGCTGCGTGTGGCCCTCCCCTGACCCCTCCGAGCACGAAGGACGGCTGGTGTTGTGGGTGGGGGACAAGCCGATGAACGAGACCACCAAGCCCGCGTGGCCGCTGGCCAAGTCCGGGCAGGTGGACCTGTTCAAGCCCGTCGTGTTCGGCAACGACCAGCGCATGCGGGATGTGGCGGTGACGCTGATGTTCGCCGCCGTGGTCGTCGGCTCCATCCCCCGCATGGGCAAGACCTTCCTGATGCGGCTGTTCCTGCTGATCGCCGCCCTCGACCCCCGGGCGGAACTGCACGCGTTCGACTTCAAGGGCACCGGTGACTTCGGCGCCCTGGAGCCGGTGTGTCACCGCTACCGGGCGGGTGAGGAGGATGAGGACATCACCTACGTCCTGCACGCCCTGCGCGAGCTGAAGGACGAACTGCGCCGCCGGGCGAAGGTCATCAAGGGCCTGCCGCGCTCACGCTGCCCGGAATCGAAGGTCACCGCAGAGCTGGCCAGTGACAAGCGGCTCGGGCTGCATCCGATCGTGGCCGGGTTCGATGAGTGCCAGGTGCCCTTCGAGCACGAGGAGCACGGCAAGGAGATCGAAGCGATCTGCACCGACCTCGTCAAGCGGGGCCCCGCGCTGGGGATCGTGACGCTCTTCGGCACCCAGCGCCCGGACGCGAAGTCCCTGCCCACCGGCATCAGCGCCAACGCCGTGCTGCGCTTCTGCCTGAAGGTGATGGGCCAGCCCGCCAACGACATGGTGCTGGGCACCAGCATGTACAAGGCGGGGTACCGGGCCACGATGTTCTCGCGCTCGGACCGGGGGATTTGCTGGATGGCGGGTGAGGGGGATGACCCGCGCATCGTCGCGTCCGCGTTCGTGGACGCGGTCGCGGCCGAACAGGTCGCCGCCTGCGCCCGCAAGCTGCGTGAGGAGTACGGCAACGTCACCGGCCACGCGGTGGGCCAGGGCCCCAAGGAGACCGAAGCGGCGGACATCCTCACCGATGTCCTCGCCGTCTTCCCCGCCACGGAGAAGGCCGCGTGGTGTGAGCGGATCGCCGCCCGCCTGGCCGCGCACCGGCCCGAGACCTACACCGGCTGGAAGGGCGAGAACGTCACCGCGGCTTTGAAGCCGTGGGGTATCAAGCCCGGCCAGGTGTGGGGCACCACCGACGACGGCGAGGGCAGGAACCGGCGTGGCATCGACCGCGCCGATATCACCGCCGCCGTCACGCGCCGTGACGCCGACCGGGACGCGGCCTGAGCCGCGCAGCGCTGCTAGACCTAGCAGCCGCCGCTGCTAGGTCTAGCAGCCCCGCTAGCAGCCCATAACCACTGTGATCAGCGATCTAGCGTCTAGCGGCCCACCTGCCGCAACCCCCGCAAACCCGCGTGTGAAGGGATCGGACCCCTCGTGCTGCTCGCTAGTACCGCCCTCATCCTGGCCACCCTCGCCGGTTACGCAGCGTTGTGCGCGGCGCGGCCGTTCGCGGTCTGCCGCACCTGCTCCGGAACCGGCCTGCGCAACACCCGGCGCCGCAGCATGAAGCTGTGCCGCCGCTGCAAGGGCCGCCGCTACCGCCTGCGCATCGGCCCCCGCCTGGCCAACACCACCCGCCGCCTCCACGCCGACGGCACCCGCCCCACCACCCCCGCCAAGGAGACCCCGCCGTGGCAGTAACCCTCTCCCTCGTCCTCATCCTCGGACTGATCCTCGCCCTGCTGCTGCGCTTCAAGTCCCTCGGTATCGGCGCCGCCCTCGTGGCCGTCCTCTTCGGCTTCTACCTCGCCTCCACCGACGCCCGCCACACCATCACCGACCTCACCAACGCCGTCACCAACGCCATCAACGGCCACTGACCCACCCACCCGCCCGCCGCACGACGAGGGCGGCCCCTCATCTCGCCAAAGAACCGGGGCCGCCCGCACTTCAGTCCTCAACAGACCTGATGGAGGTCTCCAGCATGACTGAACCCACTACCGTCCCGGACGCCCCGAGTTGGGGTGAGGGGCCGATGCTCGCGCTGGATGTGGAGACCACCGGTACCGACCCCGAGACGGCCCGGATCGTGTCCGCCGCCATCGCCACCGTGGGCGCTGGAAGCCAAGCGCCCACCACCGCGTGGCTGCTGGACCCCGGCATCGAGATCCCCGCCGACGCCGCCGCGATCCACGGCATCACCACCGAGCAAGCCCGTGCCGATGGCCGGGCCCCGGCCGAAGCGCTCCCCGAGGTCACCGCCAAGCTGTCCGAGGCGCTGTCGGCGGGGTGGCCGCTGGTCGTCTTCCGGGCCCCGTACGCGCTCACGGTCCTCGCCCGGGAAGCTGCCCGCCACGGCGCCGCCTTCCCCGATGAGGTGGCGCCGGTCATCGACCCCGCCGTTCTCGACAAGCAGGCCGAGCGCTACCGGCGCGGGCGCCGCACCCTGCCCGCGCTGTGCGAGCACTACCGCGTCCGGCACGACGGCCCCAACGTCGCCGTCGAAGACGCGCTCGCCGCCGCGCGGCTGGCCTGGCGCCTGCCCCGCGTTCACTCCCAGCTTGCCGCCCTCCCGCTCGCCGAACTCCACCTGCGACAGCAGGAATGGGCCCGCGAACAGGCCACCGGGTTGCAACAGCATCTTCGGCGCACCGACCCCACGGCCGTGGTCAACCCCGCATGGCCCCTGCACCTCGCCCCCGAGGCCACCGGAGGGCAGGACTGATGACGTTCGAGATCCGCGTCATCTGCGACCGGGGCGACACCGACCGCGTACGCGACGCCCTGGCCGACGCCTTCACCACCGGCACGGCCCGCCAGATGCCCACCCGCGACGGCATGCGGGTCCGCCTCTATCTCACCGCCGACCACCGCCCCGCCCCGGACGACAACGGCGGCACGACGGGCACTGCCTGACCCTGGCACAGCCGAGGGCGGCCCCCTATCTCGCCAAAGAACCGGGGCCGCCCTCTCACCACCAACTCAACAGTGGAGGTCTCCCAGCATGACCCAACCCACCGACATCCGGCGAGCGCGGAACAGGCCGCGTCTGCTGAGCGCCGCCCTGAGCACCGCGTTGGAACTCGCGGCGTCCGGTGTCCCTGTGCTGCCGTTGCGGGCCGGGAAGGTGCCGTTCGGCAACTGCCGTGCGTGCACCGCGAACGCGTGCGGTGGTCGGCCGAACATGAAGATGGCAGGCCCCTGCGCCTGCCCGGCCCCCTGCCACGGCTGGGCCGCTGCCACCATCGACCCGGACGTCATCCGCTCCGGCCCCTGGCGCCGCGCGTGGCGTGAGGCGGCGGCCGTCGCCTACCACCCGGGCGGGGCCGGGCTGACCGTCGTGGACCTGGACGACGCCGACGCGGTCGCCTGGGCTCGCACCACCCTGCCCGCGACGCGCACCGTGCCGACGACGCGGGGTGAGCATTGGATCTACCGGGGCGCGATGCGGTCGGTGAACGCGGTGAGGCCGGGCGTGGACATCAAGTCCACGATGGCCTACGCCCGCTGGCTCGGGCCCGGTACCGGCACCCTCGCGGCGCTGCCGGAGGTGGTGCGCGCGCTGGCCGTGAAGGAACCGTCTCCGGCCCGGCCCATGCCGTGCGCCGTCAGCGTGCCCGCCGGGGGTGGGGGCGGGGAGTGCCGTCACCGCACCCCCGCCTACCTGGAACGCGGCATCACGATGGCGGAGCAGCGCATCAGCGAGGCCCGCAGCGCGGTCCACGCGACCGTCTACCGCACGTTCCTCGCGGTGCTGGCCACGCACGGGCGGTGCGGCTGCCTCACCGACGCGCACGTGGCGCGGTTGTTCACGGCCGCGCAGGCCAAGGGGGAGACGGCCCGGCACTGCACGGACGCGTGGACCAACGCCCGCACGGCCCTGGGGATGTAGCCATGTCGGACGAGGAAAAGACTCCGGGCCGCGAGGTCATCACCGACTACGCCCAAGCCCACTTCCGCTACTTCCGCACCGCCGACGGCACCGTGTACGCGCAGAAGAACGGCCACCCCGTGGCCCGCCCGATCCGCTCCCAGGGGACCACGGGCAGCCACCGGCAGGAACTCATGGTCGGACTCTTCCGCGACGGCATCGGCGTGTTCAACGGCACCGCGCTCAAGGAGGCGCTGGACTTGATCGAAGCACTCGCGCTCACCGAGGACGTACAGCCCACCCATATCCGCGTCGCCCCCGGCTTCGACGGGGCCACGTGGCTGGACCTGGGTCGCGCGGACGGACAGTCCGTGCGTATCCACCCCAACGGCTGGGACATCCTCACCCCCGACCCTGCTGAGGTGTGCTGGCGGCGCACCCAGCTCACCGGAGAACTCCCCCTGCCCGCCCGCGACACGGACGGCAAGGGCATCGACGCACTCTTGCGGCTGACCAACTTCGCCACCGCAGAGACCGAGTGCCTGACGCTCGCCTGGCTCATTGGCTGCCTGGAACCGTCCGTGCCCGTCCCCGCGCCCTTCCTCACCGGCCCCCAGGGCGCGGGCAAGTCCACCGCCGGGCGGATGCTCGTGCGCATCATCGAGGGCATGAGCGGCGACCTGCGCCGCGCCCCCAAGGACGAAGAGAACCTGGTCACGGCGGTGGCGGCCGGGTGGGTCACCGCGCTGGACAACCTCTCGCACCTCACCCCGGACATGTCCGACGCCATGTGCTGCATCGTCACCGGAGCGGAGAACGTCAAGCGCGCCCTGTTCACCGATGGCGACGTGGTCCGCTCCCGCTACCGGCGCCCCCTGCTCCTGACCGGCATCGACGTCGGCGTCATCCGGCCCGACCTCGCCGAACGCCTCCTTCCCCTGCGCCTGGAGAGGCCCCGCGTGAGGCGCACCGAAGCGGAACTGTGGGAGGAGTACGCGGAAGTCCTGCCCGTGGTCCTCGGGTCCCTTCTCGACCTCACGGTCAAGGTCCGCGCGACCGAAGCCGAGACCCCCACCGACCTGCGCATGGCCGACTTCGCGCACCTGTGCGCGCAACTGGACGCCGCGACCGGTTTCGGGGCGCTGGCCGCCTACCGGGCCAGCCTGGATGACCTCAACGATGACGTGATCGAGGGGGATCTCCTCGCGCAGACCGTCCTTCAGCACGCCGAGAGCCTCACGGCGGGCGAACAGCAGCGGATGACGTCCACCGAGTGGCTGCACTGCCTCAGCCACCTCTACAGCGGCGAGGAACTGCGTCCCCTGCCCAAAGGTTGGCCGACCACGGGCAAGGTCCTCTCAGACCGGCTCAAGCGCCTTCAGCCCACCCTCGCGGCCCGGGGCGTCCTCATCGACTCCGGCCGCACCATGAAGGGCCGCTACCTCGAAATGACCCGCCCGGCAGTCACGCCGCCGCAGGAGCAGAAGCGGATGTTCTGAACCGCACTCGCGGCCGGACAAGCAAGAAGAGCACGCCTCGCCCGTGGTGCTCTTCTTGCTGTTCGGCGCCAGTGCGCCGCCCGAGGGTCGTGCCGCGCAGCGGCTCCTTCTTCACGCTCGAAGCGGCACCCCACCAAAGACAGGAACACCCCCTCTTTTGTCCTAAGAGGGAAGACGCTGCGTCATCTGCGTCATCGAGACGGAAAAACGGCCCGTGACCTGCGGATACAGCCATGACGCAGACGGCGGGCTCTGCGTCATCCTGCGTCATCCGCGTCATCCGCGTCATCCCATGACGCACCCCATGACGCTGCAATGACGCACACCCAGACCACTGCGTCACGCAAAGCAGCAGGTCAGAGACCCGCATGACGCTGATGACGCAATGACGCAGAAATCCACACCTAGGACACAGCCCCGTTCCACCGGCCAAGGAGGCACATCCCGATGAGCGCCACCGTGACCGCATCCGTTGACCGCCTGCTCTACAAGCCGGAAGACGCAGCCGAGGTTCTGAGCATCGGCCGCTCCTTCGTCTACGAGCTGATGGCGGCCGGAGAGCTGGAGTACGTCGAACTGAGCCGCCGATGCCGCCGCATCAAGCGCACCGCGCTGGAACAGTACGTGGCGCAGCTCGCCCCGCAGTCCCACTGACCGAAGCACATTCGAGGCGCCCCCGGACACTGTTCCGGGGGCGCCTCTCTGCCTGGAGGAACCGTGAGTCCCCGCAAGCCGAACATGGAATCGTCCATCTACCTGGGCAGTGACGGATGGTGGCACGGCCGCGTCACGATGGGCGTGAAGAACGACGGGAGCCCGGACCGGCGGCACCGTCGGGCGAAGACGGAGCCGGAAGTCAAGCGCAAGGTGCAGGAGCTGGAGCGGCTGCGGGACGAGGGCCGGGCTCCGAAGGCCGGGCGCAAGCCGACCGTTGAGCAGTGGATGACCACCTACCTGACCACCATCGCGAGCCTGAAGCTCAAGCCGCGATCCCTTGACGACTACTGGTCGAAGACCCGCAACGACATCGTCCCCGGCCTCGGTCAGCACCGGCTCGACAAGCTGGCGCCAGAGCACCTGGAGCGGCTGTACGCCGACATGCTCGAAGAAGGGCACGCACCCTCCCACGTGCTCAAAGTGCACCGCATCCTGTCGCGCGCCCTGAAGATCGCGCACCGCCGCCGCATCGTCTCCGAGAACGTCGCGACGCTGGTGGACCCGCCGTCCGTCGATGAGACGGAGGCGAACCCCTTCACCAGGGCGGAGGCCAAGGCGTTCCTGCTGGCCGCCGCGAAGCGACCGACCTTCATGCGCTGGCTTGTCGGCGTGGGTGTGGGGTTCCGCCAAGGCGAGAGCCTTGGCCTGCGTTGGACGTACGTGGACCTCGAAGCTGAGCTGTTCCACCCTCGGTGGCAACTCCAGCGGCTCAAGTGGAAGCACGGTTGCGCCGACCCCCACGCCTGCGGAGCCCGGCTGCACCGGTTCGAGCCCTGCGCCCAGCCGTGCGCGGTCCACAAGCACTACACACGTGGCTGTCCCCCGCCGTGCCCGAAGGGCTGCACCCGCCACGCGAGCGTCTGCCCGGAGCGCAAGGGCGGTGGGCTCGCCTTCACCCGGCCCAAGACGAAGAAGAGCCAGGAGCCGGTGCCGATCCCACCCCCGTTCATCCCGCACCTGCTCGCCCACCGAGAGGCGCAGCAGGAGGCACGCGAGGCGGCCGGGGAGCTGTGGGAGGAGCACGACGTCGTGTTCGCCCGGCCCGACGGACGGCCCCTCGACCCTCGCGCCGACTACGAGGAGTTCAAGGAGCTTCTGGCCGAAGCGGGCATCAGCGACCGCCGACTCTACGACGGGAGCCGCCACACAGCGGGCACGATCCTCAACGAGCTGGGGGTGGACATGCCCACGATCATGGAGATTCTTCGGCACACCCAGATCAGCCAGACGAGGCGGTACGTCAAGGGACGCTCAGAGCTGTCGAAGGAGGCCATGCAGCGAATGGGGGACGCCTTCTTCCCGCCGCCCCGGGCCACGTCTGAGACCAAGAATGAGACCGGGCAGAGCCGCAGCGAACGGGCACGGCGCCGCCGTCGCGTCCGCTGACGCGGAAAACCCCAGGTCAGGAGCTTCTGACCTGGGGTCCCAGTGGAGCCGCCTAAGGGAATCGAACCCTTGACCTACGCATTACGAGTGCGTCGCTCTGGCCGACTGAGCTAAGGCGGCAGCGCCGCGGGCGACCAGCGTGGCAGCCGCAGCGCTGATAAGTCTACACAGTTTCCAGGGGTGCTCCGAACGGGGTGCCGGAGCCGGTGGCAGGCCCCTCACCAGGGCCCCTCGCCAGGGTCGGGCCCCACCACACCGCACCGGGGCTCAGCCCCTCACTCCCCCGCCCCGCACTTCGTGCCGTCCGACGGAGCCTTGCCCGTGAGGAGGTAGGTGTTGACCTTGTCGTCGACGCATTGGCCGCCGCGGAGGTAGGCGGTGTGGCCGTCGCCGTCGTAGGTGAGGAGGTGGGCCGGGGAGAGCTGGGCCGCGAGGCCCTGGGACCAGGCGTACGGGGTGGCCGGGTCGCGGGTCGTGCCGACGACCAGGATCGGGTCGGCGCCCTCGGCCGTGATGCGGTGGGGCTCGCCGGTGGGCTGCTGCTTCCAGTAGCCGCAGTTCAGCGCCGCCCACGCGAAGCCCCGCCCGAAGACGGGAGACGCCTTCTCGAAGTCCGGCACGGCCTTCTCGACGTCCTCCGGGCCGGAGAAGGCCGCCGGGAGGTCGAGGCAGTTGACGGCGGGGTTGGCGAACATGATGTTGCCGTAGGAGCCGTCCGGGTCGCGCTCGTAGTACTCGTCGGCCAGGCCCAGCAGTTGCGCCCCGTCCCCCTTCACCGCCTGCTTGAGCGCGTCGCGCAGCCTGGGCCAGGAGCCCTCGTCGTACATCGCGCGGATGACACCGGTCGTCGCCAGGGACTCGGTGAGCTTGCGGGACTCCCCCGTTCGAGCGGGTTTCGCGTCCAGCTTCTCGAAGAGGGCGCTCATCCGCTTGCTCGCGTCCTCGACGCTCCCGCTGCCCAGGGGACAGCCGGACTGCCGCACGCAGTCCTTCGCGAACGCCTGGAACGCCGTCTCGAAGCCCCCCGTCTGGTCGCGGTTGACCCGCAGCATCGACAGGGAGGGGTCCATGGCGCCGTCGAGGACCAGGCGGCCGGAGTTCTGCGGGTAGAGGCCGGCGTAGGTGGCGCCGAGGAACGTGCCGTACGAGGCCCCTACGTAGTGCAGCTTCTTGTCGCCCAGCACCCCGCGCAGGACATCCATGTCGCGTGCGGCCTCAACGGTCGAGACATGGCCGAGGATGTCGCCGGACTCCTTCTCGCAGCTCGCCGCGAAGTCCTTGTACGCCTTGACCAGCGCGTCCTTCTCCTTCTGGTCGTCCGGCGTCTGGTCGACCTGGGTGTAGCGGTCCATCCGCTTGTCGTCCAGGCACTTCACCGGCTCGCTGCGGGCGACGCCGCGCGGGTCCATGCCGACGATGTCGTAGCGGTCGCGCACCTGCGCCGGATAGCCGATCCCGGCGGCCTGCTGCACGTACTCGATGGCCGAGCCGCCGGGGCCGCCCGGGTTGACCATCAGCGAACCGGTCTTCTCGCCGCTTCCCGACGCCTTCTTACGGGCGACCGCGAGCTTGAGGTCCGTACCGGAGCCGGGCTTGTCGTAGTCCAGCGGCGCCTTCATCGTGGCGCACTCGAAACCCTGGACGCCGCAGCTCCGCCACGAGAGCTTCTGCTCGTAGTACGGCTTCAGTTCCTCGGGCACCGCGCGCGGCAGCGGTTCGAGCGGCTTGGCGCCCGCGTCGCCGATCGCCTCACGGCCCTGGCCCTGGCTCTTGTCCGGGCTCGCGGACTTCTCACCCTGGTCCTCCGTGTCCGAGCCCCCCGACGAGCAGCCCGACACCAGCAGCGTGGCTGCCACGATCGCGGCACAGGAGGTGCGGAGGAGCAGACGACGCCTGGAGTCCATGAACCCATCCCTCGGTTTTCGGCACGTCAGGGGAGCGTATCCGGGCAGGCGCGGGACATGCGCGGCTCCCGGCCCGTACGAGTGAGCGGGCGCGGGCGGCGAAAAAGGCCAGGGGTACGGGCTCAGCCCGCGCGCAGTGCCATCGCCATCGACTCGACGGCCAGCAACGGCGCCACATTGCGGTCCAGCGCGCGACGGCACTCCAGCACCGCTTCTATCCGGCGCAGCGTCTGCTCGGGGCGTGAGGAGGAGGCGAGGCGCGTCACGACGTCGCGGACCTCGGCGTTGGCGAGGGCGACGTCGGAGCCGAGCTGCTGGGCCAGCACATCGCGGTAGAAGCTGGTGAGGTCCGTCAGCGCGAGGTCGAGCGAATCGCGCTGGGTGCGGGTGGCTCGGCGCTTCTGCTTGTCCTCCAGCTCCTTCATCGCCCCGGCCGTGCCGCGCGGCATCCGCTTGCCCTCGGCCCCGCCGAGCGCGGCGCGCAGCGCCTCGGTCTCCTTGGAGTCCAGTTCCTCAGCGACTTCCTTCGCGTCCTCAGCCGCCGCGTCGATCAGCTCCTGGGCGGCCTTCAGCGCGCCGCCCACGTCGTCCACGCGCGCGGGCAGCTTCAGCACGGCCTCCCTGCGCGTCCGCGCGCGGGGGTCCGTGGCGAGGCGGCGGGCGTGGCCGATGTGGCCCTGGGTGGCGCGGGCCGCGTACGCCGCCATGTCCGGCTCGATGCCGTCGCGCCGCATCAGCACGTCGGCGACGGCTTCCACCGGGGGCGTACGGAGGGAGAGGTGGCGGCAGCGGGAGCGGATCGTGGGCAGCACGTCCTCCGTCGAGGGCGCGCAGAGCAGCCAGACCGTGCGCGGAGCGGGCTCCTCCACGGCCTTGAGCAGGACGTTGCCCGCGCCCTCCGTGAGGCGGTCGGCGTCCTCCAGGACGATGACCTGCCAGCGTCCGCCCGCCGGTGACATCTGCGCGCTGCGCACCAGGTCCCGGGTCTCCTTGACGCCGATGGTCAGCAGATCGGTGCGGATGATCTCGACGTCGGCGTGAGTGCCCACCATCGTCGTGTGGCACGCCTCGCAGAACCCGCACCCCGGCTGCCCGCCCAGCGCGCGGTCCGGGCTCACGCACTGGAGGGCCGCGGCGAAGGCGCGGGCCGCGGCGGCGCGGCCGGAGCCGGGCGGTCCGGTGAAGAGCCAGGCGTGGGTCATGGACGAGCCGGAGAGCACTGCCGAGCCCTTCTCCCTGGCCTCGGCCGTGACAAAGGCGTCGGCATCGCGGGCCGCGGCGCTCAACTGCTCCGTCACCCGCTCCTGGCCGACCACGTCGTCCCAGACCGCCATGTCCGCCAGCGCCCCCTTCTTCCCTCGTGTTCTTCCCTCGTGCCCGTGCCCGCCGTGCCCTCGGCTTCTGTCACGCCGCCGTCCATTGTGGGGCACGGCACTGACAACCACGGACGCACCGGCTCTGACCTCGGCTCCGGCCCCGGCCCCGCCTTCCGAAGGGCCCCGCCTTCCGAACGGCTCCGGCTCCGGAACGGCTCCGGCCCTGGAACGCCGACGGGGGGGGGGCCCCCGCCCAGCGCCCGCGCCCGCCCCCCGCGGGGGGGGAACA
>NZ_JBSHAO010000080.1:0-27302 GCF_053611545.1 Streptomyces sp. NPDC054796 | reverse complement strand
GCCCGTGAGCGCGAGACGCTCACGGGCCGCCGCCGTCGTACGGGGGCGGGGGCACAGGGGCCTACACGCCGACGCGCTGTCCCCGCCGCCACACCTCGCCGACGAGGGGGACGCCGGGGCGGTAGGCGAAGTGCACATGGGACGGCGCGTCGAGGAGGGCCAGGTCCGCGTACGTGCCGGGTGCCAGCCGTCCGACGTCGTCCCTGCGCAGCGCCCGCGCACCCCCGGCCGTCGCCGCCCAGACCGCCTCGTCGGGCGTCATGCCCATCTCGCGCACCGCGATGGCCACGCAGAACGGCATCGACGAGGTGAACGACGAGCCCGGGTTACAGTCCGTGGACAGCGCGACGGTGGCACCGGCGTCCAGGAGGCGCCGCGCGTCCGGGTAGACGGCGCGCGTCGAGAACTCGCAGCCCGGCAGCAGCGTGGCCACGGTTCCGGTGTCACTCTGGCTCTGGCTCCAGCTCTGGGCCAGCGCGTCCACGTCCGCTTCGGTGAGGTGCGTGCAGTGGTCGGCCGAGGCCGCGCCCAGCTCCACGGCGAGCTGGACACCCGGCCCGTACGAGAGCTGGTTGGCGTGCACCCTCGGCACGAGGCCCCTGTCCCGGCCCGCGGTGAGGATGGCGCGCGCCTGGTCCCCGTCGAACGCGCCCTTCTCGCAGAACGCGTCCACCCAGCGCGCGTACGGGGCGCACGCGTCCAGCATCTCGCCCGTGACCAGCGCGACGTAGGCCGCGGGGTCGTCCGCGTACTCCGGGGCGACGATGTGGGCGCCCAGATACGTCACCTCGTCGGTGTGCGCGGCGGCGACGCGCAGGGCGCGGGCCTCGTGCTCGGTGGTGAGGCCGTAGCCGGACTTCGTCTCCATCGTGGTGGTGCCCTGGCGCAGGGCCTCGTCGAGATGCGCGCGCAGATTGCGGGCCAGCGCCTCGTCGGTCGCCTCGCGGGTGGCGGCGACCGTCGTACGGATGCCTCCGGCCGTGTAGGCGTTGCCCGACATGCGGGCGTTGAACTCGGCGGTGCGGTCGCCTGCGAAGAGGAGGTGGGAGTGGGAGTCGACGAAGCCGGGGATCACGGCGCGGTGCGTCGCGTCGTACGCCGTGTCGGCGGCGGGCGCCTGTGCGGCGCCCCCCACCCACACCACACGCTCGCCCTCCACCACGATGGCGGCCTCCTCGATGATCCCCAACTCCCCCTCTCCGAGGGACGGTTCGTTGGTGACCAGCCTGCCGATGTTGTCGATGAGCGTCGTCGTCATCCTCTGTTCCTCCGTCGGGGGTTCCGGGTGCGGGTTGGTGTTTCGGGGTTGCCGGTTCGCCGGGGGTGTTGCGCGGGACGGTTGGCCGGTGTGGTGGGTGCCGTAGGGTCCCGCGCTGGTTTTTGTGCCGCTGCACGGTGCGCTGGGCTGGGCGCCGTGTTCGGCTGCCTGGCCGGTGGCTTCGGCGCGGTGTGTGGTGGCGGTGCGTTCGCGGCTGGCGCCGCGTGGTTGTTGGTTTCGGCCGGTGGTCGTGTGGGGTTGGTGTGTGGTGGGGGTCGGTGCCGTGGTGGGGTGTCTCCTCGGGCGGCGACAAGTGCGGGTCTCGTTTACGGGTTTCCTCCGGCACTCGTCGCCACCACTTGCGGGGACACCCCACCACGTCCCCTCCCACCCGGTGGCCAACTAACGGCCGGTGACCACTTCGGTTGTTCCCATGCTGTGGACCGGTGCCGTACCGGCACCCATGCGCCCGCCCCGGGCACCGTGCCGGAGGGGCCCACTCCTGTTGTGGGCAATCCCCGCAGGCGAGGGGGCACCTCCCAGCGGTAGCTGGGGAGGGTGGGCACAACCCGTGCCACCGGGGTGCAGTCGCGCAGCGAAACCCCAAGGGGCAACCGGGTAGGCGCCCCCTGCGCCGGAGGTTCCGCGCTGAGGGGGTGGCCCCGGCACGCCAGGGGAGGGGTTACAGGGCGAGGGCCTCGGAGAGGGCCTTTGCCGGGTCAGGGACGGAGGTGTGGGTGCCGTCGCGGACCACGTGGCGGCCACCCACGACCGTGTGCCGCACATCCGCACCGGTCGCCGCGAACACCACCGCCTCCGCGGCCATCCGCGAAGGCGGCCCCATCGTCCGTACGGAATCGAGCGCCACCGTCGTGAAGTCGGCCAGCGACCCGGCCTCCAGTCGCCCCGCCTCGGGCCACCCGAGCGCCGCATGCCCGTCCTCCGTCGCCGCCCGCAACAACTGCGCCGCGGTCCAGTGCCCCCGCGTACGCGACCGCAGCCGCTCGTTCAGCTCCATGCCCCGCGCCTCCTCGAAGAGGTCGATCACGGCGTGGCTGTCGCTGCCCAGCGAGAGCGCCGTGCCCGCGCGTTCCAGTTCGGGTGCGGGGCCGATGCCGTCGGCGAGGTCGCGTTCCGTCGTCGGGCACATGCACACGCCCGTCGAGGAGCCGCCGAGGCGGCGGATGTCGCCGTCGGTGAGGTGGGTGGCGTGGACGGCGGTCGTGCGGGGGCCGAGGACGCCGTGGTCCGCCAGCAGTTCGGTGGGTGTGCGGCCGTGGGCCTTCTGGCAGGCGTCGTTCTCGGCGGTCTGCTCGGACAGGTGGACGTGCAGCGGCGCCTCCCGCGCGTCGGCCCACTTGACGACGGTGTCCAGTTCACGCGCGGGCACGGCCCGTACGGAGTGGATCGCCGCGCCCACCCGGGCCGTCGCGGGGTCGGCGGGTGTGAGCGCCGAGGCCCGTTCGGCCCACTGCGCGGCCGTGCCGTCGGAGAAGCGGAGCTGCGGCCTGCCGGGCGGTGCGCCGCGCCCCTTGGTGCCGAAGCCGGAGGCGAGGTAGGCGGTGTCGAGGAGCGTGACGCGGATGCCCGCTTCGGCGGCTGCCGCGAGCAGCGCGTGGCCCATGGCGTTGGGGTCGTCGTAGCGTGCGCCGCCGGGCGCGTGGTGCAGGTAGTGGAACTCTCCGACGCAGGTCACACCCGCCAGGGCCATCTCCGCGTACGTGGCGCGCGCGAGCGCGTAGTAGGAGTCGGGCGTGAGGCGGGACGCGACCTGGTACATCACCTCCCGCCACGTCCAGAACGTGCCGGAGCCCACCTGCACGGCGCCGCGCAGCGCGCGGTGGAACGCGTGCGAGTGCGCGTTGGCCAGCCCCGGCACGGTCAGTCCGCGCAGCACTTCGGCGCCCTGCGGCGGCGAGGTGACGCCGGTCCGCACGTCGGCGATCCGTCCCCCGTCCGCCGTCTCGATGGCGACGCCCGGCTCCACGGTGCCGTTGAGCCAGGCGTATTCGCACCAGTACGTCAGTCGCACGCGAGCCCTTCCAGTACGTCGGCGAGTGCGGTCACCCCGGCCACGCAGTCGTCCTCCGCCGCGAACTCGGCGGGCGAGTGCGAGACGCCGGTGGGGTTGCGCACGTACAGCATGGCGGTCGGGACCGAAGCGGACAAAATACCCGCGTCGTGTCCCGCGCCCGTCGGCAGGACGGGCGCGCCGCCCAGTTGTGCGGCGAGCCGGTCCCGCAGGCCGTGGGCGAACTCCACGACGGGGGTGAACGACTCCCGTTCGACGCGGACGTCCACGCCGTCGCGCAGTCCGCGCTCGCCCGCCGCCCTCTCGATCTCGGCGACGACGGCGGCGAGGGTCTCCTCGTCGGCGGCGCGGGAGTCGAGCCAGCCGCGCACGAGGGAGGGGATGGCGTTGACGCCGTTGGGTTCGACGGAGACCTTCCCGAAGGTGGCCAGGGCTCCGGCGAGCCGCGCCTTCTCGCGCGCCGCGAGCACGGTCCCGGCGTACGTCAGCATCGGGTCGCGGCGGTCCTCGATACGGGTGGTGCCCGCGTGGTTGGCCTCGCCCGCGAAGTCGAAACGCCAGCGTCCGTGCGGCCAGATGGCGGAGGCGACGCCGACGGGCTGGTCCCGCTCCGCGTCGGCCAGCGCCCTGCCCTGCTCGATGTGCAGCTCGACGAACGCGCCGATGCGGGCGAGGCGTTCGGGGTCGGGGCCGATCGCGTCGGGGTCGTGGCCCGCCGCCTCCATGGCGCGGGCCAGGGTGACCCCGTCGGCGTCGCGCAGCGCGTGCGCCTTCTCGCGGCTGAGCTGCCCCGCGCTGAGCCGCGAGCCGACGCAGGCCATCCCGAAGCGCGCGCCCTCCTCGTCGCCGAAGTTGACGACGGCGACGGGCCGGGTGAGACGGGCCGCGTCGCGGGTGCCCTCGCGGGCCCGCAGCAGGTCCAGCGCGGCGAAGGAGGACACGACGCCGAGGGGGCCGTCGAAGGCGCCGCCGTCGGGCACGGAGTCGAGATGCGACCCGGTGACGACGGCGTCCCCTGCGGCGGGGTCGCCGAGCCAGGCCCACTGGTTTCCGTTGCGGTCCACCTCGTAGGCGAGCCCCCTGGCTGTGGCCTGCGCCTGGAACCAGTCCCGGCACTCGGCGTCGGCGCCGCTCCACGCGTATCGCCGGTAACCACCACTGCGCGCGTCCCGCCCGACGGGCGCCAGCTCGCGCCACATGGCGTGGAAGCCGGGCGGCGCCGACGCACCTGCCTGAACGGACGCGGCCCCCGGCACGGACGTCGCGCCCGAGGCGGGCGAGTCACCGGCGGGAGCTCCACCGGGAGTGGGCCCCGCTCCACCAGCAGACGCACGGCCCGCGACGGGCACACCGCCCTGGCCCGGTGCCGCACCCGGCCCAAGCCCCCCGGCAGACGACCCCGCGGCCGCCGCGCCCGCGCCGGGCAACCCGCCCGGAACCGCCGTACGGCCGGAAGCGGACTCTGAGCCCGCGACAGGCGAGTCACCAGCCGGGGACCCATCCGGAGGGGGCGACCCGGCAGGGGCCGCGCCCGGGGCAGGCGCTTCCCCCGGCACAGGCGTCGCGTCCGGGTCCGGAGTGGTCGCCCCGGAAACGGATCCCGGACCCGAGGCCGGGGACCCGCCCGAAGCGGAGGTCCCCCCGCCAGGAACAGCACCAGAGGCGGACCGTCCGTCGGAAACGGGCCCCGCGCCCGAGACCGGCGCCCCGCCGAAGGCAGGCGCACCCGCCGAAGCGGCAGGCGCACCTCCCGGAACGGACGGCGCACCCGGAGCAGACGGCGCTTCGGCGGGCGCCCCGGCAGGGGCGGGCCCCGCGCCCGAGGCGGGTGCGTGTGCGGCCCGGGGCAGGGGGCTCCCGGTGGATTCGGGGTCGGTCACGAGCCCTCCCGCATGGGGATGCGGACCTCTCGGGCCGAGGCGACCGTCTCGGCCCGCTCGTAGCCCGCGTCGACGTGCCGGATCACGCCCATGCCGGGGTCGTTCGTCAGGACGCGGCGCAGCTTCTCGCCCGCGAGGGGCGTGCCGTCGGCCACCGTGACCTGGCCCGCGTGGATCGAGCGGCCCATGCCGACGCCGCCGCCGTGGTGGATGGAGACCCAGGACGCGCCGGATGCGACGTTGACCATGGCGTTCAGGAGGGGCCAGTCGGCGATGGCGTCGGAGCCGTCGAGCATGGACTCGGTCTCGCGGTAGGGCGAGGCGACGGAGCCGCAGTCGAGGTGGTCGCGGCCCAGGACCAGGGGCGCGGAGATCTCGCCGCTCGCGACCATGTCGTTGAAGCGCTCGCCCGCGCGGTCCCGTTCGCCGTAGCCGAGCCAGCAGATGCGCGCGGGCAGCCCCTGGAAGTGGACACGCTCCTGGGCCATGGTGATCCAGCGCCGCAGGGACTCGTTCTCGGGGAAGAGGTCCAGGATCGCCCGGTCGGTGGCCGCGATGTCCTTCGGGTCGCCGGAGAGCGCGGCCCAGCGGAAGGGGCCCTTGCCCTCGCAGAAGAGCGGCCGGATATAGGCGGGCACGAAGCCGGGGAAGGCGAAGGCGCGCTCGTAGCCCGCGAGCTGGGCCTCGCCGCGGATCGAGTTGCCGTAGTCGAAGACCTCAGCGCCCGCGTCCATGAAGCCGACCATGGCCTCCACGTGCCGGGCCATGGACTCGCGGGCGCGCGTGGTGAAGTCGGTGGGCTTCTCGGCCGCGTACGAGGCCATCTCGTCGAAGTCGATGCCGACGGGCAGGTAGGACAGCGGGTCGTGGGCCGAGGTCTGGTCGGTCACGATGTCGATGGGGGCGCCCTCGGCCAGCATGCGCGGGAGCACTTCCGCCGCGTTGCCGAGCAGCCCGATGGACAGGGGGCGGCGGGCGTCGCGGGCCTCGGTCGCCAGCTGGAGCGCTTGGGCGAGGGAGTCGGCGCGTACGTCGAGGTAGCCGTGCTCGATGCGGCGGTCGATGCGGGAGGGGTCGCACTCGACGCAGAGGGCGACGCCGTCGTTCATGGTCACCGCGAGCGGCTGGGCTCCGCCCATGCCGCCGAGCCCGGCGGTCAGCGTGATGGTTCCGGCGAGGGTGCCGCCGCTGTGCTTGTTCTTAGAAGCGAGTTTGGCGGCGACGGCGGCGAAGGTCTCGTAGGTGCCCTGGAGGATGCCCTGGGTGCCGATGTAGATCCAGGAACCGGCCGTCATCTGGCCGTACATGGTGAGCCCCAGCGCGTCGAGCCGCCGGAACTCGTCCCAGTTGGCCCAGTCGCCCACGAGGTTGGAGTTGGCCAGGAGCACGCGCGGCGCCCACTCGTGCGTACGCATGACGCCGACGGGACGCCCGGACTGGACGAGCATCGTCTCGTCGTCGGCGAGGGTCTCCAGGGTGCGGAGCATCGCGTCGAACGAACGCCAGTCGCGTGCCGCCTTTCCGGTGCCGCCGTAGACGACGAGCTTGTCCGGGTGTTCGGCGACCTCCGGGTCGAGGTTGTTCTGGAGCATCCGCAGAGCGGCTTCCTGCTGCCACCCCCGGGCGCTGAGCTGGCCGCCGCGCGGCGCCCGCACGGGTCGCGGTCCTGACATGGCCCCTGCCTCCTGTCCCGCCGGTTCCGCCTGTGTGCCCAGGCGGAACCGGAACGCATTCATCTATTCACACACCTTACTTGCTGAATACTTTCAGTCAACAACCACTCTGGGAAGACCCCCGCGCCACGTGCTTGTGTGGCGTCATGGATCACGCACAAGGCCCCGCCCCGGAAACGGCCCCCACCCTGGCCTCCGCCCCGGCCCCCGCCCCGGCCTCCGCCATGTCCCCCGCGGCCCGCCGCGACCTCGCCGTCCGCGCCGCCGTGGAGAGCGGCCTGGTCGGCGACGAGCGGGCGCCGCTGGCCGCGCTGCTCGACGTCGCGTCCGTACGGCAGGCCGCCAGGGAACTGCGGGCCGCCTTCGACGAGGTGGCCGCCGACGGGCAGCCCGTGCTGCACACGTTCGCCGTCAAGGCCGCGTCCCTCGTACCGGTGCTGCGGCTGCTGGCCGACGAGGGCATCGGGTGCGAGGTCGCCAGCCCCGGCGAACTGGCGCTGGCCCGCGCCGCGGGCGTACCGGCCGCGCACACCGTCCTCGACTCGCCCACCAAGACCCGCGCCGAACTGCGCGAGGCCCTCGCCCTGGGCATCGCGCTCAACGCCGACAACCCGCAGGAGCTGGCCCGCCTCGACGCCCTGGTCGGCCCGGACGGACCGGGCGCCCCGGGCACCCCGGGCGCGGGCGCGCCGCTCGGGCTGCGCGTCAACCCGCAGTTGGGCGGCGGCGCCATCGACGCGATGAGCACGGCGACCGCCACCTCCAAGTTCGGGGTCGCGCTCCAGGACCCCGGCGCGCGGGAGTGGGTCGTACGCGCCTACCTCGACCGCCCCTGGCTGACCCGGCTGCACTCGCACACCGGCTCCCAGGGCATCCCGCTGGAGCTGATGGCGCAGGGCGCGCGGGCCACGTACGAGCTGGCCGAGGAGATCAACGCGGCGGCCGGACGGCAGCAGATCGACACCCTCGACCTGGGCGGCGGACTCCCCGTCAACTTCGCCTCCGACGAGATCACGCCCGCCTTCTCCGACTACGCGCGGCTCCTGGCCGACGCCGTGCCCGGACTCTTCGACGGGCGCTACGGGCTGGTCACCGAGTTCGGCCGCTCACTGCTGGCCAAGGCGGGCACGGTGCTCGCACGCGTCGAGTACACGAAGTCGTCCGGCGGGCGGCACATCGCCGTCACCCACGCGGGGACGCAGGTCGCCGTGCGCACCGTCTTCACGCCCGACGCCTGGCCGCTGCGCGTCGCCGCCTACGACGCCAAGGGCATCCCGCGCACCACGGAGCCCACCGTCCAGGACGTCGCCGGACCCTGCTGCTTCGCGGGCGACCTGGTGGCGCGGGGCCGCGAGCTGCCGCTGCTCTCCGAGGGCGACCACGTGGCCCTGCTCGACACGGGCGCGTACTACTTCTCCAACCCCTTCGGCTACAACTCCCTCCCCCGGCCCGGCGTCTACGGGTTCACCGTGGACGGCGAGGGCGAAGGCAAAGGCGGGGTCCGGTTCGTCACGGCGCGGGAGCCGCAGACGCTGGAGAGCATCGTCACGGAGTCGGGCGGCACCCACCGCGACGCGCTCAGGTGACACCTGGGCCCGTACCCGGGTCCGTACCCGCGTCCGGGTACGGACCCGTCGCTGGTGTCACTGGTGTCACTGGTGCCAGGCGGTGCCGCCCACGTTGTGGATCATGCGCTGGAGCACCTTGAGCGTGCGCACGTACTCCTCCTCCGGGATCCCGTCGTGCACCCGGGCCAGCGCGCCGCCCACCCGTTCGGCGCACGCGGCGTACGTCTTCTCGCCCAGCGGGGTAAGCCGCAGCCGCTCCTCCTCGTCCTGCGTGGCCAGGCCCCGCGCGATGACCGTGTCGATCTCGGGCTGGAGCGCGCCGCCCACGTCCAGGTAGCCCTGGAGGACGTCGGTGACCTCCTGGCGCGTACGGCCGTCCTCCGTGCCGTGGAGCTGACCCAGCACCCACCAGCGCGGCTGGGTCATGTCCACCTCGGCCAGTCGCGTCCTGATGTGGGTGACGACCGCCTTGTGCGCGGCCCAGCTCCAGTAGCCGATCGGCTGCCTGGCCAGTCCCGCGTCGTCGTGTGAGAACTCCATGGTTCAGCCCCTCTCTCGTGGCCCGACCCCGAACGGGTCCTTGTGGCCGAGGATCATGAACTTAGGAGTTCAACCGAACTTGAAGTCAAGCCCGGCAGGCGCGACGCCGGTCCCGGCGGCCCCGGTCACGCGCCGCCCCACACCTCCTCGGCCGTCTCCACGATCAGCCGCAGCTTGGCGAACTGGTCCTCGGCCGAGAGCTTGTTGCCCTCCAGCGTCGAGGAGAAGCCGCACTGCGGGGACAGGCACAACTGGTCCAGGTCCACATAGCGGGCCGCCTCGTCGATACGGCGCTTGAGCGCGTCCTTGGACTCCAGCTCCGGGCTCTTCGTCGTGACCAGCCCGAGGACGACCTGCTTGCCCTTGGGCACATAGCGCAGGGGCTCGAAGCCGCCGGAGCGCTCGTCGTCGTACTCCAGGAAGAAGCCGTCCACCTCCAGGCCGCCGAACAGGGCCTCGGCGACGAAGTCGTACGAGCCCGAGGCGACCCACGACGACGCGAAGTTGCCCCGGCACATGTGGGTGGTCACCCGCAGATCGTCGGGGCGGCCCGCCAGGGAACGGTTGATGTTGGCGATGTACGTCTCGTGCTGGTGCTCGGGGTCGCCCCCTATCCCGGCGACGTGACGGCGCTGCTCCGGGTCGTTGAGGTAGGCGAGGCTGGTGTCGTCGAGCTGGAGGTAACGGCAGCCGAGGTCGTACACGCCGCGCACCTGGGCCGCGTAGGCGGCGGTCAGGTCGTCCCAGAAGCCGTCCATGTCCGGGTACAGCTCGGCGTCGATGGCGGCCCGGCCGCCCCGGTAGTGGACCATGCTCGGCGACGGGATGGTCAGCTTCGGCGTCTGGTCCTCAGCGACCGCGTCCCGGAGGAAGGCGAAGGCGTCGCCGAAGATGGTCCGCTCCAGGCCGATCCGCCCGTCCACGCGTGCGGAGGGCGGGGCGAAGTCCACGTCGCCGTCCGCGTTGTGGAACCGGATCCGCAGCGACTCGTCCTCGACCTTGCTGATGCCCCCCAGCGCGTAGATGAAGTCCATGTGCCAGGAGGCACGGCGGAACTCCCCGTCGGTGGCGCCGCGCAGTCCGGCCTCGCGCTGCTGCCGTACGACGGCGCGTACGGCCTCGTCCTCGACGGCCGTCAGCTCCGCGTCGCCGATCCGTCCGGCGGCGTGCTCCTCGCGGGCCCGCCGCAGCTCGGGCGGGCGCAACAGGCTGCCCACGTGGTCGGCCCTGAAGGGCGGGGCGCTCCTGGGTGTCGGCGGCATGGTGTCGTCCCCTTTCGTCTCCAGGGGCCCACCCTGCTCCGGAGTCCTCCAATCCTCAACCACCTGAACCGTTTCCGGAGACGCTTGTCACGGCGGGTGGGCCATGCGGGCCGCCTCGCGCAGCGCCCCCGCCCCGCTAAGGATCACCGCGTCGGGGAAACCACAAGCCCATGCAGGCCACACCTCGTACCCCGGAAGACCCGGACGGCCCGGACGCCGTCGACTCCACACCGCTCAAGCGCGCCATCAGCCCCAGGCTGCTGGCGCTCTTCATCGTCGGGGACATCCTCGGCACCGGCATCTACGCCACCACGGGCAAGGTCGCGGGCAAGGTCGGCGGGGCCCTGTGGGTGCCCTTCGCCATCGGGTTCGTCGTCGCGCTGCTGACGGCCGCCTCGTACGCGGAACTCGTCGGCAAGTACCCGAGGGCCGCGGGCGCCGCGCTCTACACCCAGCGCGCCTTCAGGATGCCCTTCCTCACCTTCATCGTCGCATTCATGGTCATGTGCTCGGGGCTCGCCTCGGCGAGCGCCGCCGCCCGCGCCTTCGGCGGCGACTACCTGCGCGAGTTCGTCGACGTGCCGCCCACCCTCGTGGCGATCCTGTTCATCGTGCTGCTCGCGCTGCTCAACCTGCGCGGCGTCTCGGAGTCGGTGAAGACGAACGTCGTGCTCACCGTCGTCGAGGTGACCGGGCTGCTGGTGATCATCGGCATCGGCGTGTACGCCGTGCTGTCGGGCAACGGCGAGCCCTCGCGCCTCACCGAGTTCCACGCGGCGGACGGCGGCACCGGCTACGCGCTGCTGACCAGCGTGCTCGGCGCCACCGCACTGGGCTTCTTCGCGTTCGTCGGGTTCGAGGACTCCGTCAACATGGCCGAGGAGACCCAGAACCCGTCCCGTACCTTCCCCCGCGCCCTGTTCCTGGGCGTCGCCGTGACGGGGACGCTCTACGTGCTCGTCGCCCTGGTCTCCTCCCTCCTCGTCGACCACCGGAAGCTGGAGGCCAGCAGCGGCCCGCTGCTGGAGGTCGTGAAGGCGGGCGGGGTGGCCTTCCCGCCCGAGCTGTTCGCGCTCATCGCCCTGTTCGCGGTCAGCAACTCGGCCCTGATCAACCTGATGATGGCCTCGCGGCTCTGCTACGGCATGGCCAACGAGGGCATCCTCCCCGGCGCCATGGGCAAGGTGCTGCCCGCGCGCCGTACGCCCGTCGTCGGCATCGCCTTCGTCTCCCTCCTCGCCATCGGCCTCGTCTCGACGGGAGAGATCGAGGGGCTCGGCGACACCACCGCGTTCCTGCTGCTGTGCGTCTTCACGGTCGTCAACGTGGCGGTACTGGTGCTGCGGCGCGACCGCGTCGGCCACGCCCACTTCCGCACCCCGACCGCGCTGCCCGTGCTCGGCGCCGTCACCGCGCTGATCCTGGCGAGCCCGCTGGCCGACCGCGCCGCCGATGTCTACATCCGCGCCGGGGTGCTGGTCCTGATCGGCGTCGCACTGTGGGCCGTGAACAGGTTTGCGATGCGGGCGGCGCGAGAGCGATGAGTTCCGGCTGGACGGGTGGTCAGTACGGGGGACAGCGTCCGCGACCCCGAGGAGTGCACAGTGACCACCGAAGCGACGACCACGGGAGCAGCGCGTGAAGACAACCTGGTCGCGAGCGGCATCGTGCTCGGCAGCACCGATCCGGACCGGCTCGTCGCCTGGTACCGGGCGGCGCTCGAACCGCTCGGCGCGCGCTGGGAGGAGCACATGCTCGTCGTCGCCGAGGGGCTGTACGTGGGCTTCGACCGCCGTGACGACGTCGCGGCGAAGACCGTCGAGCCGGGCCGCCAGCTCGTCAACTTCGGCGTCCGCGACATCCGCGCGGCCGAGGCGCACCTGAACTCGCTGCACGTGCGCTGGATCCGGCCCGTCGAGGCGGTCGGCTGGGGCTTCATGTCGACGGTGGAGGACCCGGACGGCAACTACCTCCAGTTCATCCAGGCGGACACCCGGCCGTCGGACCGGTCCGAGCGGGGCTGAGGCCGGGGACGGGGCCGGGGCGAGGGCGGGGAGCGCGGTGATGAGCGGGTCGCCGGATTCCGGAACGGAGCTGCTTGAGCGAGCCGTCAACTACGCGCTGTGTGCCGTGCGCCCGGTCACCCCGCGGATGCTCAGCCGCCCCACCCCGTGCCGACGGTGGGACCTGGAGTCCCTGCTGCGGCACACCGGCGATTCGCTGGCGGCGCTGTACGAGGGCATCGACGCGGGGTACGTCGGCGTACCGGGCGCGGGCGCCTCGCCGAGGCCGGGTCCCGGCGCGGGCTGGGACCCGGGATGTGGCGGTGGTGGTGGCGGTGCCGGTGGTGGCGGTGGCGGTGGCGGTGGTGACGGCGGGTACGGGGGTCCCGCCGGTGCCGCTGGTGCCGTCGGGCCGGACGGCGGTGACGGGGCGCGGAGTGCGGGCCCGGCCGACGTGCTGCGTTCGCGTGCCACACGGGTGCTCGGCGCGTGGGCGGCGGCCGGGAACCCGGAGGACCGGTACGTGGCCGTGGCCGACCTGCCGGTGACGGCAGCCGCCATAGCCCGTACGGGCGCGCTGGAGATCGCCGTACACGGCTGGGACATCGCCTGTGCGACGGGCCTGCCCCGGCCCGTGCCGCCCGCGCTGGCCTCGGTACTGCTGCGTACGGCACGGCAGCTCGTCCCGGCACCCGCGGCACGGCACCCGCTGTTCGGGCCCGCGATCCGGGTGTCCGCTGAGGCGGACCCCAGCGACCGGCTCGTCGCGTTCCTGGGCCGGGACCCGGGCTGGACACCGGAGAAAGGTTTCTGACGACGGCTCAGCGCCGCGGGCGCGGCACGGGACGGCAAGGGGGGGGGCAGCGGGACCGTCTCCCCGTGACCCGTCACTCCATGAACAGTCCGCGCTCGGCCGCCCGCGCGTCGAACTCCTCCAGGCGCGCCTGCGCGTCCGGCAGCTCGTCGGCCATGGCCTCCAGCAGCACCCGCCCCAGCAGCATGGGCGCGCACGCGGTGTCGAAGGCGAGGCCCGTGCCGACGGCCGCCGGAAGCAGCAGGTCGTCGGGGTGGGCCACGGGCGCGAAGGCGCTGTCCGCGACCGTCACCACGCTGAGCCCGGCCTCGCGGGCGCGGCCGAGCGCGGCCACCGTCTCGCGCGGGTGCCGCGGCAGCGCGAAGCACAGGAGGGCACCGGCACCGGCCCGTACGCAGGCGTCGAGCCTGTCCTCCAGCATCGACCCGCCCTCGTCCAGCAGCCGCACATCGGGGTGGACCTTGGCGGCGAAGTAGGCGAAGCCGCGCGCCTGCGGGGAGGCGGCCCGCAGGCCCAGCACGGGCAGCGGGCGGGAGGCGGCGAGCAGCCGTCCGGCGCGCTCGACGGGCGCGGGGTCGGCGAGGAGGGCCGCGAGGTGGCGCAGGTTGTCGATCTCGGCCTGCACCGCCTGCTGGTACTCGTTGCCCGCCGCGTCCGCGCCGCCCGCCGCGCCGGTTCCCGTGCCCGTTCCGGCCGCCTCGGGGTCCGGCGCCGACTCCCGCAGGTGCCGGCGCAGCGCCGGGTACCCGTCGAAGCCGAGGGCGACGGCGAAGCGGGTCACCGAGGGCTGGCTCACCCCCGCGAGTTCGGCCAGCTCGACGCTGGAGAGGAAGGGCGCGTCCGCGGCCCGCCGGACCATGCAGTGGGCGATGCGCCGCTGCGTCGGCGTCAGCCGGTGCCCCTCGAAGAGCTTCAGCAACCGCGCGCTGGCGCTGCTCATCCCGTCGTCTCCTTCTGTGCTCTCGTCGGCTCGACTGTACGGGGCGCTGCGCGCGCACGCCGAGCGGTGGCGCTCGCTGACGGGGGCGGCGGTGTCCGCGCTATTCAGCGCGCTGCCGTCCGGGGCGATCCGTCACGCACTGTCCACCATACGAGACGGTGCACGCGAAACCCCCTGCCACCACGCCTTTTGCTGAGACACCCCTCCCCCCCCCCGTACCGAATAGCGGGCAAGAGCAGCCGCCCTTTCGCTCCCACCCCTTGACTTTTATTCATTCACTCACGACCGTGCATGACTATATACAGCCAGGCAAGGGGCAGCGGACGACCAGCTTCCGGGCCATGAGCTGACCTGACCTGACCTGACCCGAACCGACCTGACCCGACCCCGGCGCACGAAAGGCAGGACCCCACCCCCATGGCCCCCTCGCTCGTCGAGCAGCACTCGATCGACGTCGTCCCGGACACGGAACGGCACGGCAGCGCCTTCAGCCAGTTCACGCTGTGGCTCGGCGCCAACCTCCAGATCACCGCCGTGGTGACCGGCGCGCTGGCGGTGGTCTTCGGCTCCGGCGCCTTCTGGGCCGTGCTCGGGCTCGCCCTCGGCAACCTCCTCGGCGGCGCCGTGATGGCCCTCCACTCCGCGCAGGGCCCCCGTCTCGGACTGCCCCAGATGATCTCCTCGCGGGCCCAGTTCGGAGTGCGGGGCGCGATCGTGCCGCTGGTGCTGGTCATCGTGATGTACGTCGGCTTCTTCGCCAGCGGGACGGTCCTCGCCGGGCAGGCCGTCGGCGAGCTGACGCACCTCGGGGACACCACGGGCATCGTCATCTTCGCCCTGGTCACCGGTGTCACCGCCGCCGTCGGCTACCGCCTCATCCACGCACTCGGCCGCGTCGCCTCCGTCATCTGCGCCCTCGCGTTCGTCTATCTCGGCATACGGCTGCTGGAGCGCGCCGACCTCGGCACGCTCCTCGCCGACCGCGCCTTCGACCTGCCCCTCTTCCTCCTCGCCATCTCCCTCTCCGCCTCCTGGCAGCTCGCCTTCGGCCCGTACGTCGCGGACTACTCCCGCTATCTGCCCCGCACCACCTCGGCCAAGGCGACGTTCTGGTGGACGCTGGGCGGCAGCGCGCTCGGCTCCCAGTGGTCGATGACGTTCGGCGCGCTCGCCGCGTCCGCGGCGGGCGGGGCCTTCGTCGGGCACGAGGTCGGCTACGTGGTCGGTCTCGGCGGCGCCGGACTGATCGCCTCCGCGCTGTACTTCGTCATCGCGCTCGGCAAGCTCACCATCAACGTGCTCAACACGTACGGCGGCTTCATGTCCCTGGTCACCAGCGTCAGCGGTTTCCGCAGGCAGGCGGCGCTGTCCTCGCGGGGGCGTGCCGCGTACATCGCGGGGATCATGGCGGCGGGCACGGTCGTCGCGCTGCTCGGCAAGGACAGCTTCCTGACGTCGTTCAAGGACTTCCTGCTGTTCCTGCTGACGTTCTTCACTCCCTGGTCGGCGATCAACCTGGTGGACTACTACCTGATCGCCAAGGAGCGCTACGACCTCCCGGCCCTGAGCGACCCGCACGGCCGCTACGGCGCCTACCGCTGGCAGGCCCTCACCGTCTACGTCATCGGCCTCGTCGCCCAGCTCCCCTTTCTCGCCACCCACTTCTTCACGGGGCCGCTGGTGGGTCCGCTGGGCGGCGCCGACATCTCCTGGATCGTGGGGCTCGCCGTGCCGGCGGCGCTGTACTGGCTGCTGGCGCGCCGCGACACGTCCCACGTCCCGGACCACACGATCCTGGCCCCGGAACCCGCCCTGGAACCTTCCCCGGAACGGGGGGTTAGCCCCACTGTCAGCGCGAAGGAAACGCCGTAATCTCCACACCCATGGAAGCCCGCGATCCTGAGCTGAAGCGAGAACTCGACGCTTCCTTGCAGACTCGCAAGGAACTCGGCCCCGAATACGAGGACGAGCTGGTCGACTCCTTCCTGGAGAAGATCGAGCAGCGGCTCGACGGCGTGGTCGACAAGCGGGTGCGCCGCCAGCTCGCCGAGCAGCAGATGGTGGTGGCACGCGGCAGCGCCCGCCCGGCGCCCGGGGCGCAGCCCCACACCTACCCCGACGGCCTCGGCGCGCGCGTCGGTCTGGCCGTCGCCTCGCTGGTCCTGGCCATCCCGCTGTCGGCGATCGCCGTGGTGAACGGGGGGTTGCCGGGGCTGCTGGTGTGCTGGGCGGGCGTGGTCGGCGTCAACGCGGTCCAGGCGAGCCGCACCTGGTTCGACTTCGGCGCCTCGTCGCGCCGCCGCTCCTCGTCCGAGGGCTCGGACTGGGAGTAGGACCAGGACTTGTCCGGCCGGTCCTGTGGCTGCTCCGCGCGTGGGTCGTTGTTGCGGACCCGTTCAGTTGCTGCTGTCCGTGTACATGTCGATCAAGCCCTCGGCGACGTCCTCGCCGTCGAGTTCGTGGAGTTCCGCACCGATGGAGCCGAACTCCACGCTGCGGGGGAACATGGCCTCCTCGTACTGGTTGAGGGCGGCCTCGATGTCGTCGGGGTGTGCGGCGATGGCCTTGCCGAGTTCGGCGCCGTCGTACATGGCGCTGTTGGCGCCTTCGCCGTTCGGGGCCAGGAGATGCGCGGCGTCGCCGAGCAGGGTCACCCCGGGCACCCGGTCCCATTTGTGCCCGAGGGGCAGGGCGAAGACGGGACGCAGAAGCGGCGGGAGGTCGGCGTCGGTGATCAGGGCGGTGAGTTCAGGCGCCCAGCCGTCGAACTCCTGGGCGATCCGCGCGGCGGCAGCGGCCCCGTCGGTGAAGTCGATGGCGGCGAACCACTCCTGGGGCTCGCGGAGTACGACGTAGGTGTGGATGGTCCCGCCCTTTTCCCGGTGGGCCGTGATCCCCTTGCCGCCGGCCGCGGGTGCGGCCATGGAGCCGCCGCCGACGGCTCGTGCGGCGGCAGGGTGCCGCGTCTCGACGTCGAACAGGCAGGTCTCTATGTAGGACATGCCGGTGTACTCGGGCGTGGCACCGGAGAGCAGCGGCCTCACCCGTGACCAGGCTCCGTCCGCTCCGACCAGCAGGCTCGTGGTGACGGTGCCGCCGTCGGCGAAGGTCACCTCATGGCGGCCCTCTCCGAGGGAGCGGGCGCTGCGGGCCTTGCGGCCCCACTGGACGGTGCCGGCGGGGAGCGAGTCGAGCAGGACCTGGCGCAGTTCACCGCGCTGGACTTCGGGCCGTCCGCCGTCGCCGTCGTCGGCCTTGTCGAGCAGGACGGTCCCGTCCGGGGCCAGGATCCGCATGGTCTGGCGGCCCTCAAGGATGATGCCACGGAACTCGTCCGTCAGCCCGGCCGCTTCGATGGCGAGCTGCCCGTTGTAGTCGTGGATGTCGAGCATCCCGCCCTGTGTGCGGGCTGTCGGTGAGGATTCGGCTTCGTGGACCGTGACCGGAATCCCGTGGAGGTGCAGGACGCGGGCGAGCGTGAGGCCGCCGAGGCCCGCGCCGATGACCGTGACGTGCGGGGTGCTCATGTTGGCTCCTGTTCCGAGCAGAGTCGCGTGTTCCGGGCAGGGTCGAGCGCGCGCCGGTGGACGCCGGCGCGGCGAGGGCGTGGGGCGGGCATGGGATGGGTGCGCGGCGGGGCCGCGCGATGGTTCAGGACTGGGCCGGTTGCGGCAGGTCCGCGGTGATTTTCGCGAGCAGGGCCTGTAGGGCGGCCCGCTCCGTCTGGTCCAGCGGGGCCAGGATCGTCTCCTCGACGGTGGTCATGGCAGTGTCGAACCCGGCGACGAGTTCGCTTCCGGCCGGTGTCGCGTAGACGCGCTTGCTGCGCTCGTTGCCGCGTTCCGTGCGCCGCTCGACGAGACCACGGCGTTCGAGCCCCTGCAAAAGACTCGACACACTCGCCGCGCTGGTGCGGCTCACCTGGGCGATGTCACGCTGGATCGCACCGGGATTCCGGACCAGATAGACGAGCGTGGCACTCTGCTCATGGCTGAGCCCGCGCTCACGGATCCAGTCCTCGCCGTTCTTGCGCTGCGCCCACACGATCCAGCGCATCAGCTCAAGACTGCCGGCAGGTGTCGTGTCCCGTGCGTCCATACGTCGAATCCTCATGATCGGCTCCGACCACCCCAACAATTAGAACTCTAACCATTAGAGCTCTAAGAATCAACTGGCCCGGCTGCCCTCAGCGAAACGGCGGAAGCGGGCCCGGACAGTCGCCACGGAGTGGCGGGCGCGGTGCGAGACGGTGCGCCGCGGCGCGGTGCGGGAAGACGTACGGGGCGGGGACCGCCGCACCCCGGCGCTCGGCGCCAGGGGCGGGACGACGGCGGTCCCCGCCGGGACGCGCGCCGATCGGGATCAGCCGCGTCCAGGGGCGTCCATGGAGGTCCGGGAGCCGCTCCGGAGGTCCGTGACGCCGACAAACTCCAATGTGCCGGACGGGTGTTAACCACGGTTTTCCGTGCCGTGACACTTCAGAACTCCTTCAGCCCCGGCCGTACCCCTGTACCCCCGTGCTCTTGCTCAACCGCACGAACTCCACCCGGAGAGTCAGGGCTTGTACTCGTGGTGCGGAACGGCAACGCCCCAGAGCGAGTCCCGGACGCGGACGCACTCCGCGAGGCGGGTTCCAGGGCTCGGACCAGGAGAGGTCGTCGGGTACGCCTCGACCAGTCCCCCGCGGAACGAGCCGCCGCGTGGCCGCACTGACGGGAGCGGCACGCGCCGGGGCCCCTCCCACGAGAGGGGCCCCGGCTGTTTCCGGCGTCCTGCCCCGGGCTCCGGGGCTACTTCGCCTCGCGCGCCAGGTACGCGAGCAGGTCCTGCCTGCTGACGACACCCGTCGGCTTGCCCTCCGCCAGCACGACGGCCGCGTCCGCGCCCTCCAGGACCGCCATCAGGTCGCCGACGGACTCGCCGGATCCGACGTGCGGCAGCGGCGCGCTCATGTGCTTCTCCAGGGGGTCGCCCAGCGAGGCCCGCTGCGCGAACAGCGCGTCGAGGAGTTCCCGCTCCACGACCGAGCCGACGACCTCGGCCGCCATCACGTCGGGGTGCCCCGCGCCCGGCTTGACGACGGGCATCTGCGAGACGCCGTACTCCCGCAGCACCTCGATGGCCTCGCCGACCGTCTCCTCCGGATGCATATGGACGAGGGAGGGGATGGGGCCCTCCTTGTGGCGGAGGACGTCCGCCACCCGTACGACCGTGGGCTCTCCCTCCTCCAGGAATCCGTAGTCGTTCATCCAGTCATCGTTGAAGATCTTGCTGAGGTAGCCGCGCCCGCTGTCCGGGAGGAGCACGACGACCACGTCGTCGGGCCCGAGCCGCCTCGCCACCTCCAGCGCGCCCTGGACGGCCATGCCGCAGGAGCCGCCGACGAGCAGCCCCTCCTCCTTGGCCAGCCGCCGCGTCATCTGGAAGGAGTCCTTGTCGGAGACGGCGACGATCTCGTCGGTGACCTCGCGGTCGTACGCGTCCGGCCAGAAGTCCTCGCCGACGCCCTCCACGAGGTACGGGCGCCCGGAGCCGCCGCTGTAGACGGAGCCCTCGGGGTCGGCGCCCACGATGGTGACGCGCCCCTCGCTGACCTCCTTCAGATAGCGGCCCGTGCCGGAGATGGTGCCGCCGGTCCCGATGCCCGCGACGAAGTGGGTGATCCGGCCCGCCGTCTGCTCCCACAGCTCGGGGCCCGTCGTCTCGTAGTGGGAGCGGGGGTTGTTCGGGTTGCTGTACTGGTCGGGCTTCCAGGCGTCGGGGGTCTCCCGTACCAGGCGGTCCGACACGTTGTAGTACGAGTCAGGGTGCTCGGGGTCCACCGCTGTCGGGCAGACCACGACCTCGGCGCCGTAGGCGCGCAGCACGTTGATCTTGTCCGTCGAGACCTTGTCGGGGCAGACGAAGACGCAGCGGTAGCCCTTCTGCTGGGCGACGATCGCGAGGCCGACGCCGGTGTTGCCCGAGGTGGGCTCGATGATCACGCCGCCCGGGCGCAGTTCACCGGACGCCTCGGCTGACTCGATCATGCGCAGCGCGATGCGGTCCTTCACGGATCCGCCGGGGTTGAAGTACTCGACCTTGGCCAGGACGGTGGCCTGGATTCCGTCGGTCACACTGTTCAGCTTGAGCAGCGGGGTGTTGCCGACAAGCTCGATCATGGACTCGTGATACTGCACCGTGATCTCCGGTCTCCGCGTGTCAGGGGGTGGCGACGTTGCTAACCCGTAGCGTCACCTTATTGCGCAACATGCGCACCCTGGCGGCGCGTTGCACGGCGGGCTGTGGCGGGCACCACAGTGTTGAGGGGCGCGAACCAGCGTGCTGACGGGGCGCGCGCACAGCGCCCACCTCCTCGACCCACAGTGCGGACGCACGGCGTCCGCGCCCAACTACCAGCCAGGAGGCGGGACCAGGAAGATGCCGATGTCGAAGGCGGCGACAGCGAGAGTGGCTCGGCGGATCGCGACCGCGGCAGCGTACGGCGGCGGCGGGATCGGCCTGCTCGGCGGCGCCACGATCGGGCTGCTGGTCACGGAGGTCCAGCTCGCCAAGCGCAAGGTCGGCGGCTCCGACGACCAGCCGCCGATGGCCGACGGACTGTACGGGTCCGTCTTCGCGCGCAGCGTGACGGGGCGCCCGCTGCGGCTGGGCTTCCTGGGTGACTCCACGGCGGCCGGGCAGGGCGTCTTCCGGGCCCGGCAGACGCCGGGCGCGCTGCTGGCCTCCGCGCTGGCGGCGGTGGCGGAGCGTCCCGTCGAGCTGCGGAACGTGGCGCTGCCGGGCGCGCAGTCCGACGATCTGGAACGGCAGGTGGGCCTGCTCCTGAGCGAGCGGGACCTCTCCCACGCGCCCGACGTCTGCGTCATCATGATCGGCGCGAACGACGTCACGCACCGGATGCCGCCCGCGCGCTCGGTGCGGCTGCTGTCCGACGCGGTGGCGCGGCTGCGCACCGCCGGGTGCCAGGTGGTGGTGGGCACCTGCCCCGACCTGGGCTCGATCGAGCCCGTGGGGCAGCCGCTGCGCTGGATCGCGCGGCGGCTGAGCCGTCAACTGGCCGCGGCGCAGACGATCGCCGTGGTGGAGGAGGGCGGCCGTACGGTCTCGCTCGGCGACCTGCTGGGCCCCGAGTTCACGGCGAACCCCCGCGAGCTGTTCGGCCCCGACAACTACCACCCCTCGGCCGAGGGCTACGCGACGGCGGCGATGGCCGTCCTGCCGACGCTGTGCGCCGCGCTGGGCCTGTGGCCCACGGAGGACGAGCGTCCGGACGCGTCCCGGCGCGAGGGCATCCTGCCGGTGGCGCGGGCCGCGGCCGAGGCGGCGGCGGAGGGCGGCACGGAGGTCGCGGCGGTGCGCGGTCCCTGGGCCCTGCTGAAGCACCGCCGCAGGCGGCGGCTGCCCCCCGCCGAGGACGTCGCCCCCACGCGCGCCGACACCCGCGCCGATGCCCGTGCCGACGCCCCCGCCGACGCCCGCGAGGAGACCCACGAGGAGGCCGACAGACCGGGCGCGGCCTGACCCCTCCCGTCGGCCCCCGCGCGAGGGCGCGACGGGCACGGCCTGACGCGCACGGGCCGACGGACGCGAGGCCACGCGGGCACGCCCGACCAAGCAAGCGCTTAGAAAAGAGTCCCGCATCACACCGTACGGCCCGTGACCCAGGCCATACGTGCGGGTAGCTTCCGGGCATGGCGGTCCCCGCCACAGCCGTGCCCACCACATCCCCTCTGGAGCCGTGATGCCCGAAGCAGTGATCGTGTCGGCCGCCCGTTCGCCGATCGGCCGTGCCTTCAAGGGGTCCCTCAAGGACGTACGCCCCGACGATCTGACCGCGGGGATCGTCCAGGCCGCACTCGCCAAGGTGCCGGAGCTGGACCCCACCCAGATCGACGACCTCATGCTGGGCTGCGGCCTGCCGGGGGGCGAGCAGGGGCACAACCTCGGCCGCGTCGTCGCCGTGCAGATGGGGATGGACCACCTCCCCGGCTGCACCATCACCCGCTACTGCTCCTCGTCGCTCCAGACGACCCGCATGGCGCTGCACGCCATCAAGGCCGGTGAGGGCGACGTCTTCATCTCGGCGGGCGTCGAGACCGTCTCGCGCTCCGTGAAGGGCTCCTCCGACGGGATGCCCGACACGCACAACCCCCTCTTCGCCGACGCGGAGGCCCGTACCGCCGCGCGCGCCGAGCAGGGCGGGGACAACTGGACGGACCCGCGCGAGAGCGGCGACGTGCCCGACGTCTACATCGCCATGGGCCAGACCGCCGAGAACCTCGCCCGGCACAAGGGCATCACGCGCCGCGAGATGGACGAGTTCGGCGTCCGCTCGCAGAACCTCGCGGAGAAGGCCATCGCCGACGGGTTCTGGGAGCGGGAGATCACCCCGGTCACCACGCCCGACGGCACCGTCGTCAGCAAGGACGACGGCCCTCGGCCGGGCGTGACGCTGGAGGGCGTCGAGGGCCTCAAGCCGGTCTTCCGCCCCGACGGCACCGTCACGGCGGGCAACTGCTGCGCGCTCAACGACGGCGCCGCCGCGCTCGTGATCATGTCGGACACCAAGGCGCGCGAGCTGGGCCTGACGCCGCTGGCGCGGATCGTGTCCACCGGCGTCTCAGGGCTCTCGCCGGAGATCATGGGCTACGGTCCCGTCGAGGCGAGCAAGCAGGCGCTGGCCCGCGCGGGCATGTCGGTCGGGGACATCGACCTGGTCGAGATCAACGAGGCGTTCGCCGCGCAGGTCATCCCGTCCTACCAGGGCCTCGGCATCGACCTGGACAGGCTGAACGTCAACGGTGGCGCCATCGCCGTCGGCCACCCCTTCGGGATGACCGGCGCGCGCATCACCACCACGCTGATCAACTCGCTCCAGTGGCACGACAAGCAGTTCGGCCTGGAGACGATGTGCGTGGGCGGCGGCCAGGGCATGGCGATGGTGCTGGAGCGCCTGAGCTGAACTCCGGCTCCGGTCCCGGGGCCCGCTTCCACCGCCCGGGAAAACCGCGGCCAGAACCCGTAATGACGCGAAGTGGGCGGAATTGTTACCCAGCTCACGTCGCGGCACGCATTCCTATATAGCTGTGAGACCGAAGCGCCCCCAGGATGTGATATATCCCCTGGGGGCGCCCCGTTTCCGCTGGTGAGGGCGTTGCGCGCGGTGACGGGCCCTCATTTCACCTGTCCCATTCAGTCCGTTTTGCACTACGGTCGAGAGGACTCGATAAACCTGCCGGTCAAAGCTGCGGTAGGAATTCGGGGGGATCGAAACGGAACCGGGAGAACGTCAGTGAGCGCCATATCCCTCACCCTGCTCGCGACCGCGGCCCTGGCCACGGCCCTGGGCGGCGCCGCGTTGCACACCGTCCGCGGTCTGCATCGCGAGGTCGCCGCGCTGCGCGCGCGGCTGGAAGACGGAGTCACGGCGACGGCGAGCGCCAGTGCCCGTACCACCCCCGACACCGCGACGGCCGGGACCGAGGCCGGGGCGGAAGCCGACACGGCTGCGGCCACCGTGCCCGCGGCGCGTACCGCCGCCTCGGCCGACGAGATCCGCGCGGCGGTCGCCGAGGCCCTCGCCGAGGAGCGCGAGCGCGAACTCGCCGAGGCGCGTGCCTTCTGGGCCGCGCAGGAGGCGCGGGACGCGGGCGTCGACGGCGGCGCCCTGCTGGCGGGCCACGGCACGGAGTACGAGATCGCGCCCGGCATCTCCGGCCTCGACGCGGACCTGCTGGAGGCCCTTCTCGACGGCCGTCTCGACGGCGACGCGCTGGAGGACCTGCACGGGCCGCACGGCCTCGCCGGTCCCCGCGGCCCGTACGGCGCCGCGTACGACGCCTACGAGGGCGAGATCTTCATCCCCCGCCAGTCTGCCGACCGCGACCCCGGCCGGGACCGCGACGGAGGCGGAGACGACGACGCCGCCTTCGACGGGCGGCCGGGCCCGCTCGACGGCACGGCAGCCGCCGAGGACGGCGCGTACGACGACAGTGCGTACGACGAGGGCCCCGAGCCCCCGGAGGCCGTGGGCCCCGCCGCGCTCCCGGGCCGCGAGTCGCCCGAGCTGGCCGCGGCCCGCCGCCGCCACCCCTCGCACCCGGACTTCAACCTGAACGGCGACCCCGTCGTCCCCGCGCCCGCCCCGGCGACGGCGCCGACGGTCGCGGACCGCGAACGGACGCTGGAGCGGCTGAACGAGCTGGCCCTGTCCCGTACGCCGCTGGCCGACGTGCGCCCGGGCCCGCTGGGCACGCTCGACGTGTACGTCTTCGAGGACGGCACCACCGTCTGTCTGTCCCCCGGCCACCGCGAGACAGCGGAACGGCTCTCCGAGGCGCTGCGCCGGGGCGAGACGCCGACGCTCATGGGCGGCTCCGGCGTCTCCGGCGCGTACTCCCTCACCTTCACCTACGGCGAGGACCAGACCGCCTATCTGCTGGCGGACCGCGTCATCGCCTCCCTGTAGCGGGACAGCCGGGGGGGGGACGCCGGGGTCGGCGCCGGACAGAGCGTCAGCGGCTGCCGACAGGCCCCACCGCCGAGCCCCCGAAGCGGCGGGTGCCCCCCTCGACGAGGGCCAGCGCCTCCGCCAGGCCCCGCTCCGCCTGCCGCGCCTGCTCCGCCTGGTGAACCTGAGCGCCGCTCTCCGCTCCGCTTCCGCCGTGCGAGGCGAGCGCTTCGGCCAAATCGTGCCCGGCGACGGCGAGCTGGTCACCGACCGAGAAAATGCCGCCCTCGGGCACCTCGTACGGGGCGCGTCCCGGGCACTCCAGGAGCTGGGCACGGCGTGCCAACTCCCTGGCCAGCGCCAGTCCCTCGGCCGCCGCGCCCTTCAGCAGGGCGCTCTGCGGGGTGGCCCTGAGGCGGTCGGCGAGCCGGTCCACGGCGTTGATCAGCGCAGTCGTATCGAGCACTTCGCAAGCCTATGCGCCTCCCACGGACTGTTGCCAACGCCTCAACGCTCAGGCACCTTGGCGGGAAGGACTACAAAAGGAAGCGTCCGGAGGCGCCGATGTCCCAAGTCTTCTCCCCAGAGACCCACCGGAACATGCTCTCCCGAATCCCGCACTGCACCGGTCGTGAGATCTCCGACTGGCTCCGCACAGTCGATGAAGGCCCCTCTCTCTTCCGCTTCGAGGAGAAGGTGAGCTGGCTGCGCGGTGAGCACAACCTCGCCTACGGCCACGCCAAGGCCATCGTCCACGAGTACGACTTGCGCCGCGCCGCGCGCAATCTCTAGCTCACGGACAGTCCGTTCCCCCGAGGGCCGAGGACCCAGGAACTCCAGCCACGCGAAGGGCCCGTGAGACGCGAACGCCTCACGGGCCCTTTCCGTGCTGTCATACGTCACACGCCATACGTCACACGGCCGCGGACGAGCCGCCGCGCGACGCGCTACGCGCGCGTCAGTTGTCGCCCTGGAGGATGGCGATCAGCCGGAGGAACTCCAGATAGATCCACACCAGGGTCAGCGTCAGCCCGAAGGCCGCCAGCCAGGACTCCTCGCGCGGAGCGCCGTAGGCGATCCCGTCCTCGACCTGCTTGAAGTCGAGGGCCAGGAACAGCGCGCCGAGCACGATGCCGATGACACCGAAGAGGATGCCCATGCCGCCGCTGCGGAAGCCGAGGCCGTCACCGCCGCCGAAGACCGCGAACAGCAGGTTCACGCCCATGAGCAGGATGAAGCCGATCGCCGCGGCCATCACGAAGCGGTAGAACCGCTGGGTGACGCGGATGATCCGGGTCTTGTACATCACCAGGACGGCGGCGAACACCGCCATGGTGCCGAGCACGGCCTGCATGGCCGCGCCGTTCACATAACCGTCGATGAAGTTGCTGATGGCGCCGAGGAAAAGGCCCTCGAAGGCCGCGTACGCCAGGATCAGCGCGGGCACGGCCTTGCGCTTGAAGGACTGCACCAGCGCGAGCACCATCGCGACCAGCGCCGCGCCGATCGCCAGCCCCAGCGAGAGGTCGGTGATCCAGGCGAAGGCTGCCGCGACGACGACGAGACCCACCGTCATGCCGGTGCGCGAGACGACATCGTCGATCGTCATCCGCCCGGCCTGCGGCTGGGCGGGTGCCGGAGCCGCGTACGGCTGCCCGGCGGTCTGGGCCTGCTGGGCGTAGGGGTTGGTCGCGTACGGGTTCCCGGCCTGCGGCTGCTGTGTGGCGTTGAAACCGGCATAGCCGTTGTCGCGGCTGAACCCCCGTCGCGAGAAGACCGGGTTGCTGCTCCTCATCTCACTCCTCCATGGCCGCACGGCACGGCCTTGCCTACAGGGTAATGCTTTAGCAAAACCCGCACGCTAGTGCAGAGGGAAGAACGAAGGAAAGAGCCGTGATTGTTCCGTCGCCCAGCGTGGCGTTCCCGACAGACCGCGCGCACCGGCGGCGCACCGGCCCCCACCAGGCCCGTCGGGGACGCGGCGGGGTCCGGCGCGCTCAGGCCCCGGAGCCGGAGACGGCCAGGTCCGTCGTGCTCTCGACCACCTCGCGGGCGATGTCCGTGAGGCGGCGGCGCTGGTTGCGTGCGTAGACCTGGAGCACCCGCAGCGCCTGGTCGACGGTGATCCGGCGGCGCTGCGCCAGCGCCCCGCACGCCTGCTCGACCACGACCCGGGAGCGCAGCGCCGCCCGGATGCGCGCGGCCTCGGTGTCCCGCTCCTCCGCCGCCCGCCGTTGCAGCACGCCGATGGCCGCGGCGCGCGCCAGGCCCTCGATCAGCCGCAACTGGTCGGCGGCGAGCGGCTGGCGGCGGTCGCGGCAGAGGGTGAGCACGCCGATGACCTGGTCGCGCAGGCTCAGCGGCGCCGTCACCACGGACGTGACGCCCAGGCTCTCCGCCTCGGGCACGAAGCGCGGCCAGGCGGTGCAGCTGCTCGGCTCGCTCAGGGAGATCTCGCGTACGGGCCCGCCGTGGCACAGGCAGTCCCTGCCAGGGCCCTCGTCCCAGGCCAGTCCGGCGAACTCCAGATCGTGCGTGTGGGGGTCGGAGGTCGCCACTTCCAGCCGGGTGGCGCCCTTGGCGGTGATCAGCACCACGGTGGCCGCCGTGACGTCGAGGAGCTCGACGCAGTGCCGGACGAAGGAGTGGAGGTGATGGCTGACGTCGTAGTCGTCGTCGGAGGTGTCGACCAGCTGGACGAACGCGGCGGCGAGCCGCCCTTCCCGTGCCGTCTCGGGCATGAGACTCATCCTCGTGGGGGTTGGTTCGCTCGATGGAAGGTCATCGCGTACCGGCCGCCGTGCGCCGTCTGCACGCACCGGCGCCGCCGCGTATCGCGAGACACCGCGGGGGCGTCCCCTGAGGGGTGTCTTCGACGT
>NZ_JBSHAO010000079.1:0-27564 GCF_053611545.1 Streptomyces sp. NPDC054796 | reverse complement strand
GTTTTTTTTTTTTTATCCGACACCTCCCTTTTCTTTTTGTGCCTTTTTTTGTAGGGGGGGGGGGGGCGTGGGGGGGTGTGCGGGGCCCCCCCCAACCCCCGCCCCCACGCACACCCGATCGAGCGTGCGTCCGAAACATCTCTGGAGGAACGGCTGGCTCACCTGCGCCCTGTCGAGACATGGCTGGACTGCCAGCTCAACCTCGTCCGAGCGGCCCGTCGCACTCTTGAAGCGCAGATCGAGGCCGGCCAGAAGCGCCGGGAGCGCGTCTACACCGCGTAGCGGTTCAAGATCCAGCTCGCCCGCGTCGAGAACGGCCACCCGATGCTGCACCGGGGCGACTGCGCGCTCTGGAAGAACCGGGCGGGCTACATCGTCAGGGACGAAGTGATCATTGCGTTGACCGACGAAGTCCTCGGCACAGAGGGCTGCACGGTGTGCAACCCGCTCCCTGCACTCGGGGCCGCAGGCCGGCGAAGCCAATCCGCGCCTGCGAACCGAGCTGGAGAAACGGCAGGTCGGCTACGTGCTCGCCGTCGCCCGTGACCACCAGGTCACCACTCGCGCGGGCAAGTTCCGCGCCGATGCCCTGGTCAAGAAGCTGCCGAAGCGGAGGTGGCAGAAACTCTCCACCGGGGCCGGATTCAAGGGGTACCGCTTCTACGACAGGGCCCTGGCCGCCCTCGCCGACGACCGGCCGGGCCACCACCAGCTGCTCGTCCGCCGCAACCGGCGCACCGGCGAACTCGCCTTCTACCGCTGCTACTCCGCCACTCGGGTGCCTCTGTCCCGCCTGGTGCGGGTCGCCGGGCGCAGGTGGACGGTGGAGGAGACCTTCCAGTCCGGCAAGGGCCTGGCCGGACTGGAAGAACACCAGGTCAGACGCTGGGCATCCTGGCACCGCTGGGTCACCCTCGCGATGCTCGCCCACGCCTTCCTCACCGCCGTCCGCGCCGACGAACACGCGCACTGACCCACTCCGGACGACCTGATCCCGTTGTCCTGCAACGAGATCCAGCGCCTGTTCATCGCGCTCGTCGTCCGGCTCATCCACGACCCGGCCCACCGGCTCGACTGGCCCCATTGGCGCCGCCACCAGGCACGATCCCAGGCCAGCCACTATCAGCGGCAAGGCGCGCAGGCATGAAGATCGCGATCTACAGCTGGAGTACTAAGGGTTGTCCCGGAAGTGATCTTTGGCAGCACGAGAGTGACTGGCCGGGATCGAGGTTCCTTTTGGGGAAGCGCTGACCTCGGTTCGCCCCTGTGACCGCACGACACAGCAGCGGATAGCAGGGGCCGTCGTCCCGGCAACGTGTGGATCCACCCGCCCGGGGAGATGAACGGGGCCCTGTTATCGTGCGCCGATGTCAACGATCAAGCAGTTCCAAGTGACCTTCGACTGCGCGGAACCTGCGCGCCTCGCCGCCTTCTGGTGCGAGGTGCTGGGGTACGTCGTACCGACAGTCCCGGAGGGTTTTGCCACGTGGGAGGAGTACCACCACTCGCTGCCGCCTGAGGACGAGATCTACTTCGCGTGTACTGACCCCTCGGGTGTGGCCCCGCGCCTGCTCTTCCAGCGAGTTCCCGAGGGCAAGGTCGTCAAGAACCGGGTGCATCTCTGTGTGCGGGCCGGCGCCGGGCTCGTGGGTGACGAGCGCCTGGCCACACTCGAGGCCGAATGCGCACGGCTGATGGTGCTCGGCGCGAAGCACGTGCTGACGCAGCGCGCCGATGGCGTCAACGAGTCGTGCATCACGATGCAGGACATCGAGGGCAACGAGTTCTGCCTCGACTGACTCTCCTCCGAGACTGCGAGGTGGGGAGTCGTCTCATGGGGACCTCTCAGGTCCGGCATGCGGCGGGAGTCATCCCGTGAGGGCGAGGTTGTGTAGGCGGGCAACGCCGTGCATCGCGTGGCGCACACCGTCACCTCTCAGGCGGCAGTCGCGCAGGATCTTCCAGGTCTTCATCCGGGCGAAGGCGTGCTCGACGCGGGCGCGAACCCGTTTGTGGTCGTGGTTGTGTTCGGCCTGCCAGGCAGTCAGTTCGCCGCCTCGAGGCCGGCGGTGCGGGATGACGATGCCTGTTCCGGGGTAGCCGCCGTCGGCGATCGTGGTTGTCCGGCCGACGGCGGCCTTGGCCCCGGATTCCTCCCATGCCCGGCAGTCGTTGCGGTTGCCGGGCAAAGGCCGGCCGACCACCACAACCAGGTGGGTGTCGGCATCGATGACCACCTGGTGGTTCGTCGAGTAGCGATAGTTCTTCGACTGCTCGGCGACCTGGTGGTCGCGGGTGGGTACCAGTGTCCCGTCCACGATCAGCACCGCGTCCTTGGCGAATCGCCTACGCGGGGCAAGCGCGAGCCTGGGGCCGAGGTGGTCGATGACGCGATCGGCGGTGGACTTCGACACTCCGAAGAGCGGCGCGAGTTGGCGCAGAGTCAAGTTGGTGTGCCAGTACGCGGCCACCAGTAGCACTCGGTCCTCCAGGGAGAGCTTCCACGGCCGGCCACGGCCCGGCGCGTCGCCGCCCTCGCGGCGCAGCTGCCTCCTCAACTTGCCGAAGGCGTGCGGGCTCAGTCCGGCGAACGGGGCTATCCAGGACGGCTCCGACGCCGTGATCACACCAGCCACGGCCAAGATCATCCCACGGCAAGATCATTTACGGGACAACCCTTAAGCCACGATCAGCCGCGTCCGCGGCTTGACAATCGCATTGGGAGGTTCCTGAAACACGAGATCCGCCAGAGCTAAAGGGCTCTATGTCTTCTGAGGAGTCAGTTGTCGCATCTCAGTGATGAGTCAATGACCGTCGCGGTCTCTCCTCTTCTGACGGGCAGATGGCTGCCCTCGAAGCCGCACTTGGCCTCACTCAGGGGGTCAGCACCCTTACCAAGCGGGGGGTTACCCCCATTACCTGCCGTGCCTCCACTGCCTAGCGTGATCCTCGTTCCCAGTTCTGTTCGATTCGATGGAGGAATGGCGACAGTGAGGTACAGGATTCGTCGGCGGGGCGGTCAGCAAGGGAAGCGCCTCGTGGCCCTGGCGACGGTCACCGCGGCGATTGTTTCGGGGATGATGGTGTCGGGAAGTGGGCCGGCCGTCGCGCACGCAGTGGTGGAGCCATCCGTTCGCAGTACCACCGCGTCACTGCGAAGTGACCTCGAGAAATATCTGGACGCTCAGGGCACTAAGGATCATTTCTCAGCGGTGTCCCTTCGGGTGACCTATGCCGATCAGCGACCTGATATCTCGGTCGATGCGGGGACGTCCCGCTACGGCGGTGGTCGACCGGTGAACAGCAAGGCGCTGTGGCAGATAGGCAGCAACACCAAGGCGTTCACGTCCGTGCTGTTGCTTCAGCTGGAGGCCGAAGGAAAGCTTTCCATACGGGACAAGCTGGGAAAGTGGCTTCCCCAGTATCCTGCGTGGCGCGATGTCACCATCAAGCAACTGCTGTCGATGACCAGCGGCATCCCCAACTACACCGAGCAGAATGCGTTCCTGAAGGATTTCGACGCCAATCCCTCCACGCGCTTCACGCTGGAGCGCCTGATGTCCTATGTGGAGGGCCTGCCACTGGGTCCCGCGAAGTACGAGTACTCGAATACGAACTACCTCCTCGCGCAGATGATCGTCGAACGAGCGTCGCACGATACTTTCCATGAGCGGCTCGCCGAGCGCATCATCGAACCTCTCGGAATGAACGACACCTGCCTCCCCCCGGACTGCCCTCCGGACACGGCCTCGCGCATGCCGACGCCGTACTCCACCCATTCCGTCCTGCCGAAGCATCTCAACAAGTCACTTCCTCGGCTCCGCCTGTCCTGGGCGCAGGGGGCGGGTGGCCTGGTGAGTTCACTGAGAGACATGACGGCTTGGGACAGGGCGCTGTACAGCGGTCGACTGCTGCCTTCAGCGCAGCAGCGCGAGCTGGAGTCCCTGGTCTCGGCGAAGACGAGTAAGCCCATCAAGAGCGTCACGGCCGACGATCCCCTCGGTTTCGGGCTCGGTGTCGTGAAGTTCGTCCATCCTGTGGCCGGGACGGTCTGGGCCTATGAGGGGGCCACTTATGGAAACCGGGTGCTGCACATGTACTTCCCGAAGACTGGCATGATCATCGCAGTTGCTGTCAACAGCGCCGTTGGCGAAGGGGACACGCTGCCCGACCTCGCCGGTACCGTCTACAAGACTCTTTCGGCGCAGAAGGCACAGGCTCTCCCACGGCACCAGTAGCCCCGGAGCCAGCTGCGTGACTTCCAGGTAGCTGCACTGCGAGGTCTGAGCTCCCTTCTTCCTGAGCTTGGCCTTTTACGTCGCAGGTCACTCGGCCTGCTGAGGCTCCGGGAATCGGCAGGCCGTGATGCGGCCATTCTTCGCGGTGGCGACGAGGTACGACAAGCTCGCCGTCCGCTATGAGGCGACCGTGCTGGTCGCGGCCATCAACGAATGGCTGTGACCAGCACTTTCGAAATACGCCCTAGCACACAGCGTGACACCAGGCCCGGGGGCCGGCGACGGCTCCCGGGCCCGGTGCTGTCTCACCATCGCTGTCGGCCGAACGACAAACGGAACAGTTTTGGACCGGCTCCGTGGACCGCCGCGCGCTCGGCCCACGGCAGCGGCTTCCTTCTATGACTCCAGGCGAGAGAAGAAGCGCTGTCAGGGTCGCCAACGGCTGCTTGGCGCGAGGCCATGAGAGGCATGTGGGTACGAGGGCCATGACGCCTCTGCTGTCATGCGAATCTTTCCTCCTTGGAGGCTGCGGTGATCACTTTCGAGATCCTGGATACCTTTGGGCGAGTTCCTTGGGGCCGTAGTGGGCGACTGCCGCTCCTGGTGCGGTGCGAGTCCTGCCACTTCCGCTCGTCGACCAGCAGGTGGCCATCTCGTCGCAGGTCCATGAGCCGTTCACCGCACTCCTGAACAGTCATGGCTGCGACCTTCGGGTCGGACATCAGAACGATCTCAGTCATGACCCGATCATCTCGTGTCCTTGCGCCCCTTCGGCCGGGATCTTCTGGGCCGCCGCGACGACACGTTTCCCGAACCGGGTCAGTTTCATAGCCGTGGCCACCAGATACGACAAACGTGCCTACGTCTTCCACGGCACCGGCACCGTCGCCGCGATCAAAATCTGGTTCCGGCTATGAGCCCAGGCGAGGTGCTATTTCAACACGACGCTGCGGTTCTGCTTCGATGGCCTCGGCATCGGGATGACAAGCCGCCGACCAGGGGTACTCGAACCTCGGAATGACGACGTCGTCCAGATCGGTTCCGCCAGGGTGGCCTTTCGCGCTCATATGGGCCCCTTCTTGTTGCGCCGGTTGAATACCGGCGGCAGGTGCCACCTCCATCAAGCCTCACGAATGTCATGCCGCCAACCCCCTTCCCGCGAGGAAGTCGTGAACGCGTTGCGCACTGGTGTGTTTGTGAAGGGTGGCCGACTCCAGCCATCGCCTTCAGTTCGTCCCTGCTTGCGCGGGCCAAGGTGCTGGGTATGGGTCATACCATCCGGCCATGTCGTTTCCTTGGCCTGGCTGGCGCGAAATCGCGCGTCCGGCGCTGGAAGCCTCACAGACACCCCCTAGCGGCGGGCGCGCTCGCCGCGACCGTGCGTCGCCGCCAGGTCACGGCGCTTGCGTCGAGCCCCGCGGGACGTCCCTGACGAACACGACGCCGTCGGTGTCGGGCAGGTGGTCGGCGTCGAGCGGGGCGTAGCCGAACCAGGAGGACACACGGGGTGCGGGCCGGGCGTCGCCGAGGGTGTCGGCCAGTCGGGCGGCGTCGAGGAGGCAGTGGCTCTCCGGGAGTGTGTGCAGCAGTCCTTCGAGGGTGTCCGGGGGCGGGACGTCCACTCCCCGGTGCCGGAGCGTGCCGAGGGCCGTGGCCAGGAAGGCGTACCGCTTTCCCAGGTGGGCGCTGACGATCGCGCCGGCGCTCCACCACTCCAGCGGCAGCCCGGCCATCCGCACCGTGCTCTTCCGCCGCTGGAGATGGCCGTTGTGGGCGTGGACCAGCGTCGGCCCCCGCTCGGCGAGGGTGAGGAGGTTGTGGGCCATCATCCCGTCCCGCAGGCCCATCAGCCGGGCCATGCGCGCGGGGGAGGTGTCGGCCATCCAGTGGTGGTAGCCGAGCAGACTGGTGGCGGTGCGCCCGTGCAGGCGCGCCCTGTCCCACTCGTCCCGCGAGGTCGCGGTGATGAGGTGCGGTGTCTGCGCGTCGAGCAGTGCCACCAGGTCGTCGGCGAGCAGCCGCAGTCGTCCGGCCTCGGCCGACTGCCCCACCGAGCGGGCCGGGTCCGTCATCGCGGCGGGCTCGGTCCACCGGTCGTCGGGGCCGAGCAGGCGGTCGAGCGTGTCCGCGGTGCAAGGGAGCAGGTCCGCGTCCACCTGGGACGAGAGGTAGCGGTGGAGTGCGGTGAGGGTGTGGCGGGGGCTCTCGGCGTGGGTGATCTCCAAGGGGCCGTCGAAACCGGCGAACCGGAGCCGCTCGGACGTGGGCCTGCCCTCTTCGTCGGCACGGACGTTGTAGGCGCGCATCCAGCGCACCAGCTCGCGGTTGGCCGCTGAGGTGCCCCAGCCATGGCTGAACCCGTTCTCCATGGCCGCGTCGAGAGTGCCCGTGCCGGAGGCGACGTAGTCGTCCACGGCCAGGCCCCTCGCACAGTCGCTCTCGACCGCGATCGTCCGGTAGCCCTCCTGCTCGACGAGCTGCCGGAAGAGCGTGTTGCGCAGATCGAGCAGCGCCTCCTCGCCGTGTGTGGGCTCCCCGAGGGCGAGCAGCCGGGGGCGGTCCGGAAGCAGCCTCATGACCTGCGAGGCATCGACGGCATGGGCGGCGGCGCTGAGGTCGGTAACCATGGCTTCAACGGTATCGTTGAACTTCGTATGGAGACTTTTCCGCGATGTCAGCAGGATAGAGCGGCAAAACCTTCCAATCGGCGTACGGCTCAGGGTGGTTGACCCGGCGCGGGGTTTCCGTTCGTGCGGCCGATGACTTCCGCTCCCTCGCGTCGTCTGCACAAGGGAGGGGGTTCCCGCACCCGCGGGAGGCCCGCGACGACACGACGAGGAGTGTGCACACCGTGGACCAGGAGAACGTGAGCGCCACCCTGACCGTCGCAGCTCCCGCCGCGAAGGTGTTCGCGGTGCTGGCGGACCCGGTGTCCCATTCGGCGATCGACGGAACAGGATGGGTCCAGGAGCCTGCCGACCGGGCGACGCTGACCGAGGCGGGGCAGGTCTTCCGGATGGACATGTACCACGCGGACCATCCCGACGGTGACTACCGGGTGGCCAACCGGGTCGCGGTGTTCGACGCGCCGCACGTCATCGGCTGGCTGACAGGCCAGGAGAAGGACGACGGCCGTCTGGAGTTCGGCGGCTGGTCCTGGCGTTACGACCTCACACCGCTCGGTCCGTCCGAAACCGAGGTCACACTCACCTACGACTGGTCGGCGGTACCGCCGTCCATCCGGGAGTACCTCCGGTTCCCGCCGTTCGGCCCCGAGCACCTCGCGAACTCGCTGCACCACCTGGCCGGGCTGGTCTCCGGCGGGTGATGCCGCCGGTGTCCGCCCGGGGAGCGGTGCGGGATGCCGCAGGCACCCGTCACAGCCGTCGCGAGACCTCCTTCGCGGCCTGGCACACCGCGGGCGCGAACTCCCGTAGTTGTTCGCGGGTGACGAGGAAGACCAGGGAGGAGACCGAGACGGCGCCCATCGGGTAGCCCTCGGTGTCGAGTACGGGTGCGGCAAGGGAGCAGACGGACTCGTCGGCCTCCTCGTACTCCGCCGCCCAGCCGTTCTCGCGCACGGTCTCCAACTCCCGTGCCAGGGCGGTGCGTTCGGTGAGGGTGTGGGGTGTGCGCGGGGGCAGCCCTGTGCGGTCGAGGAGGCTCTCGGCCTCGGGCTCCGGGAGGTGGGCCAGCAGTACCTTGCCCGCCGCGCTCGCGTGCAGCGGCAGCGGCATGCCCACCTCGGTCGCGATGCGGTAGGCGTGTCCGGGGTCCACCTTGTGCGTGTAGGTGGCGTGGTCGCCGCTGAGGACGGCGAGGTGCACGGCCTGGCCCAGTCGCTGCTGGAGCGCGCGGAGCACCGCGTCGATGCCGACCGTGTCGTCGGAGAAGACCCGCGCGGCCAGGGCGCGTAGCTGGACCCCCATCCCGTAGCGGCCGTCGCCGTCGGCGACGGCGTACCCCTCCTCGATGAGGGTGGCCAGGATGCGATGGGTGCTGGCCTTGGAGACCCCCGCGTACTCCGCGATCTCCTTGAGACGGTGCGGAAGTTCGGGCTGGGCGAGCGCGTGCAGCACGCGCAGCGCCTTGGCCACCGAATTCACCGACTTCTCGCCATCCATTGACCCTCCGTACGACATCTGATTAGTTTGCCATCGATCCGCCCTTCGGAACGCCAATCTACTCTACGGAACGGTTGACGGTCTCCGTGGACGTGTCGTGCCCATTCTCCCGCCCCTGCGAAAGGCGGACGGAGTACATGTACGAACTCGTGATCACAGGCGGCCGGTTGGCCGATCCGGAGCGTGGAACGGTCGAGCCCGGCGACCTCGCCGTGTGCGGCGGCCGTATCGCACGCACCGGCCCGCCGGGCACCCTCCAGGGCGCCGAAACCGTCGAAGCGACGGGCCTGCTGGTCGCGCCGGGTCTCATCGACCTGCACACCCACGTCTACGCGGGCCGCACCTACCTCGGGGTCGAGGCCGACACGATCGGCGTCGACCAGGGCGTCACCACCGTGGTCGACGCGGGAAGCTGCGGCAGCGACGACTGGGCGCACTTCGCCCGGCAGATCGTGGCCCCCGCCCGCACACGCGTCCTGAACTGGCTCAACATCTCCCGCCACGGCCTCGTACAGGGGAACAGTGAACTCGCGGGAGGCCCCGCCGACATCGACGCCGCCGCAACGGGCGCACTCCTCGACAGCGCCCCGGACCTGGAAGGGCCCCCGGCACCCCGCGGCATCAAGGTGCGGATGAGCAGGTCCGTGCTCGGCGACAGCGGACTCGCCCCGCTGCGCACCGCCAAGGAAATCGCCGACGCGCACGGCGTCCCCGTCATGGTGCACGTGGGCAACGAACCCCCGGCGCTGGGCGACGTCCTCGATCTGCTCGGGCCCGGCGACGTCGTCACCCACGCCTTCCACGGCAAGCCCGGCGGCCTCTTCGCCCGCACCGCACCCGAACCCGGGTCCGAGGGCGGGGGCGAGTACGCCGCCGCGCCCCTTCCGCAGGCCCGCGCCGCGCTGGAGCGCGGGGTACGCCTCGACGTCGGGCACGGCAGCGCCAGTTTCGCCTTCGCCACGGCCGAACGGGCACTGTCCGCCGGTATCCGTCCGTACACCGCGAGCACCGACCTGCACAACCGCAACCTCCACGGCCCCGTGCACTCGCTCACCGCCACCCTCGACAAACTCCTCGCCCTGGGCATGCCGCTGACCGAAGTGCTCGCGTGCGCCACCTCGCGCCCCGCCGAAGTGCTCGGCCTCACAGGCGAGTTGGGCACCCTGCGCCCCGGCGCCGTCGCCGACATCAGCCTGCTGCGGCTGCGCGAGGAACAGACGTCGCACCACCTCACCGACGCGACGGGCGCGCACCGCGAGGGCGGCGGGTCGCTCGTCGCACACGGCGTGCTGAGGGCGGGGCGTTTCCACCCCGTACGGCCGACGACACCCCCGGAAGAAGCCGCCGCATGACCGACCCCCTGACCGAGCCGCAGACCGACCGGCTCACCGACCGGCTCGCGGAAGCCGTCGCGGACAGCTCCGCACCCGTGGCCGAAGCGGACCGCGCCGACCTCGGGGAACTGCTGCCGCTCATCCAGCGGCACGCAGCGCAGCAGGGCCTCACCCTCGACGACGAACGGCAGTTGGCCGTCGCCGTGCACGCGCTGGCCTTCCTGCGGCGCGTACGCGACGACGAGTACCTGGACCCGCTCGCCGACGCGCTCTACACCGAGGTCCCGGCCGACCGCCTGGCCGCGACGCGGGCACTGATCGACACCTACTGCACACCGCGCGGCTACCGCGCGCCCGACAGCGAAGTCCTGCTGCTCGCGCTGCACTTCGAGGTGGCACGGCAGGCCGAGAGCAGCACGGCATGAGAGACGACAAGGGAGCGACACCATGGCAGTGAAGATCGTGATCGGGCACCGGCTGGGCAAGGGCCAGGCCGTGGCCGACGGCGTACGCGCCGCGGGCGCCGAGCCCGTGCTGATACCCGGCCCCGGCGCCGACATGAAGGTCGGCGATGTGATGGCCGCCGAGGACGCCGCGCTCGGCATCTCCTTCTGCGGCAGCGGCGGAGCGGGCGCGGTGACGGCAAAGGCGAAGTACGGGCACGACATCGAGTTCGGCATGCGCTCGCCCCGCGCGGGTGTGACGGCCGTGGAACAAGGCCGTACGGTCCTGGGCTTCGGCTTCCTCGACAGCGAGGAACTCGGGTTCGCCGTCGCGGAGGCACTGCTGAAGAAGCTGGCCGCCGCAGAGCCGGGGGAGGCGCGGGCGGAGTGAAGCACACGCGACACGTGCTGCGGCTGACCGGCTCAGGACCCACGCGGTACAAGGCGTTCGCCGACGCGATGGCGCAGGTCCAGCAGGCCGCGGGGAAGAAGACGACGGGCGTGTGCTTCCGCGTCGAGCCTGTCGGCCTGGAGGTGGCCGAAGCCGTCGAGCACCGCTGGACCGAACGGTTCCTCGGCCTCTTCTTCGCCCGCAAGCGGCACCGGTTCGAGCTGAAGCTCAACATCGAGGTACGGGTGGCGTCGCTGGACCTGGACGCGCTCGACTTCTCCGTACGCGAGGAGCGGCTCACCCCGCTTCAGCACGCCCTCCACATGAGGTGAGGCAGCCGTGAACCAGACCCTCGTCATCCTGCTGGAGTCGGCAGTCATCGGCGCGCTCATCGGGTTCGGTGCCTCGGCGGGTGTGGCGCGGATGTTCCACGCCCCCAAGGTGCAGGGCATGGGCGCGTTCCGTACGCTCGGCGAACTGAACGCCTGCGAGAACGACCCCATCGCGCACTTCTCGTTCGGCTTCGGCTTCTTCTTCAACGCCTGGGCCAGCACGGTCGGCGCGGGCGCGCTCACCGGCGACGTGGACCACCGCATCGTGCCGCACTGGGCGGCGGCGCTGTCCATGGCCAAGAACCGTAACCTCGCAGAGACGCTGCACAACCCGCGCCGCATGGCCTTCTGCGGCGCGGGCGTCGGCGTGGTGCTGATCTCCGTGCTGAACACCACCGCGGCCTCCATCCCGCACTCCCTCCAGAAGGTCGCGGCCGATGTGCTGGGCCCCGCCTCCGAGTGGCTGATCAACCCGGTGATGCCGATCATCTTCTGGATGGCGGCCGTCGACGCCGGGCGCCGCACCGGCGGCTGGGGCACGGTGCTGGGCGGGCTCGCGCACATCGTGATGGGCAACGCCGTGCCGGGCATCGTGCTCGGCATCGTCGTCGGCAAGGGCCTCGACGACCTGGGCAGGACCCGGCTGACCCGGACCCTGGTGGGAGCCGTCGTCGCACTCTTCGTCATCAGCGCGTTCCTGCGCGGCGTCGACATCCAGCTCCTCGAGCAGATGAAGGTCCACATCCCCTCGTGGCTGTCCGGCCTGCACGACGCCACCGGCACCACCCCGACGGACTGAGAGGCAGGCGGAGACATGACACACGCGGAAGCGAACACCGCGGACGCCGCGGGCCCGGCCCCCGGTCCGGGGAAGGGCGGCAGGCTCAAGGTGCCGGGGGAGGGGAGCTTCTGGCTGTCCGAGTGGGCGTTCCCCTTCTTCGTCGCCACCCTCGCGGCGGGCATCTTCTCCGGAACACACCTTTATTACGTCTACCACACGGGTGTCTTCAACGAGGTCGCCGTCGTCGCGCTGCTCAAGGCCGGTATGGACGGCGGGAGTTACGGCGCGGCGGCCGCCTTCGGCGCGGGTTTCCTCTTCGCCCGGATCATCGAGGGGCCGATGGTCGGCATCCTCGACATCGGCGGCTCCCTCCAGACCGGCGTCGGCATCGGCATCCCCGCGATGCTGCTCGCGGGCGGTATCACCGCACCCCTGGAACACTTCTGGCTGGCCCTGCCGACCGGCGCCCTCATCGGCTTCGCCATCGGCGCCCTGATCCTGGGCATCCGGCGCGCCACCATCAACTCACCCGGCAGTACGTCGACGTTCGGCGCCGACGTGATGATGGGCGCGGGCAATTCGGCGGGCCGCTATCTGGGGCCCCTGGTCATCATCGCCGCCGCCACCGCCTCGATCCCGGTCGGCCTCGGCTCCGTCATCGGCGCGCTGCTCTTCTACTGGTGGAAGAAGCCACTGACCGGGGGTGCGATCCTCGGCGCGATGCTCTTCGGGCTCTTCTTCCCGATCGCGGGCACGTAGGCGGGCGCCGGATCCCGTCGCGTCACATCCGGTCCCCTCGCTCGCGTCATGTCCGGTCCGGTTGACCGGGCGCCGGTCGGCCCCGCGCCACCCTCCCCCCCCTCGTACATTTCCCGGAAAGGCATCATGAGCCCCACCAGCATCTATGAGGCACTGGGCCTGCCCCCGGCCCTCAACGCCAACGGCAAGATGACCGCGCTCGGCGGCAGCCGCCTCAGCGACGACGTCGTCGCCGCGATGGGCGAGGCGGCCCGCAGCCACGTCGTGATGGACGATCTGCTGGCCGCCGCCGGGCGCGAACTCGCCAGGGCCGCGGGCACGGAGGACGCCTGCCCCACGACCGGCGCCGCCTCCGGCATCGCCATCGCCGTGGCCGCGCTGATCGCCGGTACCGACGTCGCCCGCATCGAGCGCCTCCCCGACCCGGGCGGACGGCCCCACGAGGTGGTGCTCCAGAAGGGCCACGCCGTCCACTTCGGTGCTCCCGTGCGGCAGATGGTCGCGCTCGGGGGCGGCACCGTCGTGGAGGCCGGGTCCGTGAACAAGACGGAGCGCGGCCACGTCGAGGGTGTGCTGGGTGAGGGGACGGCCGCGATCCTCCACGTCCAGTCGCACCACACGGTGCACAAGGGCGCCCTGCCCCTCGCGGAGACCCTCGCCATCGGCCGCGCGCACGGCGTCCCGGTGATCGTCGACGCGGCGGCCGAGGAGGACCTGCGCGCCTGGACGGAAACTGGCGCAGACCTGGTCGTCTTCAGCGGCGGCAAGGCCATCGGCGGCCCCACCTCGGGATTCATCTGCGGCTCCGCGCCACTGATCGCCGCCTGCCGCGCCCAGTACGGCGGCATCGGACGGCCGATGAAGGTCGGCAAGGAGACCGTCCTCGGCCTGGTGCGCGCCACGCGTGAGCACGAGGCACGGGCCGCCGCACCGGACGGCGCGGCCCAGTCGGCGGCGCAGCAGGCGCGCATGGCCCGGCTCGCCGCGCGGCTGGGCGGCCTCCCGGGCATCACCGCCGAGGTCGTACGGGACGAGGCCGGACGCGACATCCACCGTGCCCGGCTGATCGTGGACCCCCAGGGCGCGGGGCGCGACGCGGCGGCGCTGAGCGCCGCCCTCCAGGCGGGCAGCCCCCCGGTCTTCCTCCGGGACCACCACTCCGGCAGCGGCCAGCTGTCCGTGGACCCGCGCGCGCTGAGCGAGGAGGAGGAAGAACTGCTCGTCGACCGGATCACCGCACTGCTGGGCGGTCGGCCATGACCGGCGCGACGCGCGGAAGCGGGACCGGGGCCCCGGGCGCGGCCCCGGAGGACACGGACACCGGCAATCGAGGAGAGGAGATCCCGCACGTGGGGATCGTGGAACGACGGCTCAAGGTCACCGAAGAGGCCGGGCTGCACGCCCGCCCGGCTGCGGCGTTCGCGCAGGCAGCGGCGCGTGCGACGGCCGAGGTGACCGTCGCACGCGTCGACGGGGGAGCGGACGGGGAGCCCGTGCCGGCACGGAGCGTGCTGTCCGTGCTGACGCTCAACATCCGCTGCGGCGACGAGATCGTGCTGCGCGCCGACGGCGTCGCCGACGCGGCGGAGGCCCGCAGCGCGCTGGACGCGCTCGCCCGGATCGCGGCCCCCGCATGACCGCCCCGGACGGCACCGCGGGCCCGGACGACACCATCGCCTCGCACGGCGCCACGGCCCCGAACGACACCGCGGGCCCGGACGGTGCCGCGCCCCCGGAGGGCCCGGACACCTCCCTCACACCCGCCGTACGCGGGGTCATCGGCCACCTGCGGCGCGCCCGTATCGTGCCGACCGTACGGGCGGCCGACGCGGACGCCGCCGACCATCTGGCCCGCACCCTGCTCGCCGCCGGGATCAGCACCTTCGAGTTCACCGCGACCACACCCGGCTGGGAGGAACTGGTACGCGGCTGGGCGCGCGAGCACCCCGAGGCCACCGTCGGCCTCGGCACGGTCACCAGCACCGCCATCGCCGAGACCGCACTGACGGCAGGGGCCGCCTTCCTGGTCAGCCCGTTCCAGGTGCCCGAGGTACGCCCGGTCGCCGACGCCGCCGACCGGCTCTTCGTCGAGGGCGGCATGACCCCGACGGAGCTGCGCGCGGCGGCACAGCGCGGGGTGGCCAAGCTGTTCCCCGCCCACGTCGGCGGCCTCGCCCACCTGAAGTCCCTGCGCTCCGTACTGCCGGGCGCGCGGATCATGGCCACCGGGGGAGTGACGCTCGCGAACGCGGCCGAGTGGCTGGCGGCCGGCGCGTTCACGGTGAGCATCGGCAGCGACCTGACCGGCGCCGACGACATCCCCGCCGCGGTGGAGAACCTGCGTCGGCAACTCGCCGTCGCCTGAGCGGGCCACAGCCGGGCCCCGGCGGGGGGCAGGTCTCAGGCGCCGCCGTTGAGCATGGCCGCGGTCAGGACATTGCCCGCGACGCCCCAGCCGCCGTCGGGGACCTCGTCGACGAGGACGACGGTGGTGGGGCGGGCCCGCTCACCGTAGATCTCGGCGTACAGGTCGGTGGTGCGCTCGATGATCTTCTTCTTGTCCTCGGCGCTGATGGTGCCGGCGGGGACCTTGAAATGGGCGAAAGGCATGGGGTTCTCCCTAGAGTGTTTTCTTCCGTGGACCGGAAGCATGTGTGCGGGGAATGCGATGCCGGGATGTCATGCCGACGGCCGGTTCCCCGGAGGGGACGGAGTGGTCAGAGGCCGACGCGTGCAGCACGTGGGGTGAGTGGTTCATGGCTGGTGCCGGGCGGACTGGCGCCCGTGACGGTGACGACGCTCTGCTGTGCCGTCGTCACACCATGCCTCCGTTGGCGCGCAGGATCTGCCCGTTCACCCAGTGGCCCTGCGGGCTGGTGAGGAAGGCCACCACGTGGGCGATGTCCTCCGGCGTCCCCAGCCTCTCCAGCGGCGGGACCTTGGCGAGCCGGTCGATCTCCTCGTCCGTCTTGCCTTCGAGGAACAGTTCCGTGGCCGTGGGGCCGGGGGCGACGGCGTTCACGGTGATGTCACGGCCGCGCAGCTCGCGGGCGAGGATCAGCGTCATCGCCTCGACCGCGCCCTTGCTCGCCGCGTACGCACCGTAGGCGGGGAACTGCGTACCGACCACGGAGGTGGACAGTGCCACGAACGAGCCGCCCGCCCGGAGCCGCCGTGCGGCCTGCTGGGCGACGACGAAGGAGCCGCGGATGTTCGTGCGGTGCACGGCGTCGAGGACCGTCAGATCGAGCTCGGCGATGGGCGACAGGGCGAGTCGGCCGGCGGAGTTGACGACGGCGTCCACGCCGCCGAACTCCGCTTCCGCCCGGTCGAACAGCGCGGCGACGTCGTTCTCGTCCGCCACGTCGCCCCGCACCGCGACGGCCCGCCCGCCGTCGGCGGTGATGGCCGCCACGGTCTCATCGGCGGCGGTCGCGTCGCCGGCGTAGTTCACCACGACGGCCAGACCGTCCTGGGCGAGTTTCCGGGAGACCGCCCGGCCGATGCCGCGTGATCCGCCGGTGACGATGGCGGCCCGCGTGGCCGATGACGGTTGCGTGGAGGGAGCTGTGTTCATGTCTCCAGGGTGAGCGGTGCTGACCAGCGCAACCAGGGGATGTCATCCCCTGGGTCCGCGCCCCCGCCGAGCGCAGAATGGAGGCATGGGTTCTGCGAGATACACCGAGCTGGGGTCCTTTCTGCGGTCGCGTCGCGAACGCATCCGCCCGGCCGAGGTGGGGCTGCCCGCCGGGTCCCGCCGCCGGGTGCCCGGGCTGCGGCGCGAGGAGGTCGCCCAGCTCGCCGGCGCTTCGGTGGACTACTACAACGAGCTGGAGCGCGGGGCCGGGTCCCAGCCGTCGGAGCAGATGATCGCCGCCCTAGCCAGGGCGCTCCGGCTGAGCGCCGACGAACGCGACCACCTCTACCACCTGGCCGACCGCCCGGTGCCCGTGCACGGCGGCGCCGCCTCCCACGTCCACCCCGGCATGTTCGACCTGCTCCAGCGTCTGACCTCGACACCCGCGCAGGTCATCACCGACCTGCACGTCACCCTCGTGCAGAACCCGCTCGCGGTGGCCCTGCTCGGCGACCAGTCCGGCTTCCGCGGCGCCCGGGCCAGCTTCGTCCACCGGTGGTTCACCGAGCCCGAGGCCCGGCGGCTCTACCCGGAAGCCGACCACGAGGCCCAGTCCCGCGCCTTCGTCGCCGACCTGAGAGCAGCCGCGGCCAGGCGGGACAGGAAGGACACCGAAGCCTCCTCGATGATCAGCGCGCTGCTCGGCCTCTCCTCCGAGTTCGCCGCACTCTGGGCCGAGCACGACGTGGCCTTCCGACGAGACGACCGCAAACGCCTCAACCACCCCACCCTCGGCCTCGTTGAGGTCAACTGCCTCAACCTGTTCAGCGAGGACGGCCGGCAACGGCTGCTCTGGTTCACCCCCGCGGTCGGCACGGACAGCGCCGGCCTGCTCGACCTGCTGACGGTCATCGGCACCCAGGAAATCACCGACCCGGCCCGCTGAGGGGCCCCACGCCTACGGCGCCGTCGCGAGGGGCAGCACGGACAGTGGCCACTGCCCGCATACTTCGCGGATGGACACACCGAGGGTTTCCTGGCGCAACACCACGCACGACTGGGCGGGCGGCGTAGACCTCGACCACCTTGAACATGTCCGTCGGGCCCCTGCCATATTCGCGCCCGGCGGCGTCCGGCACCTGGTGCTCGAAGTCGTCGCCTACGCGGCAGACGAGGCCGAGTGCGGCAACGGCGGCCACTGCCGTGTCACCCTCCACGCCGACGGCTCCATGACGATCGCCGACGACGGCCGGGGCACCGACACACGCCTCGACGAACACGGCCGTCCGGTGAAGAAGCCGGTCATGGCGACGAAAGACCTCCGCTTCTTCGACCGCCCCGGCGCAACCCCGCTTCCCGACGGCCACCCCCGCCGGGGCATGTCCGTCGTCGCCGCCCTCAGCACATGGCTCGTCCACACCAACCGCCGCCGCAACGGATCCTGGACCCAGCGTTACGCACACGGTGTCCCCACCACCGGCTTGGAACCGATCGCCGACGACGGCACGACCGGGACCGTCGTCCACTTCCTCCCCGACGAGACCCTGCGCACCGCTCCCGACGTGACCACCGACGAACTGGCGCGACTCTCCTCGGCATGGCCACAGCTTTCCTTCGAGGCCGCCGACCGCCGCAACCGCTGAACGCTTCTCCTCACGGCCACAAAACATCCGCCTCCGCCCACACGGACACCACCAACTCCCCTGACACGGTGGGCTGGTCGACGCACCGTGGGCTTCGTCAGGCGGGTACGGGCAGGCAGGCGCGGGTCAGGTGTCCGCACGGTCCTCGGGGTCGTGAGTGGGCATCAGGCCCGAGCGCAGGGCACCGTCCAGCCGCTCGACGAGAATCTTCGTCAGGCTGCCGGGGAACATCCGCGGCGATCCTGTCGCGCATCGCAGGATCATCACGGTGGCCCGCCCCTCCCGCAGAAGCCGGTACTCCATGATCGCCTTGGCCCCGCGTGCGCTGGAGGTGATACGCCAACTGAGGGACTCGTCGCCTGCGTCGGGTGCCTTCTGCGGGGAGTGCTGCTTCAGCCGCACGGTGACGCCGTTCAGTCTGCCCGGCCCTCCGGCCGCGCAGGCCCGCACGGCTGTACGGGCACGGGCGAGGACGTCCTTGGCCTGCGTGCCACGGTAGGAGGACAGCCAGATGAAGCCCGGAACGAGGTCCCCGGACCACTGGTAGGTCTGGACGACCTGGGCCGCGGCCTCCTCGGGAGCCTCCAGATCACGGACGGCCTGGCACTCCGGCGCAGGCAGCAGGCTGTAGAACGACTGCTTCTTCGGGTCGGAATACGCCTCCTCCCCCTCCCGCACTTCGCGGCTTGCGCTCTGCGGCAGTTCGGAGGTCTTGAACGTCACCGAGTCCAGCTCCTCCGCGCTGAGCGGGGGCCGGGTGGCCGGAGTGAGCGGCTGCTGCGAGGGCGACGGCGCGGGGGCGGAGCTGTCCGGTTCGGGCGCGCTGGTCACGAGAGCCGAGCAGCCCGTCAGCAGGGCAGCGGCGACCGCCGCCCAGGCGTTGGCGCCGGTGCGTCTTCGTCCTGGCCGGGGTTCCCTGCGCATGGTGATCCCTTCCGTAAGTAACCGGCCGGTCAAGCCAGTTAGGGCAAAAAGATCCCCGACCGTAGCATTCACGGGGCCGGACCGAGACGGCCGAGTACGGCGGTCTCGGCTGAACCGGAAGGCCCTTGGGAAGACGGACGGCAGCGACGAGACCGGTCGAACGGCTTCCGGTCCCTGTGCCGGTGCTGGTGTCGTCGACCGCCCCTGCTGTCCGGTGCTGTCCGGCCCCTTGACGAGGCGGCTTCTCACCTCACCGCGCGACGGACTGTCAGAACCCGTATCTGAACCCTGCTCGCGGGGTTGCTGAGGCCCTTTGAGGCCCTGTTGGTGCGGAGCCTTGGCCTTGGGTTGCTGTGGATCGGGAAGCAGGAGAAGCCTGCTCAGGGAGGCCGGGGCTACGTCGTCGGCGAAGTGGTTCCGCCGCGCCTCGGTCTTTGGGGGTGGGCGTGATGCCCGCTGAGGAGAAGGTCGGGTGTGTGACCCGACGACGGTACGACGAGATCGTGGCCGAACTGCGGGAAGTGGTCGAGCAGCAGTCCAGGGGGCAGTTCCGGGTCGGTGACCGTGCGCTGGAGATCGACCCCATGCGCGCGCACGGGGGCGAGACGCACGCTGCGGAGTTCTCGGTGCGCCGGTCCACGGCGAAACTGGCCGAGGACATCGGCCTGACGCTGAACATGGTGAAGCACTCGCGCTGGACTGCGTCGCGCTGGCCGGAAGAACAGCGGCAGCCGGGTGTGGCCTACACGGTGCACCGGATCCTGGCGTCTATCGAGGACGAGGAGGAGCGGTTCGCCACGGTCAAGGCGCCGCCCGAGGGGGAGTCGCGGTCGTCGGCGGACGATGCCAAACGGCGGGTGGGCCGCGTGGTCGACACCCCCGTCTCACCGCAGGAGAAGGTCACCGCGATCCACGCGCTCGCGCAGGACGACGAGGTCGCGGCCCAGGTGTCCGGTGATCTGCTGCGCCGTCCGACGTGGCGAGCAAGTTCACCTCGGAGGACAAGACCCGGGTGGTCGAGGAGTTCACCCGGGACGAGGGGATCGCCGCCACGGCGGCCACGAACCTGCTGCGCAGGCCCGACGTCGCCTTCAAGGCGATGAGCGACGACACCGCCCGGCACCAGGTCAACCATGCGCAGGTCGAGCGGGGCCGCCAGGCCCGCGAGGAGTCCGAGGAGACCCACGAGCTGGCCCCGTCATCAAGCACTTCGAGCGCTCGGCCGAGTTCCTGGACCTGATGGCGTATCCCGCCCCCCACTGATCCCACACAGTCGGCTGCGCGGGTCCCCTTCGAGGGCGCCCCGCAGCTGTACGCCATGCTCCGCCCCTCCCGCGCCCGCACCAGATGCACGGCATGACACAGGTTCGCGGCGCCGAACTCGTTCATCTCACCATCCCCGATGGTGGGTCGTCCGCCCCGGTTCCTTCCCTGCGGCGCTGAAGGACGCTATCCGCTGGACCCCGTCTTTCGGCTGGGGCCGAAAGACGGTGTGCTCCGGCCCTGCGCCGGTCAGCATCGCCTGTATCAGTCCTACGCGTGATGACGGAGGAAATATGCTGATCAAGCAGAAGGTGGCGCGGGCCGTGGCCGTCGCGCTCATGGCCACGGCGGGTGTCGCGGTCGCGGCGGGACCATCAGCAGCCACCACGAACGAGAACGGCGGATCGCCCGGCGGGGGTCTGTCGCCGATGGGCGAGGGCAACGGGTCTCCCGGCGGGGCTGGCCTGGCGCCGACCCAGAATGATGGCGCGCCCGGCGGGGGGCTGGCGCCGAAGGGCGACAGCAGCGGCTCTCCCGGCGCGGGTCTGGCGCCAACCCAGAATGATGGGTCTCCCGGCGGGGGTTTTGCCCCGATGGGCGACGACCACGGGTCTCCCGGCGGGGGTCTGGCGCCGAAAGGTAACAACGACGGTGCCCCCGGCTCGGGGGTAGCGCCGATGGGTGATGGCGCTGGGTCTCCCGGCGCGGGTCTGTCGCCGATGGGCGAGCACGGCGGCTCGCCCGGCGGGGGTCTGGCACCGACGGGCGAGAGTGATGGGGCTCCCGGCGGCGGCTGACGCCCATGGGCGAGGACAACGGCAGCCCGGGAGTAGGTACCGGGCTTGTGCCTGACTGCGAAGACGGGGACGACGTCTTGGACATGGTCGCGGACTAAGGAGTCCTCGGCGGGGCGGGTAAGCAGCGAGCCTGTGCAACCGGGGAAGGCCGCCCTCGGTGACCCAGAGGGTGCGCCCCAGGCCGGAGCCCTGCTCCGGCCCGGGGCAGGCGATGACCGGGATGATGCCCTGCCTCCGCAACAAGATGCCCCGCAGCGTCTTGCGGTCGTCGATCCGCCGCTGACCCGGGCGCCGGAACCACCACTCATGCTTGGGCAGCAGACGCGCGCCACGGCATGTCCCTTACGAAGCAAGTTCTCAGATCAGGATCCACAGCTTGTACGTCGTGCCTGTCCCGGGCGTGCACTGAGCCTTCTGGTAGCGGGAGGGGTTGGACTGCACGACCATGATGCCTGCCACGGTGCAGTCGGTGAGGGTGTTGTACGTGGCCCAGTAGTGCCAGGTCGCCGCCGCGTTGTCGGTCGCCTCCTTCTCCTGCGCCGCACGGTCGGATCCGACCGTGGCGGTGGCGGCGTCGGACGAGGCGGCGAATGCCGGGGCGGCTGAGGCGCCCAGCATCAGTGAGGTGCCGACGGCCATGGCTGCGAGCGCACGACGAATACGCATGATCTGCTCCTTCTCTGTGGGGGTTCGGCCTGTCGGGCTGGGGCATCGCGCACCGCAGCCTCTCTGCCGCCCCCGCTTCGGCTGTGGGACGACCATGCGCGGCTGGGTTTGGGGAAACCTGCGGCAAACCTTGAACCTGCTGGTGGGAGCCCATGCATGCCCGGTCGTCAGCACGGCTGGAGCGGGTTGTGAGCAATGCGTTCTCGGACCCGGACACATGCTCCGGACGGGCGCGCCGAGAGCGTCGCACGCGTCGGCGGTCGTCACGCCCCGGGCGCAGGCGGGTGCGGGTGGGTGGCGGTGTGGAAGGCGTCGGCGACGCGTGTGCGTTGGCGCTCGATCTCGTGGCTGGTGATGCCGTCGGCGGCGGAGTGGGCGAAGTCCTCGGTGATCACGCGTAGCGCGGCGTTGAGCTGTGCGGCCTGGAGGCGCGTGTGCCAGGAGTCGGCGAGGTGGCCGGAGTGCCGCGCGAGGAGCTGGGCCAGGGCGGTCTCGGCCTGTTCGTGCAGGACGAGCCAGACCGCGCGCAGGGCCCGCTCGTCGCGGGTCATGCGGATGACGGCCAGCACGGCGTCGACGTCGGATCCGGCGGCGGGCGGGAGGAACGTGTAGCGGGCGCGGAGGTGTTCGGCCGGCGGGAGTCCCGGCGGGCAGGTGCCCAGGACCGTCTGGAACGCCTCGAGCGCCTGGGTGAGCAGCGGCTCCACGCAGCTTTCCTTGGCGCGGAACAGTCGCCACAGGGTGCGTTCGGAGACCTCGGCCGCGTGCGCGATCTGACGGCCCGGGGTCGCGGCGACGCCCTGCTCGCGGAAGAGCCGCACCGCGTGCCGCGAGATGTGCAGGCGCTGTGCCCACCGGGCCTGGTCGGTGACGGGCGGACGCCCGCGCCGTGCCGCGTCGCGCTGCTCCCGCATGAATGCCGGCCTCCCGCTCGTGACCCGTGACCCGTGACCCGTGACCCGTGACTGTGGACGTGAACGTGGACACGGCTGCGGCCGTGTCCGGGCCGCACAGAATACTGGCCATGCTGGCCGACACTTTGTTGGCGGCGACTGCCAGAAAAGGTAGTTTGGTGATCTCGCCGTCATCGTCCTCGCGTGAGCGTGAAGGAGAGCCCGCCGTGACCGTTGCCACCGACCGCCCCCAGCTTGCCTTCCCCCGGCCGAACGTGCTCGATCTGGCCCCGGTGTACGAGATGTTGCGCCGCGAGGCCCCCGTCACCGCGGTCACCACACCCGCCGGTGACCCGGCATGGCTCGTCACCTCCTACCAAGAGGTGCGGGAGCTGCTCGCCGACGCGCGGCTGGGCCGCTCCCACCCCGAACCCGAGCGGGCCGCGCAGATCACCACCGCCGCGGTGCAGAACGGCCCGACCGGCGACTACGCCACCGAGGAGCGGGACCACACCCGGATGCGGCGCCTGCTGACCCCGGCGTTCTCGGCCAAGCGGATGCGCCTGCTCTCCACCCACGTCCAGGAGTTGGTCGACGGCTACGTCGACCGGATGATCGCCGAGCACGAAGCGGCACCCGAGAGTGCCGTCGACCTGCACTCCGCACTGGCCTTCCCCCTCCCGGTCGCGGTCATCTGCCGCCTGCTGGGGGTGCCCGAGGCCGACCGCGACGTCTTCCGGTCGCTGTCCGAGCGGATGGCCACCGAGTCCCCGGACGGTGACGCGCACCGGGCACGCGAGGAGTTCAGCCAGTACATGACCGGCCTGGCCGAGGCCAAGCGCGACACCCCCGCCGAGGACGTCATCTCCGACCTGGTGCGCGCGCAGGCCGCCGACGAGGGCTTCGACTACGCGGAGATGGTGCGCCTGTGCGTGGGGCTGCTCTTCGCCGGGCACGAGACCACCGTCAACCGCATCGGGCTGGGCACCCTGTTCCTGCTCACCCGTCCCGAGCGGTGGCGGGAGCTGGCCGCCGACCCGCGGGCGCGGACCGACGCCACCGTCGAGGAGATCATGCGCCTGGGCGCTCCGGGCGATCTGGGCATCCTGCGCTACGCCCACACCGACGTGGAGGTCGGCGGGGTGACGGTGCGCCGTGGCGACGCGGTCATCCTCTCGCTCAACTCGGCCAACCGCGACCCCCGGGCCTTCAGCGAGGCCGAGGAGTTCACTCCCGGACGCGAGGAGCGGGGCCACGTCGGCTTCGGGCACGGCAAGCACTTCTGCATCGGCGCCAGCCTCGCGCGCATCGAGCTGCGGGTGGTCTTCGAGACCCTGGCCCGCCGCCTTCCCGGTCTCCGCCTCGCCGCGGACCTGGACGAGCTCGAAGTGAAGACCGGTCACATCACCGGCGGCGTGACGTCGTTGCCCGTCACCTGGTGAGCACCCCGGCGGGGGCGGTCGCCACACACCACCCCCGCTCCCGCCCTCCCCGACGAGGCCGGGCCGGCGCCGTGGCCCGGCCGGGCGCGGCGCTCAGCCGAAGGCGGCGGATTCCCAGCCGTGACCAGGCTTCAGACCCGCTACGGCCCCGGCGTCGCGCAGGTGGACCGTCAGCCTCGCGCTGGGAGCCTGCCGCGGGTCCTCCCACAGGTCGCGCCACCGTGCCTGGAAGGCGTCCGAGTTCTCAGCGGAGTCCTGGCCCCGCTCGCGCAGCTCGGTCTTGATCGCGTGCTTGGCGGCGCGCTCGTCGAAGGGGAGGTTGCGGCGCTCGGTCACCGACACGTCGTCGACGGCCTGGCCGGCCCCCTCGGGTGTGCTGAGGGAGTCGAGGCGGGCAGCCGCCGCCGGGGCGTCGGCCGCCCGCTCCAGGCCGTCGACGAGGAGGCGCAGCGCGAAGACCGCGCTCTCCGGCGGGTCTCCGGCATCCGGGTGGACCGCCGTGAGACGGAGCGTGACCCTCGCGCCGTCGACCGCCTCGACCTTCGCGTTCCACAGACTCGACATCCGGTACTCCTCGCAGGGGTGTGTCATGGTGCTTCGTGTCGTGACGCCAGGCACCCTCTCACCACCGCACCACGCCGCCCCGCCCCGCACTGCAAGGTGGTGCCGCAGGGCGCGCCGGAAGAGCTAGAGCGTCAGCAGTCCCGCGCCGATCGTGGCGCACAGGGCGTCCAGTGCCTCGAAGCCGTCGTTGTGGCCCGTGACACGGCTGCCGAACGACGTCGCGCCCTGGGTACCCGTTCCCCGCGCGTTCGCCCGCGGGGGCGAGAAGGGGAACTCCCAGAAGGCGGCGTCGACCTGCTCGGCCAGTGTGCCGCCGAATCCCTGGACGGCGGTCACGAACGCCTGGTGACGGCTGCCGCCCGTCGCGACGCTCTTCAGGAACCCGACGTCCTGCTGGTCCCAGACCTTGGTTCTCGGGGCGAAGCCGGTGTACTGGTAGAGCGTCGGCAGGTCGAGGCTGGCGATCGCCATCGGAGTCCTGGTGTCGGCGGGCTGCGGGGTCTGGAAGGTGAAGGTCGTGTTGTCGTGCGTGCCCGCTGTCCATCCGGCGGCGGGGTCGTACAGCTTGTGCGTGATATCCAGGCTGGACGGGAACGCGTAGACGGAATTCTGCTGGGCGATGCCGGCGGTCGCCGGGGCCGTTCGGTTGTACGCCACCCTGGTGGCGAAGTAGACGTAGGACCCCGGGTTGTTCTTGGCCTGGTTCACGTCGTTCTTGAGGACCGACTCGATGGTCCGCTCGTACACCTGGTTGTCGCTTCCCGAAGCGGTCACCAGGTTGTCCCTGGTGCCCTCACCGCCCGCCTTCTGGTTCACAAGGTGGAAGCGGACCCAGGTGCTGGTCAGGTTCAGGGAGCGGATGTAGTCGTAGCCGGGCGGGTCCTGGGAGACCGGTGAGCCCGCCAGCGAGCCGTCGGTGAGGATCTCGGACTCCACGGCCCGGCCCCGGTTGTCCACGCGCGACGCGCGCTCGGCGCGGGTCGGCGCGGCGGTGTGGTTGAGGGTGCGCTGGACGAAGTCCGTCGCGGAGTCCGGTGCCGGTGTCCGCTCGACGTCCGCCGTCGGGGACGACGCGCTCTCGCGTGCGGGGGCGCGCATGACACGGGTGGCGTTGGCCTCGGCCTCGCGCTCGAAACGGTCGGAGGGGTCGGAGACCTTGAGCCCCGAGCCGTTGTCGGTACCGGCCACGGGCCCGGAGCGCTGCTGCACGACATGGGTGAGTTCATGGGCGAGGGTGTGCTTGTCGCCACCGCCGTCGCCGATGACGATGTGACTGCCGGAGGTGTAGGCGCGGGCCCCGATCTCCGCCGCCGAGGCCCTCGCCGTGGCGTCGTCGTGGATCCGCACATCGGAGAAGTCGGCACCGATGCGCGTCTCCATGTCGGTGCGGGTGTCGGCGTCGAGCGGGCGGCCGCTGCGGCGCAGCACGTCGTGGACGGCCGAGCGCTGCACGCTCTCTTCGTCGGCGTGCGGGCCGTGATCGTGCGGCGTCGGCGCCTCCGTCAGCCCGGCCCGGCGCAGCATCCGGACCACGGCCGCGTTCCCGGCCGTCCGTTGCAGCGCCAGCAGCCCCGCCGACGGCGGCGCACCGCTCCCTTCCGAGGGCTTGCGCACGGGCGTCCGCCCGGGCCCGGCCTCCCGCTGGCCGACCGTCTCTTGATCACGCAAAGGGGAGCCTCATCTCACGATCACACGCCGGAATGCGACCTCTCCTGGATACGCGACCGTCGCCCGCCGGACCAGATACCCGAGGGCACAATACGGCGGCCCAAAGGGCAGAGCGGGCAGGACGGGAGGGACAGGGGGACGGACATGGCCCGCGCTGGATGGCGGCACGGTTCCTTGCCTGCCACCAACTGCCCGTCGGACTGGGTGCGTTGCACCCCGGAGGGTGAGGTCCGGGTTCGTTGTCGAAGGTGTTGGCGGCAGTGTCCCAGTAGGCCGTGATGGCGGCTGAGTTCGTCATGCCCGTGACCTTGCCGGTCGCCACTGATAGCCAGCCGGTTTGCAAACCTGCTCCGGCCGTCCCGTTGCGCCAGCGGGTCGACATCGACATCCCGGGGTCCGCTTCTTCCGGGTACTTCCAGCACGGGTGAGCGTCTCCCGGGCCTGATCGGCCCAGGGGAGCATTCGACGCAGATGCGGACCAGGGCTGACATCGGTCCGGGTCCGGTCAGGGACAGGCTGGATGCCGGTGTTGTGCACCGAGATCCGCTCGGCCCGGTCTGTTTCGAGGGGGGAGGGGGCGTCGAGCTCGGTCAGGGGGCGGTGCGCAGGACCTGGTGGTCGGCGCCGCCGGGGAGGGCGGTGCCGGGTATGTGTGGTCGGCGAGGAAGGTCAGGGCCGGTGCGGTGAGGGGTTGCCGGTTCCATGCGTCGGCCTTCTCAGTTGATCCGGTCGGCGAAGCCCTCGGGCAGGTCCTGCGGTCCGACGGCGACGATTGTCTCGTCGTCCTCGCCGACGTGCTCGAACAGGGTGATGCGGGCGAACTCCGGGACGATGTAGACCGGGTAGGTGGGGCCGGCGTCCCGGTGGGCGCGCATCTCCTCCAGGTGGTCGTTCTGGTAGAGGACCGTCTTGCTTCCGTCCTGCTCGATCCACTGCGGGAAGAAGATGGTGCCGTGCAGGACCCGTCGGCGGGGCAGCACGTTGACCACGACCGAGGTGCCGGTCGGCTCGTGCCAGGAGATCTTGTAGATGTCGTCGGCGAGCTGTACGAGGTCGACCTCTTGGTCCTTGACCCAGCGTCCGCCGACCATGCCGGTGTGGATGCGGTAGTCGATGGTGGTGGCGTTCTTCACGTACATCTCGTACTGCCAGCCGTTGGCGTAGGTGTAGATGAACCGGTGTCCGGTGATGCGGGACAGGTCCTGCGGCGGGACGGGCTGCTCGACGGTGGTGGGGGTGTCGTACCCGAGGGGCATGGGGTCACTCCTTGCTGTGCTGCGCGGGGAGCGCTCCGCCCGGTGCGTTCTGCGGGGCGGTGGTCCGGTGTGCTTTCCCGCTAAAATGAGTGTGCCACAAAATAGATTTGCTACAAAACTTTATGGTGGGGGTTCACAATGGAGGCATGTCAGGGATACACAGCGGGCACGACGCGGCGGACGGGCACGGCGACGGGGGAGCGGTGGAGGATGCGGGAGCGGCTGGTGTGGCCGCTGGGCTGGGCGGGCTGCTGGGGCCGTTGCGACGGGCTGTGCTGCGTGCGACCCGTAACTCCGAGGGGCTGCCGGACTTGCCGGAGGCGCAGATCGAGCTGTTGCGGACGCTGTCCACGGCGCCGGAGGGGCTCTCGCCCGGCGCGGTGGCGGCCCGCTTGCGGGTGGCGCGGTCCACGGTGAGTAACCTCGTGCGGGTGATGTCGGCTGCGGGTCTGGTGGAACGGGTCCGGTC
>NZ_JBSHAO010000078.1:0-28335 GCF_053611545.1 Streptomyces sp. NPDC054796 | reverse complement strand
CGCGCCGCCCCCCCCGCCCCCCGCCCCCACCCGCGGCCGCCCCGCGCCGGCGGGGGGGGGGGGCCGCGCGGGGCCCCCCCCCCCCCCGACAGGAGCCGGCGGTCCCGCCCGCGCTGCCCGCAGAATCCGCCCCTCCCGGTGACGCAAAAGAATCCGGACCCGCCGGTAATTTAAATGCGAACAGTGCGGCCGAACTGTGCGATTAGGAAAAGCCGTACCCGACTCGCTAATATGGAAATACGAAGGCGGTGCAGCCTCGCTGCGCCCCCCTCTGCCTTCCCTCCCCGCCGCTACGCCTCGGGCACCGCACCCCCTTGATGCCAGGCGCGCAGCGACTCCGGCCGTTCCGGCGCGGCTTGACCTGGCCACGCGCCTGCACCCGGACCCGCCTTTTCCCCTCTGCCTGGCATGCCGCGACGCGTTCACCCCTGCGCGCCGACGGCCCCCTTCCGCATGCACAGAAACCCCCTCCGGCTTTTTTTCATTCCTTTCTCATTTCCGCTGCCCGGCGCCTGGAGTCCCGCAGTGCCCGCACCGTCATACCCCACCGACAAAGAACCCTGCATTCCCGCCCTCTTCCTCGACGGGCACCAAGAAAGCCTCGGCTGGCGCGATCTGATGCTGCACGCCCACGAGATCGAGGACCTGGCCCTGCCGCTGCCCCCCGCCGCCTCAGCCGCGCTGCGGCTGCTGACCACGCTCGCCGCCCGGGTGACAGGCCTGGACGAGGCGGAGATGAGCGCGGGGGAGTGGGCCATGCGCCGCCGCGCACTGCTCAAAGACCCCGGCGGCTTCGACCCCGACGCCGTCCACACCTACTTCGACCACTACACCTGGGACCTGTTCGACCCCGCACGCCCCTTCCTGCAGGACCCCCGCCTCGCCCTCCAGTGCGAGGAGCGGGCGGGCGTGAACAAGCTGGTCTTCGGACGCCCGGAAGGCAACAACCTTGCCTGGCTCAGCCCGCACCGCGACACCGACCCCCAGCCGGTGCCCAGCGCCCAGGCCCTGTGGCACCTGCTCATCCACCACCACTACGGCGCATCCGGCCAATGGTCCAGCCGCACCGTGGACGGCCACCGCAGCAGCCAGGCCAACGCCGGGCCCCTGCGCTCCACACTCTCCTTCCACCCGCTGGGCCGCACCCTGTACGAGACGCTCCTGGCCGGGGTGCCCAAACCCGCCGACGACTGGCCCGAGGCCCAGGACCTCGCCCCCTGGGAAGAGCCCCACCTGCCCGACCCGCTGGCCCCGCCGGCACCGCTCACCCGGCCCGCCCGGCTGCTGACCGGCCGCTCCTGCCACGCCCTCCTGCTCCTGCCCGCCCCCGACGGACGCCACGTCACCGACGCCTACCTCACCTGGGCGACCCCCCACAAACTGCCCGCCGCCGACCCCTTCCTCATCCACCACCTCGACACCGGCGCCCCCGTCACCCGACGGCTCACCCCACGCCGCGCGGACGCCGACCGGGCCCTGTGGCGCGACCTGGACGCCCTGCTCCTGGCCGGCGATGAAAAATCCGCCGTCCAGCGCCCCGAGGCCTTCACCACCCTCAACGACCTGCCACCCGACCTGCGCGCCCAGCTGCGCGTACGCGTCCACGGCTTCGACCAGGACGGCCGTACCAGCAATCGCACCTGGTACACGGCACTCACCCCGCCCATCTGGCCCTGGACGCAGGAACACGACCCGCGCGCGGCCGAACGGTTCGCCCAATGCCGCACAGAGGCCGAGGACATCGGCGCCCTGCTGCAAAAGGCCTCCGCAAGCGCCTGGCGCGCGATGCACACAACCTCCGGCACAGCCCCCCGCGTCCCCCGGCGGCTGCAGTCCTGGACCCGCAACGCCCTGGCCACATACTGGCCCCGCGCCGAGAGCGTCTTTTGGCAACTGGTGGAAGACCCCGGCCGCGACGCCCGGCAGGCGTTCGCCACCGAGGCCGTCGCCGCCCTGCGCACCGCCGCCCAACCCGTCCTCACCCAGCACTTCCCCGCCGCCCGCCTCCTCGCCCACGCGGTGGCCCAACTGCGCCGCCCGCCCCATCCGCCCGCCCGCCGACACTCCTCCTGACCCCCACGAAACCCTCTTCAAGGAAGCACCGTGCCACCGCTCACCACCGCGCAACGCCGCGCCCACTACGACGACTTCGTCGCCGATGTCATCGGCCTGTGCGCCCACAACGGCATCCGCAGCGACCTCGCCTCCGGCCGGGGACGCCCCGTCGAGCACTGCGAGCGCATGCAGCAGCACCTGGCCGCCCGGATCCGCCGCTTCGGCGCCCGCCGGGCGCACTACACCATCGCCGCCCTCATCGCCCAACAGCGCCACCTGCCGCACGAGGACACCCCCTACACGCCGGAAGAAGCCCGCCCCGCCCCCGCAGAGGACACACGCGGCCACACCAGCCCGACGGCCCGTCCCGACAGCCCGCCCGGCACCGACAGCGCAGCGAACCCACCGGCCCAGCCCGGGCACCGGACATGGCGGGCCCGCCCGAACCTGGGGATCACCCTCGCCCTCGCCGTGACCCGGCACCACTTCCCGCAACACCGCATGGACGAACGCGTCAAGACCCTCACCCGGCTCTCCACCCCGCTGCTGCACCCCCGGCTGTGGTCACTCACCTCCCACCTGCACAGCCGCAACGCCGCCCGCCTCGACTTCGCCGTCCTGCTGGAAGACCTGGCCTGGTGGGACGAAGACCGCCCGCACACCGCCGCCCGCTGGCGCGAGTCCTACTTCCTCACCCTCGACTCCCTCACCCCCCAGGAGACCTGAGATGCCCGCTCCCGCCCGCTACATCGACCTGCACGCCCTGCACCCCGTGCCCGCCTCCCTGCTCAACCGGGGGGAGGACGACGAACCCAAGACCATGCTCTACGGCGGAGTGACCCGCAGCATGGTCTCCTCCCAGGCATGGAAGCGGCCCATCCGCCTGGCGCTGGAAGAAGAACTCGATGAGCACGCCACCCGCACCCGCACCCTGCCCCTGCACCTGGCCGACGCCCTGCGCGAGGCCGGATGGCCCGAGGGCCTGGCCGCCTTCGCCGGCGCCCAGGCTGCCCGCTCCGCCAGCACCAAAGGACTGAAGACCGACGCTCAGCAGGGCGGCATCACCAGAACTGCCCTGCTGCTGGCCGACATCCTTCCCGAGATGACCGAGCTGTGCGAGAAGCACCGGTCCGAACTCGAAGAAGCCCACACCGCCCATACCGCAGCCGTTGCAGCGGCCGCCGAGAAGAAAGCCCGCGGCGGCCGCAGCAGCGAGCCGGCGATACCAGCCGTCCTGCCCACCCGCACCGTCGCCTCCCTGCTGCGCCGACGCACCGCGACCATCAACCTCTTCGGCCGGATGCTCGCCGAGATCCCCGACGGCCACGTGGACGGCGCCGTTCAGCTCGCGCACGCCTTCGCCGTGCACCCAAGCGATGCGCAGCCGGACTACTTCACCACCGTGGAGGAGTGGCCCCGGCCCCACGAGACGGGCAGCGCATACCTGGAGACAGCGCTCTTCACCACCGGCATCCTCTACCGCTACGCCACCGTCAACCTCACCGAACTCACCCGCAACCTCCACGGCGACCAGGCCCAGGCACTGCGCCTGCTCGGCCTGTTCACCCAGGCGTTCATCGAGGAAATGCCGCAGGCGAAGAAGACCTCCACCGCCCCGCACACCCTGCCCCACCTGCTCCACTACGCCATCCGCGACCGCCGCCCGGTCTCCTACGCCGCCGCCTTCGAACAGCCCGTCAAACACGCCCCTGGAGGCGGCTACACCCTCCCCGCCGTCCAGGCCCTGTGCCAGCACGCAGATGCAGTCAACCGGCTGCTGGGCGAGCGCCGCCGCATCGCCCACGGCCACAGCACCCTCCAAACCACCCCCCTCGACCACCTCGGCACCCCCCACGCCTCCTTCGCCGACCTCACCCACGCCCTCACCACCGCCGCCGCCGAACCCTCCGCCTCCCCGGCACACGCATGAACGGCATCCTGCTGCGCCTGGCCGCACCGCTGATGTCCTTCGGAGAACACGCCGCCTTCCGCCACCGCGACACCCTCTCCTTCCCCACCCGCTCCGCCCTCATCGGCCTGTTCGCCGCCGCCGACGGACACTCCCGCCAGCAGGCACTGGCCCCCGACCCGGCCACCGGCACCAACCCCTACACCGACCTGGCCTTCACCATCCGCGTCGACCGCCCCGGCACCCGCCACACCGACTACCACACCGCCGGCGGCGGCCGCCCCCACAAACAAGGGCTGCGCACCAGCAGCGGCGGCTACCGCGCCCAGAAGGCCTCCACCTTCACCAGCCACCGCGTCTACCGGGCCGACGCCGTCTTCACCGTCGCCGTCCACGGCCCCGACCCGCTCCTCGAACACCTCACCCAGCGGCTGGAACAGCCCGTCTTCGCCCCCTACCTAGGCCGACGCGCCTGCGTTCCCGACGAACCGCTTGTGCTGCGCGGCGTGCACCCCGACCCGGTGCACCAACTGCGCACCCGGGCCCCGCTCAGCCTGCCCGCCCCACCCCGCCCCGAACAGGCCACGGTGCCCGTCGACTTCCTCTGGGACACACAGCCCGCGCACCTGCCCGCAGCCCACGCCCACTACGAAATCGCCGACGACCCCGCCGACTTCACCCCCACCCACCGCGCGTACCGCACCCGCCGGGTATGGCGCACCACCGAATACCTCCCCGCCGCCCTCTACACCCCCCGCCCCCCGATCGAGGCCCTGGCCGCCTACCTTCAGCAGGACACACCGTGACCGCCACCCCGGCCCACCCCGCCGCCATACACCGCACCGCCACCTTGACCCGTATCCGGCTCAACACCCGCAGCCGCGCCGTGCGCCGCGACCTGGCCAACCCCGGCAGCCTGCACAAGACCGTCATGACGCTGGCCCCCGACGCACTGGGAGACCAGCCCCGGCGCCAAGCCGGACTGCTCTTCCGCCTGGAACACGCCACCCCCACCACCCCTCTGCATCTGCTCGTCCAGTCGCACCAACCACCCGACCTCACCCGCCTGCCACCCACCTACGGCACCAGCGAAACCCGCGACCTGGCCCCCATGTTCCAGGCCCTCACCGCCAGACGACGCGTGCGCTACCGCATCACCGCCAACCCCTGCGTCCGCCGCAAAATCCCCGCAACCGACCCCCTCGCCGCAGCCGCAACCCGCTACACCGCCGTACCCCTCCAAGGCGACGACGCCCTGGCCTGGTGGCAGCGCAAAGCCACCCTCGCGGGCCTGGCTCTCGAAGCCGCCACCCTCACACCCCACCCCGCCTCCCGCCACCCCATCACCAGCGAGAAGACACCCGGCACTTTCCGGTACGCCCTCACCCGCTTCGACGGCACCGCCACCGTCACCGACCCCGACGCACTACGCCACGCCCTGCTGGCCGGCGTCGGCCGCGGCAAATCCTATGGAGCCGGACTGCTCTCCCTCGCCCCTGCCTGACCCCACACCACCGCCACGAAGACGGGAAGCAAGCCCTCCATGCCTGCCAGCCCACCACCCGAGACCCCCTACGACACCACTTCCCTGCGCGCCGCCGCTGTCGACCGCCTCCTGCAACGGCGGCAGGAGGGACGTCTCACCCACCCCCACCTGCGCACCGTGGCCGAAGCTTTCAGCGTCCACTGGCGCACCGTGCACCGCTGGATGACCAACGCCACGAACCACAACGGCACCTACACCCGCCCAGGCCGCCGCCACTTCACCCTCACCCCCGCCATGCACGACGCCATGGCGCGCTGGCACGGCAACATCAGCGCCGCCTACCGCGAACTGCGCGCCGAGGGGCACCTGGGCAACCCTCCGGCCTCCCAGGCCACCTTCTACCGCGCCGTCGGCCGTGAACTCAGCCCCGGCCAGCGCGCCGCACTCGAAGGCGGGGAAGCAGCACGCAGCCGCCACGACGTCCACCGCTTGCGCCCCCACGGCTACCGCAACCAGGTATGGGAGACCGACCATGTCGAGGCCAGCGTCTGGGTCAACCTCGAGGGGCGCCGCAGTAAACCCTGGATCACCTGGTACATCGACCACGCCACCTGCGTCATCACCGGCCTGGCCATCACCCCCCACTACCCCAGCCGGGACGCCATCCTCGCCGCAGCCCGGGACGCCATCCTGTGCGGAGGACACCACCGGCCCTTCGGCGGCGTCCCCGGAAAGATCCGCACCGACCGCGGACGTGACTTCCTCAGCAACACCGTCCGTGAAGCGTTCGGGAAATTCGGCACCGATCTGATCGTCCTGCCGCCCTACAGCCCTCATCTCAAGGGCACCGTCGAATCGCTCAACGCCGCCGTCAAGCACATGCTCTTCAAAGGCATGCCCGGCTACACCCACACCCGCCGCAGCCGCCGTGACAAACGCGGCCGCGACCTGTGGAAGCTGGAAGACCTCATGGACTACGAAGTCTTCGTCACCCGCGTCCTGGAATGGGTGGAGTGGTGGAACAACGACCACACCATCGCCCGCCTGCACCGGCGCAGCCCGGCCCAGGCATGGGCACAAGACCTGACCCCCATCAAGACCCTCAGCGCCGAAACCCTGCACACCTACACCCTGGAACACGTCGACCGTCCCCTGACGATCACCAGCAAGGGCGTGGAATGGAACGGCGCCTACTACGTCGGCAAATGGATGCACGGCCACGGCAGCGCCGGTGAGATGGTCCGCCTGCGCCACGAACCCCACCACTACCACCGCGTCGAACTCTACGACGCCCACACCCTTACCTACCGCGGCTCCGCCGTCCGCAGCGACGAGATGAACCCCCAGGAAGAAGCGGACTACACACGGGCCAAGCGCCGCGAAGCCGACCACTACGCCGCCAAAGCCCAACAGGCCCGCAAGAACGCCAAAACCCGCCACGCCGCCACCTCAACCCCCGCCCCCCTCCAGCCCCTCAACCGCCTCAGCGCCAGCCAAGCAGCCGACCAACTCCGCCAACCGCGCCGAGAGGACCACGACACCCACCCCGAAGCCCGCCCCGACCTCCTGCACCGGCCCGCTCCCGCCTCCACCCGCTGGACCAAGCCCGAACCCGCCCCCAAGAAGCCGGAAAAGCCATGACCACACCACCCACCGCCCCCGCCACCTCCCCGCGGCCGCAGGAGCCTGCCGGCTACGACTACGGGCGCCTGGCCGGTGCCCGCGCCATCCTGACCCAAGCCAGCGAGGAAACCTACGCCAACCTGGTCACCACCATGAACGCCCACAACGGCCGCGGCGCCCTGATGTGTGTCCACGGCGGCGTCGGCCTGGGCAAGACCTTCGCCGTCAACCTCCACCTCGACGAACTCGCCCCTCACACCACCATCCGTATCGAAGCCGTCTCCTCCGACCGCCAGCCCCTGCGCGACCATCTCTACAGCAAACTGGATCTGCACGAACTGGCCCCCGCACAGCGCAACCACTGGGAAGCGGTCAAGGAAGCCTTCTCCGCGACCCCCCGGGTCCTCGTCGTCGACGAGGCACAGAAACTCAAGACCCGGGACTTCGAATTCCTCCGCGAACTGTGGGACGCCCACGAGACCCGGGTCGCCATCGTCCTCGTCGGCGCCGAGTCCTGCTACCAGAAGATCAAACACCGGCCAGCACTCGCCTCCCGGATCCTGGTCTGGCAGCGGTACAAGCCCCTGACACCCGACGAAGTCCTCACCGTCATCCCGCACTACCACCCCCTGTGGGCCGAGGTACCAGCCCAGGACCTCCTGTGGGTCGACGACCTCGCCTGCCACGGCAACTTCCGCCAATGGGCCAAGATCACATACCTGATGCAAGAAAACGCCAGCACCTCCGCCCCCAGCAGCCCGTCACCCGACCCCCCTGACGCGCCCGAACCCCCCTCCCACTCCCCATACAGCCGAGACCTCGTACGAGCCGTCCTCAGCAGAATTGACCCCACACAACGCCCCAACTACTGACACGAACAGCCCAGCCAACCCACTACGCACCACCCCAGACTCAGCCCAAGCGCGACACGCAAAACCACAGAGACCGGCGCCGATGTTGCTAGCCGCGCTCGCCCCGGAACGCCCAGAGCGACTCCCGTCAGGAGAATCAAACGACGAGCATGGCCACGACCCACCCCGCTCTCGGCCAGTCAGCCCCAAAACGGCCGACGAACTCTGCACCCAGGACAGAGAAGAAAGCACATCCGCTACCACTCCTCTCGACCACCACAGCACAACCCGACCCACTGAAGGGGCGCTTCGCTCGAACCACCGACGTGACGGCCAGAATCAGGCCGCCCAGATGTGTGCTTCACCAGCGGTGTCTTTCGCCAGAAGGACGCACACCCCTCATATGGCTGGTGAAGCACTATTGAGGACATCAGCGGTCCGCAACGGGCCCTACGAAGTCTCGTTTCGGCAAAGCCGTTGAGAGAACGCAGGTCAGGAAGAGGTCCTCCCCGCGCAGCCGGGGGTCAGCCCTGCGCTGCACAGCACCACATTTCAGGGCGGGAGTCCTCCCCGCGCAGCCGGGGGTCAGCCGCGGATGCTGGCGGCGTCGCCCGGCTCCAGGCCGTCCTCCCCGCGCAGCCGGGGGTCAGCCGGCGTGGTCTCCGCCGTCCCATGCCACGTTCACGTCCTCCCCGCGCAGCCGGGGGTAGTTGGTCAAGGGCACCTACACCTTGATCGTGCTGGCTCTTCTCCGAGCAGCCGATCGGCAGGCTCCGAGCTGCGCGCATTCTGACGCGCGAGAGGCGGCAGTCCAGTGAGATAGGGCGCCTGGCGCCCAGGATTACCCGGGGGGCTCCTCCGTGCGGGTCCCTCGTACAGGTTAATTCGGGTCTCAAGGTACTGACGCGTACTCCACCGGTCTTACAAAGGATGGAAAGCGAGGGGGAGATGGTGCATGGGGGCTACGGGGGATGTGCAGGTAGGGCTGCGCTATGTGGGGCGGCGCACGGCCGCCTGGCGGCCGCTGGGGGAGATTGGGCTGGAGGAGGTCGCCTCCGCGCTGCCCTGGCGGCGGCATGTGACCTACCGGGGCGAGCGGCTGGAGTTCGCGTCGTATATGTCGGCGACCACCGGAGCCCCTGTGGTGGCGGCCGATGGCATATGGAACCGGCTGGACCTGGCCGACCATGACCCCCATGTGCGGGTCATCATCGGGCAGCCTTTCCAGCTCCGCATCGCGCACGGGCCCGCCCGGCAGGGGTATGTGCCCGACCTCCTGCTGGCCGATCGCGGCGGGAGGATCACGCTCGTCGACGGGACACCCACCGCGGGCGGCCTGCACCCTTCCCAGGAGGTACTGGAGTGGGCGGCGCAGACCGCGTCCTCGCAAGGCTGGCGGCACGAGTGCTGGAGGGGCCCGGCCGACCCGCACCTGCTGACGACGGTGGCGGCGCTGGCCGCCTACAAGCGGCCCCTGCGCGCCGGACACGCGCTGATCGAACCCGTCCTGGAGCTGTGCGCACACCGGGAGCGCAGCATCCGTGAGGTCGAGGACCACTTCGCCTCCAGCGCGCCGCACCTGCTGGTGCGGGAGACCGTGCACCATCTGCTGTGGTGGGGCGATCTGGCCTGTGACCTGCGGGCCCCAGTAGGCATGGCCACCCGTGTACGCACCGATGCCCGGGCACGGCGCCCGTCCCCCGCCCAGTGGAAGCCGGGCACCCGCCTCCAGATCGGACACGAGCGCGCCACCATCGTGCGCGCCCCCGCACACGACATCGTCCTCCGCTTCGATCCTTCCGCGCGCGCCTACGGGGCCCGGGAGCGCCGGACGGGCCGCTGGGCCCTGGCCCGGCAGGCCACCGCCCTGCCCGCCGCCTACCAGCAGCCCCTGACCCTCCAGCGGCCCGTGCGGTACTGAGCGCTACCGGCGACCGCGGTGCTCTGGTGGTGCGCCCGGTCCTGGGCAAGGCGCGGATGGCTGGGGGAGCGTGGGGCCGAGGCGCTTTCGCCGGGCATGAGGGCTGCTGGGGGCACTGCTCGCGTCTCACCCAGGCCCAGAGGCACCGTTCCGGCCGAGAGCGCACGTGGTACCGCTCGCCACTGGCGTTTTCCCGGGCCGGGCCTGGTGGCGCGCTGGTCGCGCGCGGGAGTCGCCCTCAGCATGGCGGTTCATCGAGGACTCACAGGAGAGGACACCGGTTTTCGTGGTGCGAGGCCGGGGGCGCGCCGCGCTCATGTGCTCCCGAGCCCGCGCTGGTTGGCTTGCGATTCGCTGGCCGTGCCTGTTACTGCCGCCACGTATGTCGCGGCAGCGGAGCGGGGGGCGGTGCTGAGGGGGACAGAGACCTCGGCCCAGACGGTTTTGCCCATCCCGTCAGGACGAGGGATCACTCCCCAGTCGTCGGACAGGCACGCAACGATGAACATCCCGTGCCCCGGCCGACCTAGCAAGTGCGGGTACCTTGGGCGGCCGGGCGCCGGTCGTAGGGGACTCCTGTCCAGCACCTCGATCCGCACGGTGTGGTGCATGAGGCGGAGCCGTACCTCGGTAGCACCGTAAGCGTGCACCGAGGCGTTGGTGACGAGCTCGGAGACCACGAGAAGAACATCTTCGCGCGCACTACGGGCCTCCTGGCTGTCGCCTGCCAGACCCCAGTCACCTAGCGCCTGCCGGGCGAAGTCACGGACCTGCGGCAGCACGAGTTGCCTCCCGGCCAGCGCCACGTTCTGTACGGGTTCCTGCGGCGCGTCACTGCCGGGCGCAGGGGTTGTGCTCATCTCCTGCTGAGTGGGCGTGAGCTGATCGGCCGGAACGATGACCGGGCCACTGTCGGCTCGTGGCTGCTCGACGTCTTCGATGAGAGCGTCGATCCTGGCAGCTTCGTGCGGATCACGATGCAGCCGCTCCAGCCCGCGAGTGAACTGCTCCAGCCAGGAGTCTCCCGGGCCGGGGGCCCCCACCGACGGGGGCGTGACGTCATCCATCCGGCTCACTCCTTCCGCCCTCCGCGTCCGCCTTCTCCAACAGAGCCCTCAGCGCGCGTAATCCATCGCGTGTGTTCGTCTTGACCGCCCCAGCCGCCACGCCCATCCGTGCCGCCGTCTCCTCCACGGTCATCTCCTTCAGATACCTCAGCACCACAGCTTCCTTCTGGCGCGGGGCCAGTTGAGCGAGTGCCGTGTGGAGGACGACGGAGTCGCGGTAGGCGGCGTAGGCATCCTCGTCTTCCGGGGAACGCTCCAGGAGAAGCTTCCGCCGCAGCGACCGGTCCTTGCTGAGATCTTCCCAGTACCGCAAGGCGAGACGCCCGGCGACCCGATAGGCGTAGGCGACCGGCGCTTGATCACGAAGGCGGCCCCAGCGCCGCCGTACGACCATGAAGGCGTCGTTGGTCATCCCGGCGGCCAGGTCCGCGGGGATCTGCTTATTGATCAGCCAGCCGCGTATGCGGTGTGCGTGCATACGCCACAGAGTGGTGACCTCGTCATCGGCGAGGTACCGCTCCTCGAGATCTCGGCTGTCCGTCACGAAGGGAGCTGGTCCCTCGATGTCGTCGGCGTCGAGGGCGCGGGGTGATGCGGTGCCGGTGCCATGCGGATCAGCCGGGTACGACCGCCCGGTTCGGACTCGTAGAAGTCGGTCCCCGGCTTGAGCTGCGGCAAGATCGCCACCGTGGCCTCGTTCCGTGCCCGCTCCAGCTCAACCGCCTTGCGCGCGTGGACCCGCGCGATGAGGAAATGCCACCCCCGCCGCAGCGGGCGATCCTACGAGCCACACCCCTGATGATGCCGAGCATTCTTCCCTCACCCTTCTTGGCCAGGCTGACACACCTACAAGCCCCGTCACGCCCGAAAGGTTGGGTTCAGGCGAGAGGTTTTTCGCGGGCTGTCCCGGAGCAGGCCCGGAGAAGGAGAGGGGCCGCAAGGCCCGGTGCCCCCGTACCGTGGTGAAGTCAGGACTGGCCCCCGAATATCCGGGCTACCGCCTCGGGTTCCACCACGGTTGCTCTCCTCGGCCCCATGCCTCCTGTGAACTCCGGGACAAGAGACGTCAGAGCCGCACACGGGCCCTGACGTCCGGTGCGTCCAACCGGGGGACCGCCCGTACGCGGCATCGGGGCCGCCCTCTCGCCCATGTCCGGCCTCGGCCTGCGCGCCCGGGCTTCAGCGGTGCCGACGCCACGTGCCTGACGTCCGGGGCCGACCGAGGAGACTTCGCGCCTCGCCTCCATTCGATGGCACCGGCGGCGGCTGCCTCGACTCCGGAACGTGCCGTACGCCCGCATGATCGCTGTGTGCGCCCGCTGTTTCCGGCGGGGTGATCGTTTCATCGCAGCCGCGGTGGCGGGGGTATCACTGGCAGCCGTTCTCGCGGCAGCGGTAGGTGCGCAGATGCTGGGGGCGGGCGTGGTCGGCCAGATGCGTCAGGACGGCGCGTTGCACGTTTTCCGCTGTGGAGGGTGTGGTGATCGGGTCGCCGGTGGTGCAACGGGGCTGAGGGCTTGGGAGGCGGGGGAGATGGATGATCCAGTCTCAGTCGCGTCCGTGTTCCTTGTCGTGCAGTACCTCCCAGGCGCGTGTGTACTGATTCCAGAAGACCCTGCGCACGCCTTGGCCGCGGAGCGGCTCCAGCTCTGCGGGGTCGAGACGCTGCAACTCCTGCAGGGCTCCGTCGGAGGTGTCGGTCCACAGGTGCAGCGCCAGATTGAGCTGGGGATCGGGGTCTTTCACGACCAGTAGCCGATTCGTGCAGTAACCGTCCTCCTCTGTGTGACGGTTGCGGGCGAAGGCCCGCTCAAGGAGTCGTCGGGCTGCCTCGTACGTCTCCTCCGCCGCCTTCGTCGCCAGGGTCTGCACGAAGGGCATGACAGCAGCCGTGACCACGCTCGTGGCGATCAGCGCACCCAGCGATGCCCCCGCTGTGCCAGGGCCCACCTTGTTTTTCTCGGCGCTGAGGAGCTCATCGTGTCTTTCCCTCCAGCGAAGGGCCTCGTCCTCGGCGCCCCGCGCGGACAGCAGGTCCGCGAGATCCTCCATCGCCAACAGGTCCCCGAGGGCTGCTCCGCTGCGGTAGAGCTCTTCCGCTTCTGCCGTCCTCCGCATTCGGACCAGCACCTTGGCCAGCCCCGAATGGAGCAACCCCCACCCCTCGCCGGACGACGCAATGGCCAGCCGGTACTGCTGCTCGGCTTCGGCGAACCGCTCTTGCCCGCTGAGTAAGTCGCACAGCCGTGAGCGGCCCCAGCCGGAGCCGAGGTCGGACGCCAGCCGGAGCCAGCGCTCCGCCTCTGCGTCATCGTCAGTCTCGTATGACAGCTGGACCATCGAGTACGTACTTCCGGCTTCTGCGGCCTGTCGGCGCCAGGACAGGACGGCCGTCTTGTCGTCGTGGTGGATATTCGCCAGCCGCTCCATGGCCACGTACTCGCCGGCCTCGGCCGCGTGGCGGTAGAGCTCCTCCGCGTCGCCGCCCATTTCGTCCGCCACGCACACGAGAGCGCGCACGTCTCCCGCCTCCACGAGCCGCTCAAACCACGGTGGGGCCTCGTCTCCGGAAGAGTTCCGCACGTGTGTGCCTCCTTCCTCATCCCCGCCCACTCCCTGAGCCGCCGCTGCCGTGCATCAGCGCCGCTGCGGGGCTGATGCACGCCGCACGGTGCGGATTATCCGGGGTGTCCTTGAGATGTGGAAGGCCACTTGGCCAAAGGTGGTCGAACCCGTCGAGGGCGGCACGGACAAGATCACCGAGTACGTCTACTACGAAGGCCATGGTTCGGCGGATCACTGGTACGCCAAGACCCTTGGGCGGTGAGGGCGAAGGCGAGTGGGCGGCAGCGGCTGTTCGCGGCGAGGTGGATCTTGGTGGTCAGCCCGCTGCGGGACCGTCCGAGGGGCGTGATGATCCGGCTCGCCGGCCGGGGCCCTTTTGACGGGCCCCGGCGGCGTGCTGGTGGGCTCGGGCGATCGTGGAGTCGACTGCGACGACCCAGTCGAGGTCGCCGTCGGTGTCGGCTCGGGCGAGCAGGGCGGTGAAGGCCTTCTCCCAGGTGCCGTCGGCGGCCCACTTCCGTAACCGGTTGTGAGCGCCCTTCCAGGAACCGCAGTACTCGGAAAGGTCCATCCGCGGCGTGCCGGTGCGGTACTTGAACGCGATCACGTCGATCACTTGCCAGTGATCACGTCACCGTCCACCCCGCTTCGGAATCCGGTCCGGCAGTAGCGGCTCGCTCCTCGCCCACTGGGCGTCAGCCAACGACACACCCGATCAATGATCGGATGACCCGAAGGCTACTGCTCAACTTCCTCGGTGCTGCCGACGCTCCCGAAGTCGCCGCACATGCCTGGCGTACTGCCCAGCCTGCGACCTCTGGGTGCGATCGATTGAAAGCACCTGTGGATCTGCCGCGCGCTCGTACAGCTCAACCTCGAAGGAATCCGCGTCCACCTCGACAAGCTGGGCAAGGGCATCTCGATCCTGCTCAGATGTCGGACGCGCTCGGACCTCGTCCCTCCACACCTGACCGCTCACCTCGGCTTCGTCCATCTCGCCAATATATGTGCGGGCAGCAGCGTGCGAAGTCCGCGCGGACCAAGATCCGGAAGAAGTGCCCTGGGCGGGCCGGGCTCGGTGTGCTGCGAGTCCTCGGGTCTTTCACCATGTGGCTGTCTCGGTGGTGTCCCACACGGTGTTCTCGATCCGGTCGTACGGGTCCTGCTCGGCCACGGGGAGCGGTGGCCGGGCGGGGAGTTCGTTGACGGGGGCGGTGTGGGGAGTGTGGGCGGCGCAGGCGTGGCAGAGGTCGGCCAGGCGCCAGGAGCAGTGGTGGCGGGTGAGGGTCAGGAGGATCGGTCCGTCGCAGCCGCGGTGGCGGGGGTGCCAGGCGCAGTTGTTGTCGGGGCAGCGGCAGGTGCGCAGATGCTGGGGGAGGGGATTGCGACGGGCGTGGTCGGCGAGATGCGTCAGGGCCGTGCGGCGCACGCTCCCCACCGCGGAAGACATCGCCAGGGGGCCGCAGGCGGTGCAGCGGGGCTGGGTGCCTGTGGGCCGGTGCAGGAGGTGGACGGTCCAGATCCGCGGCGGGGGCGGCGGTGCGGGGACGGTGCGGGCCGGGATGGTCTCTTCTCCTTCCCCGCGGGGTGAGGGCGGCGGTTGCTGGTGTCCGGGCGGGGTGTGCCGGGCGGCGCGCACTGTAGTGCAGAGTTCTGCCCTGCGCGGCGGGGTGCCCGGACCTGCGTCAACACCCAGATAGGGCAGAGGTCTGCACTGACAGGGCAGGGGTGTGCACCGTGCGATAGCTGAGTGACGATCTTCCCGCCCGACCCCGACCTCGAAGCTCTGCGCCTGGAGCTGGCGAGGCGCCGGGCGGAAGCCGGCTGGAGCTACGACCAGCTCGCCGAACGCACTGGCCTGGCACGACGCACCCTCATCGAGATCGAACAGGGCCGCACCATCGGCTCCCTGACGACCTGGCACGCCATCGCCCACGCCCTGGGCATCCCCGTCGGCGACCTCCTCTCCCGACTGTGCGACGACCACCAGCCGCCCGCACCCCCGGCCGCCTGAACCACCCCGCACCCAGCCCCGCGGGAACCCTTGCCCCCTCTGCCCGGCGCCGCCCGAAGTAGTGACCACCCACGAACACGCGTCCGGAACTCCGGATATGCGAGCGAGCCGATGCGCACTGGAGAGGGACTCTCCGGCCTGCCCGCACCACCCACGGCGTGTCGCCCGCCATCTTCACCGGCATGCACCCCCACCCCCCGGACGCGACAGCGCCCAGCACGGCCCCACCGCGCCCGCCGCCGCACCGCCCGCGCCCGGACGGACAGCCACGCCCGGCCGCCTCGTGCCCGCAACAGACGCTGCCGCACCCCTCCCCGCCCTGTGAGGACCCCCTCTGATGCCGACCCTGGCCCCCACCGACGAACAGACCGCAGCCCTCGACGCCTTCCGCGACGGCCACCACCTGGCTCTCCAGGCCGGCGCCGGAACCGGAAAGACCACCACCCTCGCCCTCCTCGCCCACCACACCAAAAACCATGGCCGCTACCTCGCCTTCAACAAAGCCATCGCCACCGCCGCCGCCCGCCACTTCCCTTCCCATGTCCTGTGCAAGACCGCCCATTCCCTCGCCTTCGCCGCCCTCGGCCGCCACTACACCGCCCGCATGAACGCACCCCGCACCCCCACCTGGCGCACCGGCCACGAACTCGGCCTCACCAAACCCGTCCGCATCGGCGACCGCGAAGTGGGCACCCGCGCCCTCTCCTACGCCGCCCTGCAGACCATCACCCGCTTCTGCCACTCCGACGCCACCGAACCCGAAGCCGCCCACATCCCGCCCCTGCGCGGCATCGACACCCCCGAACACCACGCCGAACTCGCCGAGACGCTCCTGCCCTACGCCCGCAAAGCCTGGGCCGACCTCCAGCAGCCCGACGGAGGAGTGGTGCGCTTCGACCACGACCACTACCTGAAAATGTGGGCCCTCACCGACCCGAAGATCCCCGCCGACTTCCTCCTCCTGGACGAAGCACAAGACACCAACCCCGTCCTCGAAACCGTCCTGCACGCCCAGCGCCCCCACGCCCAACTCGTCATGGTCGGCGACAGCGCCCAGGCCATCTACGGCTGGAGAGGCGCACGCGATGTGATGACCGGCTTCGACGGCCACCACCTCCACCTCTCCCGCTCCTTCCGCTTCGGCCCCGCCCTCGCCCAAGAGGCCAACCGCTGGCTCGCCCTGGCCCAAGCCCCCCTGCGCCTGACCGGCAGCCCCGACCTGGACACCCGCATCGGCACCTCACCCCAGCCCGCCGCCATCCTGTGCCGCACCAACGTCGGCGCCATGATCGAGATCATGGACCAGCTCACCACCCGCCGCCGCGTCGCCCTCGCCGGCGGAGCCGCAGCCCTGCAGGCCCTGGCCCTGGCCGCCCGCGACCTCAAGACCGGCCGCTCCACCACCCACCCCGAACTCCTCCTCTTCAACCACTGGGGCGAACTGCAGGACTACGCCGCCAACGACCCCGGCGGCCGCGACCTGGCCCCGCTGGTCGACCTCGTCGACGAGCACGGCACCGACGCCCTCCTGGACGCCCTGGGCCGCCTCGTGCCGGACGAGCACGCCCAGATCACCGTCTCCACCGCCCACAAGGCCAAGGGCCGCGAATGGGCCCGGGTACGCATCGCCGAAGACTTCCTCCCGCCCGCCGACGAGGAAGACGGCACCGATGCGGACGGCAACCCCCGGCCCGGTCCCATCGACCCCGCCGAAGCCCGCCTGTCCTACGTCGCCGTCACCCGCGCCCGCGAACACCTGGACATGACCGGACTGGAATGGATCCACCACCACCCCGACGGCAACCCCACCGCATGAGGACACCGGGGCACACGCACGCCAGAACGGTCTGACCCCGGCCGTCAGCCCCCGCGCGGCGGGACAGGCCCTGCCCGCCCCACCGCGCGGACATGCGACACACCTCCCCGTCGCCGGACGGCGCCCTAGCAGTGATGTCCGCCGGGCCAGGGGGCAGGGGAGCGGGAAGCTGCGGTGCTTCTCCGCCCGCCTCGGCGTACCCGGGCCCACCGGCTCTCCTTGCGGTAAGGGCACAAGAATCCCGCCCGCCCCGGACCGAGGCAGAGGAACACTCAGCAGCCGTTGAGGACCGAGGAGAGAGCACTCTTCTCGGCGGGATCGACCTTCAGCCCGTAGTAGTACTTCACCTGGACCCAGGCGCGGGCGTAGGTGCAGCGGTAGGCGGTGCGGGCGGGCATCCAGGTGGCGGGGTCCTGGTCGCCCTTGGACTGGTTGACGTTGTCGGTCACGGCCAGGAGCTGGGGGCGGGTGAGGTCGTTGGCAAACGCTTGGCGGCGGCTGGTGGTCCAGGCATTGGCGCCCGAGTCCCAGGCCTCGGCCAGCGGGACGAGGTGGTCGATGTCCACATCCGAGGCGGCGCTCCAGGTGGCCCCGTCGTAGGGGGAGTACCAGCTGCCGGAAGTGGCGGCGCAGGCCGCATCCGTGGTGACGCCTGTCCCGTCCCTCTTGAGGACGGTCTCGCGGGTGTTGCACGCGCCGCTGATGGTGATCCAGTGCGGGAACAGATCCCGGTCGTACCCCGACCGCGGGGGCTCGGCGACTGCGGTCATCGAAGCCAGGTAGGAACGCGCGGTGCTCGCGCTGACCGGCGTGGGCAGCGCGGCCTGCGCGGGTGCGGCGCCGGTGAAGGCCACAGCGAGGGCAGTGACGGCCGTGGCCAGGGCGGCGAGGGCTCTGCGGCGGAGGGAGACACGCATGGGACCGACTCCTGTGCTCGGGAGAGGGCAGGGAAGGCCGTGCGGGGACCATCCTGGCCCTGAAGGGTCTGCGCGTGTAGATGCGGGGATGTGAAATCTGCGTGACCTGATGCTGCCCGGCTGTGGGGAGAAGGAGAGCCGGGTTGTGAGTGTCTCGGAGCGTTGGGTAAGCCGTTCACCGTCCCGCGCACGACGGCGGCCGTGCATCGTCCTGGCCGACCATCGGGCGACGAAGCACTGGAGGCCACGGTGGACTGGAGACTGATAGGCAGTTCCGTCCTACGCCGCCGACCAGCTGGCCGTGCCCATACGCGGTAAAACCGGTGGGTGCGGTTCTTCTGAAGTGAAATTCTCGATCAGGTCCGGATGCTCGACGAGTTGGCCTCGTTGCGCGCGGAGTTGGGCCGGTAGCCGTATGCCGTGACGAAGCGCGGGCGCCCTACCGTGGCGGATCGTGAACGTTTTGATCGTCGGTGGGAGCGGCTTCCTGGGCCGCGAGTTGACTCGGCAGGCACTGGCAACCGGGCATGCCGTGACGGCGACCTTCGCAACTCGTCCTGGCGACGTTTCCGGCGTTCACTGGTTGCGCATGGACCTATGCCGCGGCGAGGAGATTACATGGGCGCTCGAGGAGGCGCAGCCGGACGTGGTCATCAATGCGGCTTATCGCAAGGCCGACTGGGAAACCACGGCTGATGGTGCGATCCGCCTGGCCATGGTCGCCACCGAGTGCCGTTCCCGGCTTGTGCACATGTCCAGTGACGCCGTCTTTTCCGGCTCCGACGTTCGCTATGACGAATCTGCTCTGCCGGATCCGGTCACTCCGTATGGGGCCGCGAAAGCCGCTGCCGAAACGGCGATCCGACTGGTCGCTCCGGACGCCGTGATCGCGCGGACCTCGCTGATTATCGGTGACGGTGGCTCCGTGCACGAGGTACTCGTCCACGATCTCGCTGCTGGGCGGCGCCGTGGTGCGCTATTCACCGATGTCATCCGGTGCCCGGTTCATGTCGCGGATCTCTCCGGGGCCGTTCTTGAGCTGGCTGATTCCGAGTATGCGGGCATGGTCCACCTAGCGGGGGCAGATGCTGTCAGCCGTCATGAACTCGGTGTACTGATCGCGGGCCGCGATGGACTGGACGCTGCCAGGTTGGCTGCGGGCCGACGCGCCGACGCCAGTTCGTCGGGATCACTGGACGTCCGTTTGGACAGCACTCGGACACAGCGCATCTTGCGCACTATCTTGCGCGGTGCCCGCGAATTCCTCCGTGGCGAGCACTGACTCGTACCGCTCTCCTTCGAGTTCCAGGGACAGATACCTGTGCGCCGCCCCGGGGTCGGCTGAAGAGTTCGCATCAGGCGGTGAGGTCGTAGTCCTGCTGGTCGGGTGCCGGATAGAGACGCTGGTGCTCGCGGGCAGTGTGAAAGCGCCAGTAGGAGTCGAGGTCGCCGTTGTCGATCAGTGCTCGGAGTTGGTGGTCCTGGTCTGTACAGAAGTGCGGCTCCTCCTGTCCCTGTTCCCGGGCAGGAGGAGCCGCACCGAGCGGTGAGCTCGTTGAGGGCGGACCTCGACGCTTCCCAGTCCCCCATACTCGGACCCGTCAGGGCCGGCCCTCAGGTGATGAAGCCTGGCCTGCCCTTTGCCGGGGGCAGCTCGACTCCTCACGTGTTGACCAAGCCGCCAAGCATGGCCAACCTTTCTCAAAATTCCCCTCAGTCGGTTGAGTCAGCAGGCTCAGGGGCGGTGCCCGCCGATCTTGCAGAGAACGGCAGGCAGTGGTCTTAGTGTCGGAGCGTTGCCCGGTGTTGCCTAGCGCCGAAAGCGGGACGCAAGTCGAACCAACCTCCCCGGCAGGGGAATCGGCGGCGGTGATGAACCAAGCAGGATTCATCCAGACCTGACGCCCATGCCCGTGCGCGGGGGCCGTCAGTACCCGGTTCCCCGCCAAGGCCACGCTCTCCCACGTTCTGGCCACGTTTTCCGGCGTTCTCGCTACTGAGACCCTTCCGGCGTATGTGGTGCAGTCTTCAACAAGCCGTGTGAGGGAAGCACGTGGCGGGTCGGCGGCGCAACGGGGAGAAGGGGGGCCGGACGGAAGTCGAGCCAACGTTTCAAGAGGCTTCACAGGGCCGCCGGGCCTGCGACGCTGGCTACCACGGGCAGGTGTCGTTCTCAGGGGTTCCGCCAAGTCCCCTTCGGCTCCCGACCGTTCGAATCGCAGACCGCACGCGAGAGGCGTATGCCAGCGCCTCGCGGTCCCCGATTCGGTGAGTCAGCAGCAAAGCGCCGGGCGGTGGGCGTTCACGGTCACCGCCCGGCCCCGGTCCTTAGGGGTAAACACCCGTGAAAACTGCACACCCTTCGCGCGAGGCGGCGATCCCTCCTGCTGCCCCGCCCCCGCCTGCGGACCCGCAGGCCGTCCGCTTCGGAATGCCGCAGGCCCTAGTGCTCGTGGCATTCCTCACCGCGGCCGTCGTCCTGAGCATGGTCGCGCACATGGCCATCGCCGACGTCGTCCTCCTGCTGCTCGCAGCGGGTGGGGTCGGCGCCGCTGTGGTCGCGGCCACGACCCTACAGAGAGGAGGACATGGCGCTGGCCGACTACTGAAACGGCTGCTGAAAGCCGCCGTCACCTCCGGCAACGGGAGTTGAGGCTGTCGTGGCCCGCCCCGAGAAGCCGGTCGATCACACCGTCGCGGAGGTCGGCAACCTCGCCGAGTACCTGCGGCGCCTGCGCTCAGCCGCCGGCCTGACCTACGCCGAGCTCGCCGGACTCGCTCTGTCCTCCGCGGCGGCCTTGAAGCGGGCGGCCAGCGGCGGCAGCAAGCCGCCGAGCTGGGAGGTCGTGCGCGCGTACGCGTGTGCCTGCGGCGGTGACGAGGAGGAGGCCCGCACGTGGTGGGATAGGGCCGAGCAGGCGGCCGCGAGGGCCGCGCGTGATGCGCGGCGCTCCACGGTCCTGCCCAAGCCCCAGTACGTACGGGATGAGGGTGACCTGAGCGGGGCGCTGCGCGACGCGTATGCGAGGGCGGGCAGCCCTCGCATACGCGAGATGGAGCGGCAGGCCGGTCCCGGACGACTGCCCCGCTCCACGGTGAGCGCCATCACCACCGGTCGTACCGTGCCCCGGGAGGCGGGGACCTACATCGCCTTCCTGGAGGCGTGCGAGATCACCGGGGAGGATCTCCTTCCCTGGTTCGCCGCCTGGGAGAAGGTCCGCGGCCCGGGTGCCGCCCAGGAGCTGACCCGTCTGCCGGCCCCTGCGCCCAACGAGAAGCTGTTCATCGCGTACTTCGGCGCCTCGTCCGTCAAGGAGGACGTCACTACTGTGCCGTGGATCCGGACGCGGGACGGACGGCTCCTTCTCGGCGTGCGGGACGGGCAGCACCGGGTCTCCGACCTCACCGCGCTGCGGTGGGAACTGGGAGGTGATGCGGAGATCGCGGCCTGACCGCTCGTCAGCGAACCGCCGACGACAGCATGCGAGGCTGCCCCTGCCGAGCCCGGCAGGGGCAGCCCCACGCTCGGCGCACTCGCCGCCTCGGTATTTCCGACCCCGGAGCGGTGGGATTTCCTGCGGACAGGCGGGCAGCTTTCGTGACGCCGCGCCGCATGCACCAGGCATGTGACCAGCGCGGAACGACGCCACGGCAAGGCGCCGCTGGTTGCAGAGCCGAGAGAGCATCGGCGCACAAGTCTTCCCGAAGCAGGACGAGCACCGCCTCTTCACCGGTGCGGCCCCCCTGGGGCCTGCCGCCGCCGTTGCCCCAGCAGCCAACGGTCACCGGCTCGGCCAGCGCCCGGATCGTCTGCAGGTTCCGTCGCCCGGCGAGGGCCGAACTCGGGCTTCTCACCGAGGACGCGCCCGGCTTCCTCTGGCTCCGTGCGATGCCTGCCAGGAAGCAGATAGCGCGGTGGTCAGCCGCGCCACGTTCCGGCTCCAGCACGGCATGCGAGCCCACGGTCCGGAAGCACCTGGACGGGCCACAGGGTGCTCTTGGCCGAGCGGCGTGGTGTGTGCGTATCGCGCGCCGGGCAGGTGTCAGAAACCAGGGAGAAACAGCGTCAGCACCGCCTTGAGTTGCCCGACCCACTGCTCGGCTTCCTCCCTGTTCTGGGAGAGGACAGTGCACTGGTGGGTGTTGCCGTCCGTTGCGGTGACGAACACGGCGAGGCCCGTGCTCCGGCGCGCGACGCGAGAGTGCACGGAGGCGATCTGCCGCCAGGTCAGGTCGGTGGAGCGGCCGTCGACGCCGAGGGAGATGCCCTGTGCATCGGCGACGACCGCGTTCTTGGTGTCCATGGCGAGGAATTCGCTCTCCTGCGCGGTGGAACGCTCCGGTGCGCCGTGCGGTCGGGCGGTCACGGTAGGCGGGTAGGAGGGCGGGGGTGGCGCCTGCATCGTCGGGGTGTAGCTGGCGGGATTCGGTGCCTCGTCCACGGCGAACTCATCGAGGAGCTGGCCGGTGGTGGGCCTGCGCTCGGGGTCCTTCTCCAAACACGCCGCGACCGGTGGCCGGAGTGGGTGGGGGAGAGCGGTCAGGTCCGCTTCCTGGTGCACTGAGCGGTACATCAGCATCACGGGTGTGCCGCCGCCGAACGCGTTGCCGCCTGCGGCCGCGACCAGCACCGCACCGAGCGCGAAGACATCCGCCGCGCCGTCGACCGCACCTCCCTCGGCCTGTTCCGGCGCAAGGTAACCCGGCGTGCCGAAGGCCATGCCCGTCATCGTGAGACGCGAGGCCTCCACCGCCCGCACGATCCCGAAATCCAGCACCCGCGGGCCGTCCTCGGCCATGATGATGTTGCCGGGCTTGAGATCCCGGTGCACCAGCCCGCAGGCATGGATCGCCGCCAGAGCCTCAGCGAGCCCGGCGCCGAGCCGACGCAGCGCCTCTGGAGCCAGCGGACCGCGCTGTGCGACAAGCTGAGCGAGGGTCAGGCCGGGAATGTAGGCGGTGGCGAGCCAGGGCTCCTCCGCGCTCGGATCGGCATCCACCACAGGCGCCGTGTGGAACCCGCCCACCTTCCGAGCGGCGTCCACCTCGGCGTGGAAACGCCGACGGAACTCGGCGTCCTGCGCCAGCTCAGGCCGCGCCACCTTCACCGCCACCGCACGTCCGCCCCGCGAGCGCGCGAGGTAGACCGTGCCCATCCCCCCTTCCCCCAGCTTGCGCTCAACTGTGTAGGCACCGATCCGCTGCATGGAATCCTCCCCGTCCCCGCCCCGCCCGCTGCCACCAGTATGAGACGCGGGCCCCAGCGGCAAGGAGGTAGCGGGCACAACTGGAGGGCCGAGGCTGGCCTGGTGCGCCTGTGCGAGAGAAGCCCCCCATTGAGGGGGAGGCGTTCATGGCCTCGTCCCCGCTGTTACGCGGCAGGGAGCGGACGGGCCGGGACCAGGCTGGTGCCCGGTATCAGAACATCATCCTGGAGCGGGGGGAGCTTGGTTGTGGCGTGCCTGTGGTGGTGAGGAACTGGGCCCAGACAGTTTTGCCCGCATCCTCGCGCAGGGTGTAGCCCCAGCAGGCGGCGAGGGCGTCGATGATGTGCAGTCCGCGGCCGTGCTCGTCGAAAGGGCGGGGGGAGGCGAGGCGGGGGATGAGCGGGCTGGGGTCGCTGACGGCGCACAGCAGGAAGTGGGGGGAAGCGGTGAGGCCCAGCCATCCGGTGCCCGTGCCGGGCGGGGAGGGCAGGGCGTGCCGCAGGGCGTTGCTCACCAGTTCCCCGACCACGGTTTCGGCGTCCTCGGCCAGCGGGTCCAGGCTCCAGCGTTCCAGCGTGGTGCGGGTGAAGCGGCGCAGGCGCCGAAGGGTCTCCGCGGCGGGGGAGAAGCGGTGGGCGGCGAAGGAGGGCATCTCCTCTCCGGCCTTGCGGGTCCACTCGGGGAAGGGTGTGGTACCGGGATGCCGGGGGAGAGGGGCCTCCCCGGACGTCTTGGAGGGGTGTGGCGCCTGGTCCTGCGGTTCTGTGGAGATGGCATACCTCGTAAAGGAGCGCACTTTCGGGGGACTTCGCCGGTGCCCTGCCGAAGCTAGTATTCACACCGGCTCTCACTCCGTGCAATTGCATATGGGATTGCGCCGCTCTGTCTGGGCGGCTCGTTCGCAGGTGCGGGGGAATCCCGTTAATCCGTGAGAGTGAACCATCGAACTGGAATGCGGCAAGGGGTTCGTGATGGATATTTGCGGTAACGGCGTGCAGGCGAGCGCGATTCAGGGAGCGCGGTGGGTCAAGGCTGCCCGCAGCAACGCCCAGGGGAACTGTGTGGAGGTCGCCATGCTTCCTGAAGGAGAGGTGGCGGTGCGCAACTCGCGTTTTCCCGATGGGCCCGCGCTCGTGTACACGCATGCTGAGATGGACGCGTTCGTGGAAGGCGTCAAGAACGGGGAGTTCGATTTCGTGATTGACTGAAAATGGTGCCATGCTGGGCTTGCCCGCAGGGGAGCGGATGCGGATTCTGGGACCCTATAGTCCAGCCGGTACTTCAGGAGATCTCATGTCCGCCGCCCCTCAGGATCCACTGGGTTCCCCCACCACGCTGGCGGCCTACCGGCGACGCTCGGAAAATCCCTTCGCCGCACGCCTCCTGCTGGGCGCCAACTTGCGCTGGCTGCGCGAGGAACAGGGCATTTCCATGAAAGAGGCGTCCGAGCACATCCGCGGCTCCGTCTCCAAGATCAGCAGGCTGGAGAACGCGGAGAGCAGCCCGTCCGATCGCGACGTGTTCGACCTCCTGGAGCGCTACAAGGTCACCGACCCTCAGCAGGTCGAAGAACTGAGCAAACTGCTGGGGGACGCACAGACGTTGAGGACGTGGCCCTACGCCGATGCCGCGCCGGGGTGGTTCCGGCGGCTGATCGGCCTGGAGCACGTGGCGGTGCGCATCGAGACCTTCGAACCGGTGAGCGTCCCTGGGCTGCTGCAGACCCGGGAGTACGCGTGGGGCATCCTGCGGGCCGCCCCCAAGTCCCGTGAGGACACGAGCGCCCAGCAGCGGGTGGACCTGCGCAGGGAGCGCCAGCGGCTGCTGGAGGAGCCCGACCCCCCTGAAATGCTCGCGCTGCTGGATGAGAGCGTGCTGTGGCGGCCCTACGGAGGCCCCGAGGCAATGCACGCCCAGGTGCGGCACCTGCGGGAGATGGCCGAGCAGTCGGGGAGTCCCGTCCGCGTCATCCCCCTCAAGAACAGCGTCGGGATATCCCCCACGCCCTCGATGACCTCGCTTACCCTGCCCACCCAGCATGAGATGGTCTACCTGGAGCACGTCAGCGGCGCCACCTACCTGGACAAGAAGAGCGATGTCCAGCCCTACAAGCTGCAGATGATGGGCCTCATGAGTGTGGCGGCGGGCCGCCGGGAGAGCATCCGCCTGCTGGATGAGGCCATCGCCCGCTACCGGTGACCCCCGCGCCCGGGCAGGGGCAGGGGCGGTTCAGGGGAGGCGGGCCACGCCGCCGTACTCGATCCACTCGTGGCTGCGCTGGCGCGGCGCGACCTCGGTGTCCGGCCGCCAGGTGGAGACCTCCACCAGCCCCGGGGGGAGCGGATCGAGGCCCGTGAAGTAGACCTCCACCTCTCGTGGTTCACGCACCCGGCCCCACCTGCCGCCGGTGACCGACAGCATCAGCTCGGTGGTCTGGCGCCGGACCTGATCGTCCTCGCTGACCAGGTGGCTGAGGACGAGGAAACTGCCCGGCGCCAGGCGGCTGATGATGCGGTGCAGGATCCCGGCAGGCTCATCCGTGTCGGGCAGGCAGTGCAGCACGGAGACGAACAGCACCGCGACGGGCCGCGAGTAATCCAGCAGCGCTTGGGCCTCGGGGTGATCGAGGATGGCGTCCGGGTCCCGCATGTCCTGGCCGATCACCGTGGTCCGGTCGTTCGCATCCAGCAGGCTCCGCGCGTGCGCGAGGACGATGGGGTCGTTGTCGACATAGACCACCTTCGCCGCAGGGTCCACCCCCTGGGCGACCTGGTGCACGTTGCTGCGGGTCGGCAGCCCTGACCCGTGGTCGAGGAACTGGCGGACCCCGTACTCCCTCGCCAGCGTCCGCACCGCGCGCTGCAGGAAGAGCCGGTTGTTGCGGGCCAGCGCCTGCGTACTGGGCGCGATCTCCGAGAGGGCCGCGCACGCTTCCCGGTCGACCGCGAAATTGTCCGTGCCGCCCAGGTAGTAGTCGTACATGCGGGCCACGCTCGCGGTGGTGGCATCGATACCGGCGGAATCGCTTTTCTCCCCGTGACCCATCCCCACTCCCCGCACGGCGCCGCAGCAGCCCCAAGGGCTGCGCTCGACGGAAAACCCCATGCTAGGGAAGCCGCCCGGCCCCAGCCAGACCACATACGGGGGATTGGCGGCGCGACGGAGTGAATCAGCCAGCGCACCGGTGCGAAATCCGCGCCCCCACCCCCGGCTACGCCCCCACCGGCGGCAGACCCGGCAGGCACCGCCCGGCCAGCCGCAGCTCACCCAGCACCTCCGCCGGCCCCAGCCCCATCACCTCCGCCACCTCCGCCACCGGCATCCGCAGCAGATGATGCAGCACCACACCATCAGCGCCCCGCACCGGCAGCCGCCCGTAGACCACGGCACACACCGGCGTCTCCCGCACCCCCCGCGCCCGCGCCTCCCGCACCCGCCCCCGCAGCAGCTCCCAGGCAAAAACCCGCGTGCACCGGCTGCGCAGCGCCTGCCCCCACACCCGCGCCAACTCCTCCAGCGCCTGCTCCACCACCACCTCCCCGCACCCCTCGTCCCCCAGCCGCGCCCGCGCGTAGCGCAGATAACGCCCCCGGTAGAGGGCGCAGAAAGCCATGAACTCCACCGGCAGCACCGGCCCGCGCCGTCCCCCGCAGCCACCGGCGGGGAAGGGGATCGCCTCGCCCATGCCCGCTCACTCCTCAGCGCCGGCAGATGGAAGACCGGAGCGGGACAACCCGGCGGGGGGAAAGACGTCGTGGGAGACGAGAAAGGCGTAATGGACCTCCTCCCACAACGGGCGGATGTCCGCAGGACACCCGCCCAGCGCCCGCACCAGCAACGCCATCTCCGGCCAGCGCGGCACCAACTCCCCGGCCAGCACGTCCGCGACCGTCTCCGGCGAGAGCGCCCCCGCCGCCTCACTCACACACTCCTCACCCGGACACTGTGCTGCTAGATACAGCCCCCGCAACGCCGCATGCAGCCGCCCGGCCGCGGCCGGCACCCCCTTGCGCACCGGCCGCGTCACCCCGTGCGCCGACTCCCACAACGTCCGCATCTCCTCCGCCTCCCCGCCGAAGATCGTGGCCAGCATGTGCACCACCGGCCAGGACGGCACCCGCTCACCCGAGAGCACCCGGGAGATATAGGACGCCGAGACATCCGCCTGCCGCGCCGCGTCCTGCAACGTCACCCCGCTACGGCGCTGAAGGCACGAGAGCGCCGCCGCCAGCGTCCCCCCTGCCTGCGCCGCCGGACTCGCCGTCCCCTCCCGCGCGGCAGCGGACGCCGCAAGCACCCCCTCCACCGTCGGAGCCGGACGGCCCCGCGAGTGCACCTGCTCCTCCTGCGCACGATGGGCGAACAGCCGCCGCACCTTCGACTCACTCCACCGCGACCGCGCGGCATCCGCACTCACCCCCGCCGCGCCCGCCACGGCCTCCCAACCCCACCCCCCGGCCCGCGCGTCGTGCACCGCCGCCGCCCCGTACGCGCGCACCTCCCGCTCCAGCGCCTCCGCCCACCCCATCAACACCGGCAGCGACGCACCCTGGTACTCGGCGTCCACCAGCCGCGCCGCCAGCGCATGCAGCTGCTCCGCCACCTGGCGCCCCAGCGAAGCCGCCGCACCGTCGCCCAGTTGGACATCCCGCTGCCGCTGCGCCTTGCGGCGGCAGGCCGCCTGGCAGTAGGTGCGTTTGCGTCCCGGGCCGCCGTGCTGGACGAACCCTTCCCCGCACACCGGGCACCGGCGGTAGGCCGGGTCCACCTTCTTCTTGGTCCCCAAGAGTCTTTTCTCCCTCCCCATCCGGGAATTTCGCCCGTTCTCCCGAGCGGAATCTCCGGCACCGGATGTGTGGATGCTCGGAATGCGGGACCGGGGGCCTGCCGGAGCCGTCGACGGC
>NZ_JBSHAO010000077.1:0-30088 GCF_053611545.1 Streptomyces sp. NPDC054796 | reverse complement strand
GGCCGGGGCCGGCCCCGCCGGGGGGGGCGGGGGGGGGGCCCCCCCCGCTTCGGGGGAGGTCAGTAGATGTTGGCCTCGACCTGGGGGCCGTCCTGGCGCGACGCGTTGAGCTGGGCGCGCAGGGATATCTCGTCGTAGACGCGGACCTCCTTCACGATGCGCCCCTCCTGGACCAGGAACTGCGAGACACCGAGCACCGTGACAGGGCTGCCGGTGAGGGGGCCGAAGGCCGGGGTGCCGCGGTAGGTGCCGTGCATGGTCCACAGGACGGCCACGCGCAGGCCCGCGTAGCGCGGGGAGTGGTTCGTCTGGACGTCACGGACGGCGAACCGCGCGTCGGGGAAGGGGGCGACCATGGCGAGGAGGTCGCTCTGGTAGCGCTCCGGGCGGATGACGGTGCGGTCGCCGATCGTGTGGAGGAACAGGTCGCGGTCCATGTAGTCGCCGACCTTGTGCAGTTGGCGCTGTGTCCACACCTCGTCGATGAACTTGAGCACCATCTCGCACTCGGGACGGAACTCGTCCGGACGGGCACCGCTGACCCCGCTCAGCAGCACGTCCTCCGGCGGCTCGTCGAGCATGGAGCCGGTGTACCCCTGGAAGGTCAGTGCGCGGGCCGCCTCGTCCGGATCCTGGCCGCGTTGCAGGCAGTCGGCCAGCTCGTCGCGCACCACCCACTCCTCCACCATCCGGCCGCGCCGGTACAGGCAGTTGGCCACGGTGCGCTTGCGGATGCGGACGTTGCGGCCGTCCACGAGGTGCTCGTCGGCGGAGAAGACCAGGTGGGAGCTGAGGAAGGCGTCGTTGCCCCGCGCCTCCCACACCACGTCCTCCGCCTGGCCGATGTGGCCCGGGGTCTCGCCCATGCGGATGGTGGTGCCCTCGATGACACCGTCACGGCCGACGACGGTGCCGAGGCTGGTGTGCACGATCGAGTCCGGCTCGTAGTTGTCGACGATGTGGGCGATGTCGCGGTCGACCCAGATGCGGTCGGTCACCTCGCGGATGAAGTCGTCCGGGTCCTTGTAGGGGAGGTGGGCGACGGGGTCCAGGGGCATGGTGTTTCCGTTCCGGTAGTGATCTGAATGCGTATGTAGAGGGCGAGTTGGGGGAGCGGCCGGGGAAGCCGCCCGCCGCGCTAGCGGGCGAACTTGTCGGCGCCCAGTTGGCTCCGGTACGTCTCCGTCATGAAGGCGCTCACGACGACCAGGGCCAGCAGGGCCGCCACCGCCAGATAGGCCCAGACGGCGTAGATGGTGCCGAAGGTGCTGACCAGCAGCGTCGCGACGAACGGCGTGATGCCCATGAAGATGGAGAACGAGCTGTTGTACGCGATGGCTCCGGCGCTGAACCTGGTACGCGTGGAGAAGAGTTCGGCCACACAGACCGTGACGATGCCCGTGAGGAAGAACTCCGGCACGATGTAGATGAGCTGGCTGGCCACGGCCGTCCCGAAGGTGCCGCCCTCGCCGACCCAGAAGGCGACCGGGACGAGCACGATGCACGCGATGGCGCCGGTGACCAGCATGGGCTTGCGCCCGATCCGGTCCGACAGGATGCCGGCCAGCGGCAGGGCCGGGATGAGGACGGCGATGGAGATGGCGTTCGAGGCCAGGCCCATCCAGCGCGGCATCCCGAGCGTGCCGGTCAGGTACTGCGGATAGAACGTGACCCAGGTGTAGGAGAGGATCGCGAGCATGATCGAGATGCCGCAGTAGACCAGGATCGGCCGCCACTGCGAGCGCAGCGCCTCACGGATCGGCGACTTGACGACGTTCGTGCCTTCCTCGGTCGCGCGGACGAACTCCGGGGTCTCCTCGATGTGACGGCGCAGCCACATCCCGGCCAGCGTGAGCGGGATCGCCAGCAGGAACGGGATGCGCCAGCCGTACGAGTCCAGGGCCTCGCCCTCGAAGACCCAACTGGTCAGGGCGGCCGTACCGGCGCCCGCGAGGGTGCCGACGAAGCAGCTGTTGGACGCGTACGACGTGTAGTAGGCCCGCCGGTTCGGCTCCGCCCACTCCACGATGAACGCGACGGCCCCGACGTACTCGCCGCCCGAGACCGCGCCCTGGACGACGCGGATCAGCAGGAGCAGGATCGGCGCGGCGACGCCGATCTGCTGGTACGTGGGCAGCAGCCCGATCGCGGCGGTGGCCACGCCCATGGCCACGATGGTCCACAGCAGCGTCTTCCTGCGGCCGACCCTGTCCCCCCAGCGGCCCACGAGGGTGCCGCCCAGCGGGCGGAACAGGCAGGCGACGGCGATGATCGCGTACGTGCCCAGTACCGCCACGGTCCTGTCGCTCTCGGGGAAGAACGCCGGGGCCATGATCGGCGCCATGTAGCCGTACAGGCCGTAGTCGAACTGCTCGACGAAATTGCCGATGCTGCCCGCGCCGATGGCTCTGCGTATCGCCTTCCGCTTGTGCGGGTCGGCCGGGGGAGTGCCGACGTCTGGACTGGGTGGCGCTGCGGCGGACATGGCTTCTCCGATCGCGCGGGGATGAGGGGTGCAGGGGAGTGCATACGTATGAATTGATCGTGAACGCTAAGGGCCCCGGTGTGGGGCGTCAAGGGGTCGCGCAGGCGGGAAACGGCGGCCCGGGAAGCCGGGGGCCGGAGGGCACAGTCCCGGGGCGCACGACGCCTCCCCCCGACGGGCGGGCGCCCGGCGGGGTGGTCGTCGGGGGTGCCCGGCGCCCGGCCGTCAGACGGGGTCTTCGGCCGCGCCCGTCGTCCCGGCCGTGCTCGTCGTCCCTGGCGCGGCCAGGGAGCGCAGGGTGTCCATGAGGACGTGGGCCATGTTGTAGAGGACGAGCTGGGCCCCCTGGCGTTCGGCGGCCCGGGCGGCGTCGAGACCCGGCACGATGGTCATCACCGCGCGCTCGTTGGCCCGTGCCGCGTCGTGTGCGCGGGCAATCAGCCCGTCGACGACGCCGGGTCCGGGGAAGCCGCAGTCCGCTGCCAGGTCGGCGGGGCCCACCAGGACCGCGTCCACCCCCTCCGTGGCGGCGATCGCGTCGGCGGCTTCGCAGGCCCGCCGCGTCTCGACCATCGCCACGACCAGGGTCTCGCGGGACGCGGCCACATGGTCGGCCGCCGTGACCGTGCCGAACCGGCCCGCTCTGCTGTAGGTGGCGAAGCCCCGTTCTCCCCACGGCGGGTAGTGGCTGGCGGCCACGGCCCGCGCGGCGTCCTCGGGGCCGTCCACGTGCGGGTGGATCAGCCCGGCGGCGCCCAGGTCGAGGCAGCGCAGCGCGAGCGCCGGTTCGGCCGAGCCCACGCGGACCAGGACGTCGAGCCCGTGCGCCGCCGCGGCCGTCAGGTGCTGCTGGAGCAGCGCCGTGTCGGCAGGCCCGTGTTCGCAGTCGATGACGGCGTAGTCGAACCCCGCGACACCCGCCATCTCCACCAGCGTCTCCGAGGGGAGCCGCAGCAGGACGCCCCGCAGCCGCTCGCCGTCCGCCAGCCGCCGCTTGAGGCCGCGGCGCGACGGGAGCGGCGTGCTCCGTGCCGTCACCGTGCCACCATCCCCGCGGAGAGGTCGATGTCGGCCCCGCACAGTCCGCGCATGCGCAGCATCGCACTGACGGCCTCGCCCACCTCGTCCTCGGTGACCATCCGGCCCAGCGCCGAGCGGGCGGTGAACGCCTGCTCGGCCTCCGCGTACGTACTGCCCGTGCGTTCCGCCTCCAGCCGGAAGTTGCGCTCCATGCGCGGCCCCGAAACGGGCCCGGGGGACAGCGAGTTGACGATGACGCCCGAAGGGCCCGCCTCGGCCGCCAGCGTGGCCGTGAGACCGATGACCGCCATCTTGGACGCGCAGTAGGGGGTGCGCCGGGGCAGTGGCCGCTTGCCCGAAACCGAGGCGACGTTGACGATGTCGCCCGTGCCCCGCGCGGTCATGGCGGGCAGGAAGGCCCGGCACATCAGGAACACCCCGCGCACGTTCACGTCGAAGACCTCGTCCCAGTCCCGCGGGGTGATCTCGGTCAGCGGAGCCACGGGGCCCGCGATCCCGGCGTTGTTGACCAGGACCGATATCTCCTCACCGGCCAGGCTCCGGGCCAGCTCCGCGACGTCGTCGGGGCGCGAGACGTCGCAGACGCGGTGCGAGACGTGCGGGCCGAGCCGCGACGCGGTCTCCTTGAGCGTGGCCTCGTCGCGGCCCGTGATCACCACCCGGGCCCCGTCGGCGAGCAGCGACCTCGTGATGGCCCTGCCGAGGCCGCTGCCTCCCCCGGTGACGAGCGCGGTGCGCCCGCCCAGTGGTGCGGCGCGGCGGCTCATGCGGCGCCCTCCTCGTTCCACGGCAGGGCGCCCTCGCCGTACTTGGCGGCGCGGACGTCGCCGGAGCGTGCGTGGCCCTCGAACAGCTCGACGCGCGCGGCCCGGCCGCACACCTCGCCGAGCAGCGCGGACGACGCGGTGTCGGTGACCTCCTGGTACGTCACCGTCTTGAGGTACTTGCCGACCCACAGGCCGCCGGTGTAGCGCGCTGCGCCACGTGTGGGCAGGACGTGGTTGGTGCCGATGACCTTGTCGCCGTAGGAGACGCAGGTGCCCTCGCCGAGGAAGAGCGCGCCGTAGTCCCGCATCTTCTCCAGCGCCTGGCGCGGGTTCTCGGTCAGCACCTCCACATGCTCGCCGGCGTAGGAGTCGGCGATCCGGAACGCCTCGTCGAGGGTGTCGGCCACCACGATCTCGCCGTGGTCGCGCCAGGCCGGTGCGGCGAAGTCCCGGGTGGGCATGGTGGGCAGCAGCCGCTCGATGTGCCGCTCGGCCTCGCGGCCCAGCTCCTCGGACGTGGTGACCAGCACGGCGGGGGAGTCCGGACCGTGCTCGGCCTGCGACAGCAGGTCGACGGCGACCACGAACGGGTCCGCGTGCTCGTCGGCGATCACCAGGATCTCGGTGGGACCGGCGAACAGGTCGATGCCGACCTCGCCGAACAACTGCCGCTTGGCCTCCGCCACATACGCGTTCCCCGGGCCGGCGAGCATCGGGACGCGCCCGATGCTCTCGGTTCCCACGGCCAGCGCCGCGACGGCCTGGACGCCGCCCAGCAGGTAGATCTCGTCGGCGCCCGCGAGATGCATCGCCGCGACCGTCGCGGCGGGTACCTCGCCCCGGATGGGCGGCGTGCAGGCGGCGACGCGGGGGACGCCCGCCACCTTGGCGGTCACGATCGTCATATGGGCCGAAGCGGTCAGCGGGTAGCGGCCACCGGGCACGTACGCGCCCGCGCCGGACACGGGGACGTGCCGGTGGCCGAGGTGGACGCCGGGCAGCGTCTCGATCTCGACGTCGCCCAGCGCGTCACGCTGGGCCTGGGCGAACGTGCGCACCTGCCGCTGCACGAAGCGGATGTCGTCCAGGACCGTGCCGGGCACCTGGGAGACGATCCGCCGGGTCTCGTCGGGGCTCAGGCGGAAGGACGCGGGGCTCCAGGCGTCGAACTTCTCGGAGTACCGGCGGACCGCGTCGTCGCCGTGCTCACGGACGTCGTCGAGGATGACGCGGACGCGCTCGGCGACATCGGCGCGGGCCGCGGTCACTTGCGCCGCTGGCACGGGGGACTTGAGGTGTCGGGGCATGACGGCTCTCTTCCACTGCTGGTGAAGGGGCAAGGGGGAGTTCGGAGGTCCGGGAGTTCGGAAGGTGTTCAGGGGACGGAGGGCGCGGCGCCCTGGGGCGCCGTCCCGGTGGTCCCGGTGATGGCCGCGGCCAGTTCGCGCAGCGCGCCCTTCACCGCGTCGGGCCGCTGCCACGGCAGCAGGTGTCCCGCGTCGGGCAGCAGCGTCAGACGGGCTCCGGGGGCCGCGTCCGCGATCGCCCGGTGGAAGGCGGGCGGGCACAGCGTGTCCCGCGCCCCGGCCAGGACCACGGTGGGGCAGCGCACCGTCCGCAGCGCTCCGGCCGCGTCCGCGCGGGTCGCCTGCGCGGCGAGCTGGGCACGCGCCGCGGCGGGACCCACGGCGTGCGCCATGTCGCGGTAGCGCCGTGCGCCCTCGGGTGTGGCGCTGCGGTCGGGGAACATGTCAGGCAGGGTCCGCTCGACGACGTCGGCGAACCGCCCGTCCGCGATCAGCTCGTCCATCTCCCGCCAGGCCGCGTACTGCTCGGGGCGCGGCGCGCCCGCGTTGGCCGCCATCACGCACAGGCCCGCGACGCGCTCCGGTGCCCGGCGCAGCGCCTCGAAGCCGACGATGGCCCCCAGGCTGAGCCCGACGAGCACGAACGGGCCCTGGACCGTGGCGAGCACGTCCTCGGCGAGCGCCCCGATGTCAGGCCGTCGCAGCGGGACGTGGTGGACGTCGTGGCCCTCGGGGAAGCCCACGTCGTGCCACAGGCTCGCGTCGCAGAGCATCCCGGGCACGACGACGAGCGGCGGCCGGCCGGCCTCCCCGGTGTCGGTGTGCGGCACGCCGGTCACCAGGAGCGCGCCGAGCGGGGGAGCAGCGCGTACGGGGCGACGTAGCCGTTGTGGTCGATGCCCAGGCCCGCGTCCGCCGCGCTCTTGAGGACCTCGTCGTCCCACTCCAGCCGGACCCGCCCGTCGCCGGAGTTGACCACGAGGAGGTCGCCCTGCCCGTCACCGACATTGCGCACGGTGCGCCAGGCGTCCTGCGGGACGGAGAGCATGTCGCGCGGGCCGAGGCGCACCGAGACGGGGTCGGTGCGGTTGAGGGTGACCTCCCACAGGCCGTCCTTCACGATCAGCGTCTGGGTCTCGTGCTGGCGGTGCTGCGAGACGCCCTGGCCGGGGTCGGCGCGGAGCCAGGCGACGTTGTGGCCGTGCGGGTTGAAGACGCGGGGCTCCTGGTGCGGGTCCTCGGTCATGCCGTAGCCGATGACGCAGCTCAGGCGGGCGCCGCCGCCGGGCAGGGTGCTGTCGAGGAAGGGGTGCTCGGAGAACACCAGCTCGTCAGCGGCGGCGATGCGGCGCCTCATCTCCTCGGGGGTGTAGTGCCGCAGCCGGTCGATGTGCTCCTGGGCCAGGGGGCCGACCAGCTCGGACTCCGGCGGCAGGGGGTCGCCCGCGACGGTGTCGATCAGCTCGTTGTCGGTGGTGAGGCGCAGACCGTGCTCCCGTGCCTCGCGCAGCACCGAGGGGCCCCAGATGATGCCGCCGGTGTCGTCCATGCCCAGCACGGTGAACAGCCAGCCGTCGTCGGGGCCCGTGTTGGTGAAGCCGCGGAAGATCCAGGTCGGGACGGAGGCGATGTCGCCCGCCCTGAGCGTGAGTTCGCCCTCGGTGCCGTCGACGCCCCAGCGCAGCAGGTACTCGCCCTCGGTGCAGATGAACACCTCGGCCGTGTAGTGCAGGTGCAGGTTGTTGGTGATGCCGTGCGGCATGGCGGCGGCGCCGATGTTGTAGCCGTGCGGCAGCCGGAGGTTGACGTGCTGGTCGGCGGACTGGGAGACGCCAGGGCCGATCATCGCGTAGTTCTCCTTGCGGTCGGAGCCTGGCGTGCGGCAGTCGATGAAGGCCCGGTTGCAGGAGACGAAGTCGCTGCGGCGCACCGTTCGGCGGGCCAGCTCGCTGGGGGTGACGACGGCATCGGACATGACCGCTCCTTAGTTGTGAATACGTATGTACGCCATGACAGGCGTCGGTCGTGTGGATGTCAAGGGGATGCTCAAGGTTGTTTCGGGTAGCCGGGTGTCGCGAGGTGGAGAGGGCCGTGGGCCGCACGGTCGGCGGACCGGCATTCGGCATACGTATACTGATGTGGGGTTACTGATATGGGGCGCGCCGGCGCGCGGCGCCGGTGGCGACGAGGAGAGGGCCGATGGGGATCAACAGTCACGACGTGGCGAGACTGGCCGGTGTCTCGCAGCCCACGGTCTCCCGCGCCCTGCGCGACGACCCCCGCGTGTCCCAGGCCACCCGCGAGAAGGTCAAGCGCGCGGCGCAGGCGCTGAACTATGTGCCGAGCGAGGCCGGACGCACCCTCTCGACGCGTGCCACACGGCGGATCGGCGTCATCGTCACCGATCTGACGAACCCCTTCTACCCGCACATCATCGCCCCGCTCCACGACGAGCTGAGCAGCCTCGGCTACCGCATGATGCTGATCACGGAGCGGTCCGACGAGGCGGTCGCGGAGGAGAAGCTGCTGGACCAGTCGATGGACGGCGTCGTCCTCGCGACGACCACCACCGACTCCCGACTGCCCGCACAACTGGAGCGGCGCGGCATGCCCTACGTCTTCCTCAACCGCGACACGGGCCGGGCGGGCGACTTCGCCTCCGTCGTGGACAACGAGGGCGGCGGACGGCTCGTCGCCCGGGAACTCGTGTCCCTCGGGCACCGGCACATCGCCGGTGTCTTCGGCGCGGCCAACACCACCACGGGGCGCGAGCGCGAGATGGGCTTCCGGCTGGCGCTCGCCGAGGCGGGCGTGGGACTGCCGGAGGACCGGGTGGTGCGCGGGGCGTTCGAGTACGACACCGGATACCGTGCGCTGCCGGCGCTGCTGGAGGCGGACGAGGCGCCCACGGCCGTGTTCTGCGGCAACGACGTCATCGCCATCGGCGTCCTGAACGCGGCCCTCGCGGCCGGGGTCAGGGTCCCCGACGACCTCACCGTCATCGGCTTCGACGACCTCCCGATGGCCGCCTGGGAGGTGTTCCGGCTCACCACCGTCCGGCACGATCTGCGGGAACTGTCGCGGCAGGCGGCGCGCCTGCTGGTCAGGCGGATCACCAAGGACGTCGACCCGGCGGGGGAACGCCTGGTCCTGCGCACCGAGTTCGTGTCCCGCGCCACGCACGCCCGCGCCGGCTGATCCGTCATGGCCGGGGTGCCGTCTGCTTCGGTTCCCGCACCGGTCGCTGCTCCGGTTCCGGCGCCGTGTCCTTGGCCGAGGGCGCTGGGGCGGCACCGTCGGCGCGGTCTGCCGACCGCCGCTGCCGCAGCACGCCCACACCGACGAGCACGGCGGCGAGACCGAGCGAGAGCCACAGTTCCAGCCGGTGGCCCGGCAGTACGGCCATGAGCAGCAGTGCTCCGGCGATGAAGGCGACCGTGGCGAGGGTGAGATAGGGGAATCCCCACATGCGGACCTCGGCCGGCTGCCCGCCCTTGCGCCGGGTCGCGTACTGGGTGAGCGCGATGACCAGATACATGATCAGGGCGATGGCGCCGCTGGAGGCGATGAGGTACGAGAAGACGTCCGGCACCGCGTAGTTGGCGATCACCGCGGCCACGCCGACCACGGTGGAGGCCGCCACCGCGTTGCGGGGCACTCCGTCCCGTGAGGTGCGGGCGAAGGCGGCGGGCGCTTCGCCGCGTCCGGCCAGCGAGAACATCATGCGGGACGCGGTGTAGACGGCGGAGTTGAGGCAGCTCCCCACGGCGACGACGAGGACGACGTCCATGATCCGCGCGGCGCCCGGGATGTTCATCCGGTCGAGCACGGCCTGGTACGAACCGGCCGCCAGGCCGTCTGCGTTCCACGGGACGAGACACACCACGATGAGGATCGACCCGATGTAGAAGAGGCCGAGACGCCAGACCACGGCGCGGACGGCCTTCCTGATGTTCTTGCGCGGCTCCTCGGACTCGGCGGCGGCGATGGTGACGATCTCGCTGCCCTGGAAGCTGAACATCGCGGTGAGCAGACCGGCGAGGACGGCCGTGGCACCGTGCGGCGCGAAACCGCCGTGGCGCCACAGATTCGACACCCCGTGGGTGTCGGAGCCCGGCAGCAGACCGAGGACGGCGAGCACGCCGAGCACCAGGAACGCCACGATCGCGATGACCTTCAGCAGGGCGAACCAGTACTCGAACTCCCCGTAGTTGCGCACCGCGAGGAGGTTGCTGCCCGCCAGCACCGCGATCACCGCGAGGGCAGGGATCCAACTGGGCACCGACGTCAGACCGGCGATCACCTCGCCCGCGGCGATGGCCTCGATGGGGATGACGAGGATGTAGAACCACCAGTACAGCCAGCCGATCGCGAAGCCCGCCCAGCGGCCCAGCGCGCGGTCGGCGTAGGTGGAGAAGGACCCCGTGTCGGGCTGGGTCACGGCCATCTCGCCCAGCATCTGCATGACGAGCACCACGAGCGCCGCCGCCAGCAGGAACGAGATCAGGGCCGCGGGCCCGGCGGCGGTCACGGAGGCGGACGAGCCGACGAACAGTCCGGCGCCGATCACGCCGCCGATGGAGATCATGGTGATCTGGCGGCCCTTCAGGCCTTGGGTGAGAGCGGTGCCGCTCTCGCTCCCGGCAGGCCCCGGTGGCACGGGCGGGCGGTGCTGCATGAGAGACCTCGGGTGGGGACGGGGGCGTGTGCGTGGGCCGGGCGTGCGTGGGCCGGACGTGCGCGGCGGAGACGGCTTCGGCACCGGGCGCGGCGCCGGCGCCGGCGGCCGACGCGGCGCCTCCGCACACGTGGGGTCAGAGCTGGTCGCGCAGGGCGGCCGGAACGTCGTCGAACGCACCGGAGGTCCGCCCGATCCGGTCGATGCGGAGCGTCGCCGTGGCGCCGTGGGCCGCCAGCCCCTCGAACGCCGAGATGCGCTCGACGGCGGGTGCCAGCGCCGCGGTCCCCTCCTTCGCGGCGCGCTGGTACGTCAGCGGCTTCAGGAAGCGTGAGACGGAGAGCCCCGCGTTGTAGCGGGCGGTCTTGCCCGTGGGCAGCACGTGGTTGGTACCGGCGATGCCCTTGTCGGAGTAGGCGACCGTCGACCACGACCCGATGAACAGCGAGCCGTAGTTGGACAGGTTCTCCAGGTAGTGGCCGTCGTCCTCGGTCTGGATCTCCAGGTGTTCGGGGGCGATCACGTCGGCCACGGCGACGGCGCCGTCCCGGTCGTCCACGACGATGACGGAGCCGAAGTCGCGCCACGCCGGGCCCGCGATGTCCCGGGTGGCCAGGGACTCCAGCTGGCGCTCCACCTCCGCCATCACGGCACGTCCCTGCTGCTCCGACGTGGTGATCAGCGCTGCGGGGGAGTTGGGGCCGTGCTCGGCCTGGCCCAGCAGGTCGGCGGCCACCCACACCGGGTCGGCACTGTCGTCGGCGATGACGGCGACCTCGGAGGGACCGGCCAGCAGGTCGATGCCGACCCGGCCGAACAGTTGCCGCTTCGCCTCGGTGACGAACGCGTTGCCCGCGCCGACCAGCATGTCGACCGGGGCCTCGCCCAGCAGCCCGAAGGCCATCGCGCCGAGCGCCTGGACGCCGCCGAGCGCGAACACCCGGTCGGCGCGCGACAGGTAGGCGCCGTACAGGACGGCGGGATGCGCGCCGTGCTCGCCGGACGGGGGAGTGCACGCCAGCACCGTCGGCACCCCGGCCGTCTTCGCCACGTTGACCGTCATGAAGGCGCTGGCCAGCAGGGGGAAGCGCCCTGCGGGCAGATACGCGCCGACGCGGGAGACGGGAACGTAGCGCTGGCCGCCGACGACTCCGGGGGCGACCTCGGTCTCGAAGTCCGTCAGGTGCTCGCGCTGCGCGGCGGCGAACCTGTGGGTGCGCTCGTACCCCATCTCCAGTGCGGTGCGGACGTCCGGGGGCAGCGCGTCCCCCGACTTCTTCAGCTCGGCGGCCTCGATCTCCAGGGCGCCCGACCAGCCGTCCAGCTCCTGGGCGTAGGCGCGCACCGCGTCCATGCCCTTGGTCTCGATCTCCTTCAGCATCCGCGAGACCCGCTCGACCACCGCGGGGTCGCGCTGCGCTGGGGGACCGTCCACGGACGGCTTCTTGAGCCACTGGATCGGGGGGAGGGCCTGTGCTTCGGCGTGCGTGATCTGCATGGCGAGGACGCTAGACGCCACGCTGCCACAGGACTAGAGGGGTGATTCCTGTCCGAACCACAGGGTTCCCCTGTGCCCCCCCCGGTGCCCCGCACACACCTGTGCGCCCCGGCCGGTCAGCTGCCGAGGTCGGTACGGAGTTCGCGCAGGGTGTCCTCGGCGATCCGGGCCAGCTCCCTCGTGGCCCGCGACAGCGGATGCCCCCGCCGTCTGACCAGGGCGATCGTGTCGTAGAGGGGGTCGGCGAACGGGACGGTGCGCAGCCCGGCGGGAAACGCGGAGCCGGCGACCACCGCCCTGCTGGCGATCGTGTCGCCCACTCCCGCGGCCACGAGACCCAGCGCGGCCTCGACGTGTTCCAGCTCGATCAGCGGGTCGATGCCGACCCCGGCGAGCTGGGCCCGCTCCGCGAGCTGCCGCCGGGTGGGGTCCTGCCACCCGTAGTGCGCGTCGTAGAGGACGAGGGGCGCCCGGGCGAAGTCCTCCGTCGTGACCGGCGCGCGGGTTCTCTCCTCGCTGGCGCTGACGAAGAACACCTCGTCGCGCAGCAGCGGGGTCACCGTCAGCCCCTCGTCGTCGATGGGCAGGACGACCAGGCCCGCCTCGATCCGTCCCGCCGCCACGGCCGCCGCGGTCTCGGCCGAGTTCTGGCCCACGAGCCGGACCCGGACGGACGGGTACCGGGCGTGGAACATCTGCACGAGGTTGGACAGCAGGTAGTAGTCCGCGTTGCGGAGCACGCCGAACGTGGCGGTTCCCCCGCCCAGCGAGCCCAGGGAGCGCACCGCACGGGTTCCGCTCTCTGCGGCCTCCAGCGCCTGCCGCGCGTACGGCAGCAGTTCCTGGCCCGCCGAGGTCAGGGTCAGGGTGCGGCTGCCGCGCGCGAACAGCTCGGCGTCCAGTTCCGTTTCGAGACGGCGCACCAGTTCGGAGGCCGACGCCTGGGCGATGTCCATGGCCCGCGCCGCCGCGGTGAACGACCCGAGCCGCTCCGCCTCGACGAAGGCCCTCAGCTGGTTGAGGGTCATGGGTTTCCTGTGTCCTGTCGAGTCGGTGATCCGCGTCAGGGACGCGACGATCCTCGTTCTACCACGGTGTTCCGGGGCGAGGGCCGGGCGGGCACCGGTGCGGCAGCCCCCGGGTTCGTCCTGTGGACACCGCAGGACGAAGGTGTCTTGTCCCGTGGGCGGCACGGTGATTGGCTCGGCCGCGCCCCTGGACGTCACCCAGCGCGGAAGGCTGCCCCAGCGATGACGACCCCCTTGCCGATCGGCCTCGTCCAGACCGCCGCACGGCACCACGCCGCCGACGATCCGGACGCGTTCGCGGCGGACGTGCGCCGCGTTGCCGCCGCGCACCCCGGGGTCCGGCTGCTCGCGTACCCGGAGCTGCACCTGTGCGGCCACAGGCCCGACGAGGACCCCGAGACGGTGATGACCGCAGCGGCCGAGCCGCTGGACGGACCGCGCGGCGTCCGGCTGGCAGCCCTCGCCCGCGAACTGGACATCTGGCTGGTGCCCGGCAGCGTCTACGAACTGGGCGCCGAAGGGCGCGTCTACAACACGGCCCCCGTCTACGCGCCCACGGGCGAGCGGGTCGCGGAGTACCGCAAGATGTTCCCGTGGCGGCCCTACGAGACCACGGCGGCAGGCGGCAGCTTCGTCGTCTTCGACATGCCGGACCACGGACGCGTGGGCCTGACGATCTGCTACGACGCGTGGTTCCCAGAGACCACCCGCCACCTGGCGTGGCAGGGCGCCGACCTCGTACTGAACCTGGTGCGCACGCCCACCGTCGACCGCGCGCAGGAAGTCGTGCTGGCGCGGGCCAACGCGATCGTGAACCAGGTGTTCATGGCCAGCCTCAACGCGGCGGCGCCGGACGGTGTCGGCCGCAGCGTAGTCGTCGACCCCGAGGGAAACCCGCGCGCCGAGGCCGGGCCGGGACCGGAGGAGGTCGTCAGCGACGTGCTCGACCTCGCCGAGGCGCGACGGGTGCGCACGCGGGGGACCGCGGGTCTCACCCGGGTGTGGGACCCGTTCACGGAGGGCCAGGCACCGCTCGAACTCCCCCTCTACGCGGGCCGGATCGACCCCGAGCGCTGGCGGCGCGGCGCCCGCCCGTGAGCTGCCTCGGCCGTCATGACGGGGGTACGGCTGCCTCGGCCGTCATGGCGGGGGCACGGCCGACGCTCGACGGTCGGCGAGCAGCCGGAGGCACCGCTCCCGCTGTGCCGCGTCCGTCGCCAGCTCGACGCCGACGTGGGCGAGGGCTGTCGCGGCGTCGAGCACGGCACGGTCGCTGCTCCCCGCACGCGCGGGGATGACCCCATCGTCGCGGCCGCAGTGGACGCCTGCTCCGCTGCCGCGTTGCCCCCTGTGACTGACCGTGTCACGCGACGGGGTATGCCTACTAGAGCACCCCGCAGTTGGTCCGGCGGGGCGTGGTGAGGTGTGGCCAGTGGCGACAGTGGGCGAGGTGTGGCGGCGTGGGGCTTCCGGGCGCGAGCTGTTGTCCGGGCTTCTTCGTCGGCGGGTTTCCGGAGGTGGGTAATGATGGCGCGCGCTCCCAATCGTCGATTAGCGACGTTGCTCTGTGAAGTTGGGTGGAGCGGTGCGCAACTTGTGCGGGAGGTCAACCGCGAGGCGGCCCGGCAGGGTTTGACCGTCAGCTATGCGCGTACCGCCGCCGCCCGCTGGCTGGCCGGTACTCAGCCGCGTCCGCCTGCCGGTCAGTTGGTGGTGGCCGTGCTGTCGCGGGCGCTGCGGCGCGGCGTCGATGCCGCGGACGCCGGGCTGGCCAACGCTCCTGGCGCCGCGACCCTGTTGGCCAGAGCCGGGGGAGGGGGCGGCGATCTCCCGCAGAGCCGTGGGGCGGTCCTGACGGGCCTCGTCCGGCTGTGCCGGACGGACGCGGATGCCGAGACGCAGCCCCACCTGTACGCGCAGCCCTACCCCGCGGTGCAGGCGTTACCGGCACGGTGGCTCAGCCCACTGGCAGCACCGGAACCGGAACCGGCACCCGCACCGGCACCCGCTTCCCCTTCCGCACTGGCGGCGGAGACGGACGCGACGGTTTCCGCGTCGGACTGGCTCCAGGAAGTGGTGCTGGAGTGGGCCGAGCGGCACGGTGGCGCTCGCGCCCGTACGCCGCTGCTGGCGCATCTCGCCGAGGAACTGGTGAGCCTGACGTGCCGCCCCGGCACACCGCCTGCCGCCCTGCTCAGCCAGGCGTCCCGCATGGTGTTCCTGCTGGCCGGGATGAGCGCGGACGCCGGTCATCATGCCCTGGCCGACGCTTACTGGCGCCACGCCGCCGAGGCCGGCCGCGTGGCCGGTGACCGCGGCGCCTACGCGTTGGCTCTGCGCGCCATGAGTACCCAGGCCCGTCGCCTGGACCAGTCGCGCCGCGCTCTTTTGCTGGCCGACGCCGCGGTGGAGAGCTACGCGCAGGCGCCGCCCGCCGTGCGGAGTTACCTGCTCGTCGAGCGGGCGGCCTGTCACGCGGCCCGCGGCCAGGCCCACCGGGCGCGCGCCGACCTGTCCGCCGCCGAGGAGTGCCACCCCGGCGACGACCGTCGGTCCGGTGACCGTCAGACCGGTGGCCGTCAGACCGGCGACCGTCGGCCCGGTGACCGGCACAACGGCGACCGGCACAGCGCAGGCCCCTTCACCACCTATCCGGTGTGTGCCCTGGACTACCAGCGTGCCGCGGTGTTCGAGTTGCTCGGCGAGCGGGAGACCGCGGTGCGTGCCGCCCACGCCTCGCTGGCCGCACGCCCTGACAGCCAGTGCCGCAGCCGCGCGCTGACGCAGGCCCGGCTCGCCAGGGTGCTGTTGCGCACCGGGCAACTGGAGGAAGCCTGCGCCCAGGCGTGCGCCTTCTTCGAGCTGTTGCCCGACCTGGCCTCGGCACAGGTGTCCGGGGAGGTCGTCCGGCTGCGCGCCGCGCTGTCGCCGTACCGCCGCGCCCGTACGGCCCGCACGGTGTGGGAACTGGCCCGGTCGGCGGTCTGAGCCTTCTGCCGCGGCATCGGCAGGCGTGAGGTACGGGGCGGGGCGGAGGCACTGCGGGCCGGTCTCTACGGGACCGGGCGACCGCCATCGCCCCTGCACCCGCCCCTGCACCCGCGCCCGCGCCCGTGGGAACGGCCCCAGGGGCCCCAGGCTCACGGTCCCTTTAGCGTGGCCGTGCAACCATTCCCTTGTCTCGCGCGTGGTTCATGTGCAGGCTGAGAACGGTTGAGAATGGCTGAGGCGGTGCGGGCGGTGCGGGTCCGTAGGCCATCGAGGACTTGGGGGAGTTCCGGTGAGGGAAGCGACTGCGCTGGCGGGACGAGTCTCCGAGCGGCACGAGGGGAAGGCGCGGCGCCATGGGTGACGCGGACCTCCAGATCCCGAAGGAGACCATCGACCGCCTGACCAAGGGCATCAGAGCGGCGATGGCCGAGCTGAAAGAGATCCACGACGCGACGGGCGCGGAGACCGGCAAGGGCTTCGACTCCCTGGCGATGACCGGCATGGAGACGGGGCACCACGGTCTGTCGACGGAGTTCGAGGCATTCGCGGAGCGCTGGGAGTGGGGCGTGCGCGCGCTGCTCCAGGACGCGAACCAGCTCGCGGTCCGGCTGGGCCTGTCGGCGGGGATGCTGTGGGAGGAGGACCAGTACTGGGCGGGCACGTTGAAGGTCGGCCTGAACTCCCTGATCGGCAACCCGCACGCCTCCGAGGACGAGGTCCAGAACCAGTCCTGGTCGGACATCGCGACGCCGGACGCGCCCGACTGGTCGGCTGAATCCTGGCGGCAGGCCGGGGACGAGATGGGCCAGACGTGGAAGGACACCGGACGCTCGCTCACCGAGGACGGCATGGGCGGAATGCGTACCGACCTCATGAACGACGTCGTCGGGATCTCCGACGAGGACGCCGAGCGGGCCCGCGACCAGCTCTTCGGACCCTCGCCCGAGGAACGCGCCCAGCAGCAACAGCAGCAGGGGCAGTAGCAGCGGGCACAGCAGTGGCAGGAACAGCACAGCAGCGGCAACAACAGCACCAACCACGCCATGGGGACTGGGGGTAACCGATGGGGTTCGGGGACGTCGTCAGCGATCTGACGCCGGATTCGGTCGAGGACGCGGTCGAGGGGTTCGTCGAGGGCGCCGGCGATGTCGTGGAGACGGTCGGCAACTGGGGCGCGGACCGCCTGGAGGACGCGGGCTTCGACTCGGCCGCCGACTGGGTGCGGGACAAGTCAGGCTCCCTGGCCAACCGGATGGGCGCCGAGGTCGACGAACTGGACCTGGGCCAGACCGAGGACAAGACCAAGCTCATCCACGGCTCCCCCAGCAAGGTGCGCTCGACGATCAAGCATCTGCGGGACTTCCAGAGCGCGTTCGAGACCGTCGCGAGCGGCATGAAGGGCCTGGAGTCGTCCGAGCTGAAGGGCAAGGCGGCGGACAGGTTCCGGGAGAAGCAGGAGGTCGAGCCCGGCAAGTGGCGCAAGGGCGCCGACGCCTGCGAGAAGGCCGCCGGAGCACTGGAGCGCTTCGTCGGCACCGTGGAGTGGGCGCAGGGCCAGGCGCAGCAGGCGATCGACAAGTGGAAGCGCGGCGAGGAGAAGTCCACCGCCTGGGCGAAGGACTGCGACGCCTACAACAAGGCCGCCACCGCCTACAACGCCAAGCCGGCCGACGAGCGTGACCCGTCCTCCCTCCCGTCGCGCCCGTCCGGCACCGATCCGGGCGAGGCGCTGATGAAGGAGGCGCAGGAGATCCTGACGGAGGCCCGTCGGCAGCGCAACACCACCGCCGAGTCGGCCCTCGAAGCGGTGAAGGCCGCGAAGGAACTGGCGCCGCCGAAGCCGGAGTACGGCGAGCAGGCCATGGACGCCCTCTACGAGTACGGCAGCATCCAGTCCCACATCGCGGGCGGCGTGGTCAAGGGCCTGGCCGGGATCAACTCGTTCGCCAGGCAGATCAACCCGGTGGACCCGTACAACCTCACCCACCCCGCCGAGTACGTCACCAATCTGAACAGCACCGCCGCCGGTCTGGTGCAGGTCGCCAACGACCCGATGGGCGCGGGCAAGCAGATGCTCTCCGACTTCATGAAGGACCCGGCCGAAGGGTTCGGGCGGCTCCTGCCGGACCTGGCGCTGACGGCCGCCACAGGCGGCGCCGGTGCGGGCGTCAAGGCCGCCCGCCTGGCCGACACCGCGGGGGACCTGGCCGCGGCGGGCCGCAGGGGCCTGACCCACGACGGCCCTGACGCGCACCACCCGGACCGCACTCCCGACGACGCGGAGACCGACCCGGTCGATCTGGCGACGGGCAGGATGTATCTGCCGCAGACCGACGTCGTGCTGCCTGGCCTGCTGCCGCTGGCCTTCACCCGGCGCGTCGACTCCGGCTACACCTGGGGCCGGTTCTTCGGCCCCCGCTGGTCCTCGACGGTGGACGAGCGCCTGGAGATCGATCCGGTCGGCGTCGTCCACGTCACCGCCGACGGCAAGTTGCAGGCGTATCCGCACCCGGCTCCAGGACTTCCGGTGCGGCCGGAGACCGGGGCCGAGCGCCGCCTGCTGGAGCGGACAGCCGACGGCGACTACCTCCTCACCGAGCCGGACACCGGCCTGGTCCGGCACTTCACCGCACCCCACCAGCCTGCGCTCGGTGAACCCGGCCAACCCGGTGAACCCGGTCAACCCGGTGGACCTGGCCAACTCGGCGAACCCGGTGAACCCGGCGGGGGCGCCGCATCCCGCGAATCCGGTGCGGACGGCACCGCGTGGCTGGCGGAGCTGTCGGACCGCAACGGCCACACCCTCACCTACGACCGCGCGGAGGACGGCTCCGGCACCCCTCTCGCCCTGGTCCACTCCGGCGGCTACCACCTCACCATCGCCACGGAAGGGGGCCGGGTCACCGCGCTGGCCCTGGCAGGCGCGGGACCGGGCGGCTCGGACCAGCCGCTGATCTCCTACGCGTACGACGCCGCGGGCAATCTGACCGAGTCGGCCAAGGTGGAGGGCAGCAGGGCCGTCTTCGAGTACGACGAAGAGCGGCGGATCATCGCCTGGACCGATTCCAACGGCAGGCGCTACGACTACGTCTACGACGACGACAACCGCGTCGTCGCCGAGGGCGGCGAGGCGGGCCACCACCAGCTCACCATCAGCTACGGCCGCCCGGACCCGGACACCGGCGAACGGTGGACGGTGCTCACCACGGCGGCGGGACACAGCACCCGCCACCTCATCGACGACCGCTGCCGCACCATCGCCGTCACCGACGCGCTCGGCCGCACCACCCGCTTCACCCACGACAAGCACGGCCGCGTGCTGACCACCACGGACGCCGTCGGCCGCACCACCACCTTCGGCTACGACGAGGAGGGACGGCGGACCGTCCTCGTACGCGCCGACGGCACGGAACAGCGCATCCGCTACGACGACAGCGGGCTGCCGGTGGAGTACACCGACGCCGACGGCGCGCGGTCGCGGCGCGAGTACGACGAACGCGGCAACTGCACCGCTTCGACCGACCCCTGCGGGCAGACGACGCGCTACGCGTACGACGACCGCGGCCGGATCGTCTCCGTGACCAGTCCCCTGGGCGCCGTCATCGGCGTGCGGACCAACGCCGCGGGGCTGCCCGTGCGGGTCACGGGGCCGCGGGGCGAGGTGACCCACTACCTCCGGGACGCCTTCGGCCGCCCGGCCGCCATCACGGACCCCACCGGGGCGACCCGCCGCCTGGAGTGGACCGTCACGGGCAGACTCGTCCGTCACACGCACCCGGACGGCACCACCGAGAGCTGGACCTACGACGGGCAGGGCAACTGCACGAGTCACACGAACCGTTCGGGGCACACGAGCCGCTACGAATACACCCACTTCGACCTGCTGAAGGCGCGCACGGACCCGGACGGCGCGCGCTACGAATTCGAGCACGACGCCTCGGCCCGGCTCACCAAGGTCACCAACGCGCAGGGTCTGGCCTGGTCGTACACCTATGACGCCGTCGGCCGCGTCGTCTCGGAGACCGACTTCGACGGACGCACCGTGCGCTACGAACTGGACGGCGCCGGACAGCTCACCGCCTTCACCACCCCGCTGGGCGAGGAGATCCGTTACGAGCGGGACCAGATGGGCCGGGTGATCCGCAAGGACGCCGCAGGCGAGATCAGTTCGTACGCGTACGACGCGGCGGGGCGGCTGGTCCACGCCACAGGGCCCGGGCCCGGCAGCGAACTCGTCTACCAGTACGACCGCGCGGGCCGGGTCAAGACCGAGCTGGTCAACGGCCGCGCGATGACGTACGCGTACGACGAGCAGGGCCGCCGCGTGCGCCGTACGACCCCGAGCGGGGCCGTGACCACCTACGCCCACGACGCGTCGGGCCGCCTGACCGGGCTCAGCGCCCACGGCCACGAGGTGTCCTTCACCCGCGACGAGCTGGGCCGGGAGGTGGGGCGGCGGATCGGGGACATGCTCGGGCTGACCTCCGAGTGGGACCTGTCAGGGCGCCTCACAGGACAGGAGCTGACGGCCGGGGACCGCACCCTGAACAGCCGCGCCTACACCTACCGCCCCGACGGCTATCTCACCGCCGTCGACGACACCCTGCGCGGCCCGCGCGCCTTCGAACTCGACGCGACGGGCCGGGTCACGGGGGTCACAGGGACCACGAGGAGCACGGGGGCCACAGGGGCCGCGAAGGGCACGGGGGTCGCGGGGGCGAGCGCGAGGGGCTGGCGCGAGTCCTACACCTACGACGCCGCGGGCAACCAGACCTCCGCCTCCTGGCCGGACCGGCACGCGGCCCCGGACGCGCGGGGCGAGCGCGCGTACACCGGCACGACCCTCACCCGCGCCGGTGCCAACCGCTACCGGTACGACGGCGCGGGCCGCCTCCTGGAGCGCACCAGGACCCGCCTGTCGAAGAAGCCCGCCACCTGGCACTACACGTACTGCGCCGAGAACCGGCTGACCCAGGTCACCACCCCGGACGGCACGGTCTGGCGCTACACCTACGACCCCCTGGGCCGCCGCACGTCGAAGCAGCGACTGGCCGCCGACGGCGAGACGGTCGTCGAGCGGACCGACTTCGCCTGGGACGGGCCGCTGCTGTGCGAGGAGACCAGCAGCCGCCCCGGCGAGCACGCGCACCCGGTCACCCTGACCTGGGACCACGACGGCCGGACCCCGCTCACCCAGACCGAGCGCCTGACCGACGCGCGCACCCAGAAGGAGATCGACAGCCGCTTCTTCGCCATCGCCACGGATCTGATCGGCACGCCCACGGAGCTGGTCTCCGAAGAGGGCGAGGTCGTCTGGCACACGCGCACCACGCTGTGGGGCAGCACCACCTGGAACGCCGACGCGCGCGCCTACACCCCGCTCCGCTTCCCCGGTCAGTACTACGACCCGGAAACGGGTCTGCACTACAACCACCACCGCTACTACGACCCCACCACCGCCCGCTACACCACCCCGGACCCCCTCGGCCTCACCCCGGCACCCAACCCGGCGACGTACGTCCACAACCCCCACACCTGGACCGACCCCCTCGGCCTCAACCCCTGGGAGGACGGCAAGATCGAGTGGGTCGATCCGGAGGACGTCAACTTCTCCCAGCGCTCCGTGTCACCGCACAACAACGGCGAGAAGATGATGATCACCGACCCCAGCCACCCCAAGTTCTGGGACTGGGAGGGCCGGGAGACCCAGTTGAAGGTGATGGACGTGAACGGGCAGCTCGTCAGCTACGACAACCGCCGCCTGGACGGCGCCCGCCACGCGAACGCCAACATGGAGGGCGGATACCGTGTCCCGGTGGAGCGTGTGAACCCGGACGACCCGTACCCCGGCAAGCGGTACAACACCTGGGGCGACGCCTTCAACGACCGCAGGAACCGCCCCGAGAACCTCGGCCCGAACGGCGAACCGGTCCCCGAGACCGGGCTGAAGGAACGCCCTGAGCACCTCACGCCGGCCGAGCGGAGGCAGCAGATGCAAGAGCAGAAGCAGGAAGGGTACCCAGGACGATGACGACGATCGACGAGCTGTGGACCGACCGCAGACTCCCGGTCCGCGACGCGCTCCACTTCCCCGGGGACGGCGGCTCCTACGACGTGGTCCGGGACCCGTACGTCCTCGGCTGCCTCGGCGTCCGCGACGCCTTCGACGCACCGAAGGTGATCGCGGAGGACCCCGAGTGGCTGACCACCCTCATGCCCCTCGAAGAGGTCCCGCTGGAGGACGGCGGCTTCCTCTGGGGAGGCGAGGGCTCCTGGGGCTCCGAGGGCTTCTTCGCCCGCGTCCGCGCCGACGACTCGCTGCGCTGGGTGGTCTTCTTCACGGACTCCAACCCCTTCGAGGAGGGCATCGACCTCTCCGACGGCTACGCCACGTTCCACTCCTCGGCGGACCTCTCCTTCACCGTCGACATCGAGGATCCACGGCGTCCGGTACGGGCGGGCCGGGGGCAGCGCTGAGTTCCCTGTACGGGTGACTGCTCGACCGGGTGGCGGAAATGTCCGAGTCTCCACTTGTTGCTCAGAGGGGCCCCGCCACCGGTGAAACGCCCAGGCCAGCGAGCCTGCTCCCCGCGCACGCGGGGATGGACCCGCCTCGACGTCGGGCAGATCGGCCAGCTCCCGCTGCTCCCCGCGCATGCGGGGATGGGCCCAGACCGGGGCGTGATCCGGTGCCCAGGAGTGGACGCCGCCGTCAGATGCGCTCCCTGCTGCGGGCGTTGGCCTCGGCCACCAGGACGCGCAGCAGCTCGTCCCGGGCCAGGACGCGGACCCGCGCCGGGTCCGCGTCCCATTCGCGGCCACCGGCGAACGGGCGGAGCTGGAGATACGGCCCCTCGTGCCCCCTCACCCGGCCGAAACGGTCCTGGACGGTGTCGTGCACGGCCTCTCCGACGACGGGGAGCGGGGCCTCTTCCGTCACCGGGCGAGCCCCCTCATGATCACGTCGGCGAGCATCATCGCCACGGGCGCGGAGCAGACCCCGAGGTGGACGAGCGCGTAGCGCGCCTCCCCCTCGCGGTCCTCCGCCCACGGGGTGCGGACGTCCATCGCGGGGAGCTGGATGCCCGCCTGGGTGAGCGCGGAAGCGAGCGCGTCGCGTGCGGCGAGGGCTTCCTGCGGTGTGGGGGTGCGGGGCGGTTCCGGGTCGCCCGTGACGACGACGGTGTGGTGGCCGACGGCAGTGCGGTCGTGGGGGAGGGGTGGTGTAGGGCTCATGAGCGTCCTCGTGACGGGTGTGATCGTGCCGATTCCCTGACCCCGCCTCGCTGCGCGAATTACGCTGCGTAGTGCGGGTGTTACGAGAATGCGCCCGCATGTGGCCTGCCACGGCGTGGTCGGGATCGTGCTTCCCCTGCGTGCGGCGGTGGTTCCACACCTTCCACGCCGACCACCCCCAGCACCCTCGGGAAGGAAGCGGTATGCCGCAGCGACGCGTCATCACCGGCCGCAGTCAGGAGCCTCGCCAGCGGTTCGCCGAGGAACTGCGGAACCTACGGGTCAGCAGAGGGGCGAGCCTGCGGCAACTCGGCACGCGTCTCGGCTGGGACTGGTCGCTGTTCGGCAAGATGGAGAAGGGTGAGACCCTCGGCAGCCCTGACGTCGTCCAGGCACTCGACACGTATTACGGGACACCGGGACTGCTGCTCGCCCTGTGGGAGGTGGCAGCCGGGGACCGCACACAGTTCCGCGAGCGGTACCGCCGCTACATGGCGCTGGAGGCGGAAGCGGTGAGCCTGTGGCACTTCGCGGTGAGCGTGCTGCCGGGGTTGTTGCAGACCCCTGGCTACGCGCGGGAGGTGCTGGCCGCTGGCGGGCTCCGGGGCAAGGAACTGGAGCAGCAGGTCGAGGCCCGGATGGGCCGACGGGAGTTGCTGGAGGGGGAGGACGCGCCCCGGTTTCGTACGATCCATTCCGAGTCGGTGCTGCGCACGGCGCTGCTCGATGTGTCTGAGTGGCAGGGGCAGTTGGAGTACCTGGCCGAGAGCATGGGGCGGGCCAATATCGCTGTGCAAGTGCTGCCGTTCAGCGCAGGCCCGTACGGCTTGGACGGCACTGATGTGTGGTTTCTGCGGCTCTCTGACGGACGTACGGTGGCATACACCGAGAATGCGCTCCGGGGTGACCTGATCGAGCAGAGTGCTGCTGTTGAGAAGTTGCAGGGCGCCTACGATGCAGTGCGCGACTTGGCGTTGTCCCCTGCGGAGTCGCAGAAGCTCGTCCTGCGCATGTTGGAGGAAGTAGCGTGCGAACCATCGATCTGAACTCTGTGACGTGGCGCAAGAGTTCTTACAGCAACTCGGACGGCGGCGCGTGCGTCGAAGTTGCCGACGACTTCGCCACCGTCGTCCCCGTGCGGGACAGCAAGGTCCCGCACGGCCCCGTGCTGGCGTTCCCCCTGGGCGGCTGGGCCGCCTTCGTCGCGGCCGTCAAGGGGGGCGAGTTGCGGGCCTGAGCCGTGCGGGCGCGGGGCGCGGAACGTCGGTGGCCTCGCGAGCGGTTCGGGGAAACCGTTCGCGAGGCCACCGGGCGTCACCGGGCGCGGGCCCGGGCCGGGGCGCCTACTGCGTGGTCACCGCGCGCAGCACGTTCAGGCGGGCCGCCCGGCGCGCGGGCCAGACCGCCGCCAGGACGCCGATCGCCAGGCCCACGAGCAGGAACAGGGTCAGGCGGCCCCAGGGGAGGACCGTCTCGTACGTCGTCACCGAGGAGCCCATGAGGCTGCCGGAGGACCAGGCCAGGAAGACGCCGGTGCCGATGCCCAGGGCCGCGCCGAACAGGGAGATGACCACCGACTCCAGGCGCACCATCTTCTTGACGCCCTTGTCGTCGAGGCCGATGGCACGCAGCAGCCCGATCTCCCTCGTACGCTCGAAGACCGACATGGCCAGGGTGTTGATGACGCCGAGGACGGCGATGACGACGGCCATGCCGAGCAGCCCGTACATCATGTTGAGCATCGTGGCGATCTCACTGGACTCCGCCTTGGTCAACTGCTCCTGGTCCTGCACCTGGAGGAGCGGGCTGTTGCCGAGGGCCGTGCGGATGTCGTGTTCGAGGGCGTCCATGTCCGCGCCGGGCGCGGCCTTGACCAGGATGTTGTCGAGCTTCTTGCCCGCGGCGTACGGCAGGACGTCGGCCGTGGCGCCCACGGCCTCCTCGACGGCGCGGGTGTCCTCGTAGACGCCGACGACCGTCAGCTTCTTCTTGTCGCCGTCGAAGCCGACCGTGCCCTGGAAGGTGTCGCCCGCCGAGAGGCCGGTCTTCTTGGCCCACTCCTCGCTGAGCGCGATCTTCCCCGGGCCGACGTCGTCGAGCGAGCCGCTGCTGAACTTCAGGTCGGTGACCTTGCTCAGCTCCCGTGGGTCCGCACCCGTGAGCGTGACGGCCTGGCCGCGCGTCTCCAGGAACGTGGTGGAGACCGATGCCGTGCTCGCCGCTTCCGGGGTCTCGGCGACCTTCGCGCCGAGAGCGGGGTCGATGCCCTCGTAGCTGGCGTTGGACACCTTGTAGTCCGCCGTCAGGCCGAGTACCGCCTGCTTCTTGAGGGCGGTCTCCATGGAGTTGCCCACCACGGACATGCCCGTGATCAGGATGAGCCCGATCATCAGCGCCGACGCGGTCGCGGCGGTACGGCGCGGGTTGCGCAGCGCGTTCTCCTTGGCGAGCTTGCCGCTGACGCCGAAGAGCCGGGTGGTGACCGCGCCCGCGAGCGAGACCAGCGGACGGGACAGCAGCGGGGCGAGCACGATCATGCCCGTCATCGTCAGCAGCGCACCGGCCGCGGCGGCCATCAGGTTGTCCTCCGCGCCGTCGTCCTGTGTGGAGACGTACAGCATGATGAGGACGCCCAGGCTCGTGAGGAGCCCGCCGAGGGTGTTGCGGAGCACCATGCCGCGCTTCTTCGGCGCCTGGTCGACGCTGCTCAGCGCCTCGACGGGGGCGATCTTCGCGGCCTTGCGCGACGGCAGCCAGGCGGCGAACACCGTCACGCCGACGCCGACGGCGAGGGACCAGCCGAGCGTGCCCGCTGAGACCACCAGGGGGCCGCCCGGCATGCCCGCGCCGCTCGCGTTGAGCAGCGGGCGCAGGAGCGCGGCGATGCCAAGACCGAGGCCGAACCCGGCCGCGGAGGCGACGAGCCCGAGCAGCCCCGCCTCGACGAGGACCGCACGTACGACCTGACGGCGCGACGCTCCCACGGCGCGCAGCAGCGCGGTCTCGCGGCTGCGCTGGGCGATCAGCATCGTGAAGGTGTTGGCGATGATGAAGACGCCGACGAACAGCGCGATCCCGGCGAAGACGAGCAGCATCCGGGTGAGCCACTCGGTGCTCTTGGCGATCTGGTCCGCCTGCTCGTTCGCGAGCGTGGTGCCGCTGGTGACGGTGATGCCGTCGGTGGGCAGCAGGGCGCGCACCTCTTGGGTGAGCTTCTCCTCGTCGGTGCCGGGCGTCGAGCGGACCGTCAGCTCGTCGAACTGGCCGGGCTGGAGGAACAGCTTCTGCGCGGTCGCGGTGTCCAGGAGGGTCAGGCTGCCGCCGGCCGTTACGCGCGGGTCGTCGGTGTCGACGACGCCGACCAGCTTCTTCGTCAGCGCGGGCCCGTCGGTGGCGAAGCGTACGGTGTCACCGACGCGGTAACCCGCCTTCTCGGCCGTACGGCGGTCCAGGGCCAGTTCGCCGTTGTCGGCGGGGCCGCGCCCTTCGGCCAGCGGGAACTGGCTGTCCTTGCCGCCGGGGTCGCCGTGCCGGGAGTTCGGCGCGTCCGGCGCGTCCGGCGCGTAGTTGAGCGCCAGGTTCTGCCAGGTGTTGTCGGTGTTCAGCGGCTCGCCGTCCTTGGCGGCCAGGGTGGCGTTGCCGTTGACGGTGGGGCGTACGGAGGCGACGCCGGGCAGCGCGCGCACCTTCTCGGCGAGGTCGCTGGTGAGCGCCGTGTGACGGTCCTCGCCGACGCCTTCCTCGGCGAATTCGGAGTCGCCCTGCACGGATACGGCGACGCCCTCCAGGTTCTTGGCGGAGGCACCGCGCAGGGCCTGGGCGACGCTGTCGCCGAAGACGAGCGTGCCGGAGACGAAGGCCACGCCGAGCATGACGGCCAGGGCCGTCATGATCAGCCGGGCTTTGTGCGCGAAGACGTTGCGCACGGCTGTACGGAGCATGGTGGTCCCACTCCAGGGATGCGTGAGGGGCGTACGCGGATACGCGGATACGCGTGTACGTGGACGTGTACGTGGACGTGGACAGGGGCGGGCGGCCCGGCGGGTTGCCCAGCGGCGACCCGGTGGGCGGGCGGCCGGGTCAGCTCGTGCGGCCCTCGGTGTCGAAGCGCCGCATCCGGTCCAGCACGCCCTCGGCGGTCGGCGCGACCAGCTCGTCGGTGAGACGGCCGTCGGCGAGGAAGACCACGCGGTCGGCGTAGGCGGCGGCGACCGGGTCGTGGGTGACCATCACGACGGTCTGGCCCAGCTCCCGTACGGAGTCCCGCAGGAAGCCCAGGACCTCGGCGCCGGAGCGGGAGTCCAGGTTGCCGGTCGGCTCGTCCGCAAAGACGATCTCGGGGCGGGAGGCGAGGGCGCGGGCCACGGCGACGCGCTGCTGCTGGCCGCCGGAGAGCTGCGACGGGCGGTGGTTCAGCCGCCCGGAGAGGCCGACGGTCGCCACGACCGTGTCCAGCCACCCCTGGTCGGGCCTGCGGCCCGCGATGGCCATCGGGAGCGTGATGTTCTCCAGCGCCGTCAGCGTGGGCAGCAGGTTGAACGACTGGAAGACGAAGCCGACGCTGTCCCGGCGCAGCCGCGTGAGCTGCCGGTCCTTGAGCCCTGTCAGCTCGGTGTCACCGATGCGCGCGGAGCCGGCGGAGACGGAGTCGAGGCCCGCCATGCAGTGCATCAGCGTCGACTTGCCCGAGCCGGAAGGCCCCATGATCGCGGTGAACCGGCCGCGCCCGAACTCCACGGAGACCGAGTCCAGCGCGACGACCCGGGCCTCGCCCTCGCCGTAGACCTTGCTGAGTCCGGTGGCACGGGCCGCGGCGGCGGTCTCGGGAAGGTGGGCGGTCGCGGGGGCTGCGGCCTGCATCGGCATGTCTGCTCCAGAGATACGACAACGGGGGGGATGAGGGGGACGAGGCGCTGTGCCTGTCATTCATCCTCGGCGCGGTCCGCGTGCGAACCGTCGGTCTCAGGAGGTGGATCGGGTACCTGCCGAAGGTCGGTGGCGGGCACGTGCGTAGTCCTGCGGTCGGACGCCCGCCTCTGCCGGAAGACGGAGACCGGCCGGGCCGGGCCCGGAGCGGCGGGCCCCGTACCGGGCGGCGGACGGCCGCCGGAGGCGGGGAGCGGTCACGGGGTCTTCCAGGGCGGCACCGGCGACACCACCGGAACGGTGAAACGGTCGATGGCGGTCAGCCTTTCGCCATGGAAGCAGTACCGGGTGATCTTCAGATGGCCGGGCCCCGCGTCGGAGTACGGGCCGGAGCCGGAATCGGAGCCGGAGCCGGAGCCGGAGCCCTCTTGGCCCTGTGGCCCGGACGACCCCGTGTGCCCGGTGCCGTCGTCCTCGGCCTGGGGCACGAAGCCGTCGCTCGGCACCACCGGGTACATGCAGCTCGTCGCGGACTCCGGGCGCGCCGGTTCGCGGCCCGTCGCCGCAGCGCGCACCGTCGCGTCGTCCCACGCCCCGCTCTCCAGCACCCGCTGGCGGGACATCCCGACCCGGGGCTCGACGGGCTCGGGCGCCCCGGGCTGCTCCACGGCCGAGGTGACGAGGAGGAGCCCGCCCATGATCATCACGCCGACGCCCGAGAGCCCGAGCACCCCGGTGAGGGCGCTCACCACCCGGCGCCTGACACCGGCCGCAGGGCCCGCTGTGCGGTCGGAGCCCTGCGCGTGGAGCGGCTCGGGTGACGCGGGTGTCCCGGGTGTCCCGGGTGACGAGGCGTCCGCGTTCGCGAGGACCGTCGACGGGTCGGGGTGTGCCGGGACCCGTGCCGTCACTGCGAAGCCCCCGGCCGCCGTCGGGCCCGTCTCCAGGGTGCCGCCGAGCAGCGTCACGCGTTCCCGCAGCCCGACGAGGCCGCGCCCCGAGCCCAGTCCTGTGACGGCCTCCGGGGCCTGGGGCGGGAGCCCGTTGCGTACGAGTACCGTCACTTGTTCGCGGGTGTGGGTGACCGTCACGGTGACATGTGCTCCGGTGGCGTACCGGTGCACGTTGGTGAGGGACTCGCGCACCACGCGGTGGACCGCGCGCCGCACCTGGGCCGGACGCTCGTCCAGGTCGGGGCCCTCCCAGACGAGGTCGACGGGGATGCCCCCGGACCGCGACTCCTCCGCCAGCGCCTCCACGTCGGACCGGGTGCCCGTCGTGTCGGTGAGGGCGCCGGTCCCGGTGTCGTCCCGGCCCAGCGGGCCCAGGACGCCGAGCACCTCGCGCAGCTCCCGCATCGCGTCCCCGGTGGCCCGGCGCACGAGCGCCGCCTCGTCGCGCAGCTCGGGCGACTCGTTCCGCAGCGCCATCTCCAGGCCGCCCGTGTGCAGTGAGATCAGGCTGAGCCGGTGGCCGACCAGATCGTGCATCTCGGCGGCGATCCGCGACCGTTCGTGGATCCGGGACTCGCTGTCGGCGAGACGGCGTGCCGTCTCCGCGGCGGCTGCCCGTTCCCGCAGCGCCAGCAGCAGCCGCTCCTGCTGCCCGCCCGAGGCGCCGACGAGCCCCGGCACGAGCAGCGCGGTGGCGGCGAGCACGGTGCCGACCGTCAGCCCGAACGCGTGGCCGCCGAGCTCGGTGAGGGGGGCGAAGACGGCGCAGGCCAGCATCGCCAGGACGGTCGAGGCGATCAGCACCGTGTTCCGGCGCCGCGCTTCCGCCGTGTGTTTGGCCGTGGTGTACGCGATCACGGCGGCGGGCAGCCCGGCCGCGGGCAGCAGGCCCAGCAGCGCCGCCACGCCCAGCAGGCTCGTTGCGGGGAAGCGGCGGCGGACCGCGAGCAGGGCGAGGACGGCCGTGCCGAGGAAGAGCAGCAGGGGTTCGGCGTAGGTGTCGTTCAGGTCTTGCAGGACGAGATGGGAGGGAACCACCAGCAGCCCGCCCCCGGTCACCTCCGCGAACGCGCGCCACAGCCCCCGCCCCTGTTCGCCGGGGGCTGTGAACGGGCTCCGGGAGGCGGGTGGGGTGGAGGAGACCGGGGAGGCGGAGGTGGATGCCATCGGACAATTGTCGGTGTCGCTGGGACGCCTCCGGCACGTGGCCGTGTACGGGTCCCGGGCCCCGCGGGGGC